>JAHFRE010000305.1 GCA_023258955.1 Sterolibacterium sp.
GCGCCCACGGCGGCAACATCGAAGTGATTTCACAGCCGGCCCAGGGCAGCGAATTCATCCTGACCCTGCCCCTGTCCCCAGCGGACGCCACCTCCAGCGAAGAAGATGCCTGAAAATCTGAAGATACTTGTCGTCGAGGATGACGAAGCCTTGCGCGATGCCCTGCTGATCACCCTCGAAGCGGCCGGCCACGCGGCGGTCGGCGCTGGCGGCGGACCGCAGGCATTGGAGTTGATCGCGCGCCAGTCCTTCAATATGGTCGTTTCCGATCTGCGCATGGCGCCGATGGACGGGCTCGAGTTGCTGGCCGAGATACGCGCACGCGCACCGCGTTTGCCGGTGTTGCTGATGACCGCCTTCGGCGACGTCGACCGGGCCGTGACGGCGATGCGCGGTGGCGCCTGCGATTTCATGCTCAAGCCGTTCGAGCCGAAGGCGCTGCTGGCGCAAATCTCCCGCTACGCCACCGCTCCCAGCGCGGAGGGCATGGTGGTCGAGGATGCCGTCGCGCGCGAGGTGATGTTGCTCGCGGCGCGGGTCGCCAGGACCGATGCGACGGTGATGCTCACCGGCGAGTCGGGCACTGGCAAAGAGGTGTTCGCGCGCTACATCCACGAGCAGTCGGCGCGAGCCAAAGGACCTTTCGTCGCTATCAATTGCGCCGCAATTCCCGACAACCTGCTCGAGGCGACCCTGTTCGGCCACGAGAAGGGGGCGTTCACCGGCGCTCAGACGGCGCAGGCGGGCAAGTTCGAACAGGCCAACGGCGGCACCCTGCTGCTAGACGAGATTTCCGAAATGCCTTTGGCGCTGCAGGCGAAACTGCTGCGCGTGCTGCAGGAGCGCGAAGTCGAGCGGGTCGGCGGCAAGAAGCCGGTGCCCCTGGACATCCGCGTGCTGGCGACGAGCAATCGCGACATCGCCGCGGAGGTCAGGGAAGGCGCATTCCGTGAGGATCTGTACTACCGGTTGAACGTCTTTCCGCTGCGGGTGCCGGCGCTGCGCGAACGGCCGGGCGACATCCTGCCGCTGGCGCGGCACTTTCTCGCCCTGCACGGCGCTCGCATGGTTTGGCCGGCAAGGCTTGCCGTGGCGACAGAGGCAATCCTTGCCACCCATCCTTGGCCGGGCAACGTACGCCAATTGGAGAACATCATCCAGCGCGCGCTGATCATGGCACCCTCCGAGTTGATCGAGCCCGAGCATCTCATGTTCGCCGCCTCCGTGCCGTTGACCACGGCGACGGCCCCGGCGGCGGCGCCGAAGGCGCCGGAAAATGTTGAGAACTCGGCGAATATGAAGGACTTGGAGCGCAGCCACATCCTCGATACGCTCGCAGCGGTGGGTGGATCGAGGCTCAAGGCGGTGGAGAAGCTAGGCATTTCCGAACGCACCCTGCGCTACAAGCTGAAGCAGTATCGAGACGAGGGCTATATCTGAGGCTTTCCTGGCACGTCGATTGCTATTAGAATGAATCATATGGAACCACTTGGCTGCCTGGGAGTTCGACCATGGCGATAGATACGAGGCAACTCGACAGCATGCTCGCTGAACTGCGCGCCGTTTCCGCGGTGGGCGGTGTCGGAGCCAAGCCTTTGCAGGCGCCCGCGGCCGGTGGTGCGGATTTCGGTCAGGCTCTGAAGAGCGCCATCGATCAGGTCAACCAGGCGCAGGCCTCGGCGCAAGAGATGAGCCAGGAATTTGCCAGCGGCAACAGCAACGTCAATCTGCAAGACGTGATGATCAATCTGCAGAAGGCCAACCTCTCATTCCAGCAGATGGTGCAGGTCAGGAACAAGCTGGTCACCGCCTATCAGAACATCATGAACATGCCGGTGTAACACCGGCTGCTATTCACCAGCAAGGCACAAGCGACCAGGACCTGCGTCCTGGCGCGCCATCCATTTTCAATACGACGTTATACTCCCCGCTGTTTGCGATCAGGGGGAGCCAGAAATGGATTGGGTGAAGAATCTGAGCATACGCTGGAAGCTGCAGTTGGGCTTCTTCGTCGTCACCATGATTACGACGATTTACAGCCGCATGCTGGCCACGCACGAGTTGCAGAAGATGATCGACATTGCCACCACCGGCGGTGCCAGCGCCGACATCATCAGCAAGCTCTCCGCAAACCATTCCGCCTACATCTTCAACTCGGTCTGGGAATCCGGCCTGGAATTCGCCATCCAGTTCGTCCTGATCGGCGTGGTGGCCACCGCCTTCGTGCGGCCGATACAGGCGCTGTGCACGGCCTTGCAGGCGGTCGAGGCGGGAGACCTGACCCAGGGTGTGGCGACCACCCAGCACGATGAAATCGGCGTGCTGCAGCGAATCTTCAACGACGTCCTGGGCAAGCTCAACACCATCCTCGGCGAGGTGGACCAGAGCGGCAAGCAGATGGGGCAGTCGGCCTTTCAGATTGCCACCATCGCCAAAAGCATCGCCGAGGTCAGCCGCCAGGAAGAGAGCCGCTCGAGCGAGGTGGTGCAGGCGACCGAGGAGCTCAACGCCATCTCCGCCGAGGTCAAGGACCGGGCCGAGAGCGCCGCCGGACAGACGCGCGAGGTGGAACAGAAGGCGCGCTCCGGCGTCGGCACCGTCCAGCGCAACATCGCCGAGATGGAGGCGACGGTGAGCGAGGTCGACCGCGTTTCCAACGAGGTCGCCGGCCTCGCCGATGCCGCCGGCGAGATCAATCGTATCATCGACACGATCAAGGAAATCGCCGGCCAGACCAATCTCTTGGCGCTCAACGCTGCCATCGAAGCGGCGCGCGCCGGCGAGCAGGGGCGCGGCTTTGCCGTGGTGGCCGACGAGGTGCGCAAGCTGGCGGAGCGCACCACGGCCTCGGCAGCCGAGGTCACCGGCATCGTCGGCTCGCTCACCGGCCGCGTCGCCGCGGTACGCTCGGTGATGGGCAGCGTGGTCGAGAAGGTGCACGTCAATCAGGCGGTCGCCGGCGAGACCGCTGCCGTCATGGAGACGATGGCGGCGGCAGTGAGCGAGGCGGCGGGTGCCAACGACAGCATCGCCGAGGGCAGCCGTCGTCAGCTGGCACAATTTACCCAGTTGCAGGAGTCGCTCACCAGGCTGTTCGCCACACTCAAGGAGAGTTCGACCAAGGTGGAGACGACGGCGGTGATCGGCGATGACCTCTATCGCGTCACCGGACGCATGTCGGATCTGATGTCGGGATTCCGCATTCAGCCGCACAACGGTGCCGAAGCGCAGCACAACGACAACCGGCGCCATCCGCGCCTCGAGCACGGCATGCTCACCGAGGTGAAGCAGGGAGCCGAGTCGCAGGAGGCGTTGGCGGTGGATCTGAGCCTGACCGGTGCGCGCCTGGCGCTGACCCGCGCCGTGGTCAAGGAGCAGCAGGTGGAGTTGCGCATGCTGTTGCCGACGCCCACCATCGACGACTATCAGAGGCAGACGCCGATGGACGTCAAAGGCCGGATCGCCTGGCAGCGGGAGGAGAAGGGGCGCTTGCTCTGCGGCGTGCAGTTCGTCGGCCTGACGCCAAGCGAAGAGGCGCGGCTGAAAGAGTGCTTCGCCTTCTTCAACAAGGCTTCGGAATACTCCTGACCGACGAGCCGCCAGCGGTTGTCAGCCGCTGGCCTGTTTCAGTCGCTGGTGGTCATCAGCCGCTAGCGGGTATCAGCCGCTAGTGGGTATCAGCCATCAGCGTTGATCTGCGCGATCAGTTTCGCCAGTACCTCTGCCGCCTCGTCGTTCTCCACCTGGCAGGTGCCGGCGTTCTCGTGACCGCCACCGCCGTACTTCAACATCAATTCGCCGATGTTGGTCTTGGAGGTGCGATTGAGGATGGACTTGCCGGTGGCGAAGACGGTGTTCTCCTGGTTCAGTCCCCAGAGCACGTGGATGGAGATGTTGGCCTGCGGGTAGAGCGCGTAGATCATGAAGCGATTGCCGGCGAAGATGGGCATCTCGCGGCGCAGGTCGAGCACCACCAGATTGCCGTGCACCTTGGTACAGCGCTTGATCTGGTCCTTGAATTCACGCTCCAGGCTGAAATAGATCTCGGCGCGCTCCTTGACGTCGGGCATTTGCAGGATCTCCTTGATGCTCTTGCTCCTGCAGTAGTCGATCAACTCCATCATCAGGTTGTAGTTGGAGATGCGGAAGCCGCGGAAGCGGCCCAGGCCGGTGCGCGAGTCCATCAGGAAGTTGAGCAGCACCCAGCCGCTCGGCTCCAGGATGTCGTCTTGTTCGAATTGCGCCGCGTCGCCCTTGTC
>JAHFRE010000100.1 GCA_023258955.1 Sterolibacterium sp.
CCATCAGGGTGAGAAAGTTCAGGGTGAAGTGAAAGGCGTAGAGCGCGACGAAGGTGGCGATCACCGCGATCGGCAGGGTCAGGCCGGTGATGATGGTGCTGCGCCAGGAATGCAGGAACAGGAACACGATCAGCACCGTCAGCAGCGCGCCTTCGACGATGGTCTCCTTGACGTTGTCGAGCGAGCTCTTGATCGAGTCCGCGTTCGAATTGATCTTCTTGATTTCGATCGCCTCGGGCAGGCGTTTCTTCAAATCGGCCAAGGCGGCGACGACGCCTTCGCCGACCTCGACGATGTTGGCGTCTTGCACCTTGAACACGCCGACGCCGATCGAGCGCTGGCCGTTGATGCGGGCGATCGACACCTCCTCCTGCTCGCCGTCGACCACCTCGGCGACCTGGCCCAGATACACCGGGGCGCCGGCCTGGCGGGCGACGATGATCTTGGCGAAGCCGGCCGGGTCCTTGATCTTGCCTTCGACCCGCACCAGTTGCTCCACCGAGCCGCTGGTGATGCTGCCCGCGGGCAGATCCTGGTTGGCCGCCTGGATGGCGGCGATGACCTGATCGACGCCGATGCCGTAGGCTTGCAGCTGCGCCGGCTTGAGATAGATTTGCACCTGGCGCACGACGCTGCCGACGACGCTGACCTTGCCGACACCGGGAGCGTTTTGCAGCCGCTTGACGATGATCTGGTCGGTGAGGGTGGACAGCTCGCGCAGGCTGTGCGCGCTCGATACCACGGCCAGATTCACCACCGGTTGCTGGTCCTGGAAATCGGCGCGACTGATCAGCGGATCCTTGGCCTCGCGGGGAAATGTTGGTTTGATTTGCGCGATCTTGTCGCGCACCTCCTGCGTCGCCGCCGGCATATCGGTGCTGAGCCTGAATTCGGCCTGGATGAAGCCGAGCCCCTCTCTGGCGGTGGAGTAGATCCGCTTCACCCCGTTGACCGTGTTGACTACGTCTTCCATCGGTTTCAGCAGATCGTTCTCGACCTGCTCGGGGGCCGCGCCCGGGTAGGTGATGGCGATGAAGACGAAGGGGTTGCTGACGTCGGGCATCTGTTCGACCGGCAGTCGATTGTAGGAGATGACGCCGAGCACCAGCAGACCCACCATCACCATGGTGGCGAACACCGGTTGATTGATGCTGGTGCGGGTGATCCACATGATCGACTCAGCCTCGTGCCGCGGGCGGGTTGGCCGGTGCCACCGGCGCCGCTTTGACGACGGCCGGCGTGCCGGATTTCAGACCCTCGATCAGGCTGGTCACCACCTGCGCCCTTTCGGCGAGTCCCGCGCGGATCTCCACCAGGCCTTCCTGCTCCGAGGTCCGCCCCAGTTCGACCGACTTTCGCGCCAAGGCGCCCGCTTCCAGGGCCATGACGTAGGCCTGGCCGTTCTCGCTGCGCACGGCCGAGCTCGGCACCGCCAGCACCGGCCGCGCGCTGGCCAGATGGAGCACACCGGTGGCGAACATGCCGCCCTTCAGCGCCCGCTCGGCGTTGGCGATCGTGATGTAGACGTTGATCGAGCGGGAGCCGGCCTCGGACGCCGGATTGATGCGTTCGACGCGCCCCGAGTAGGTCTTGCCGGCGTTGCCGTCGACCTTGATGCTGGCCTCCTGGCCGACCCTGACGTTGTCGATTTCGCTCGCCGGAACCGGCGCCTGCAATTCCATGCGCGCCAGATCGACGATGGAGAACAAGGGCATGTCCTGGCTGACCTTTTCGCCGGGCTGCACCTGCCGCTTGGCGACGTAGCCATCGATCGGCGAGCGCACCACGGCGTCGTTCAACGCGCTCTGCGCCAGATCGACCTGGGCTTGGAAAGACTTCAGCGTTGCCTGGCTGACCAGAAAATTGTTTTGCGTGTTGTCGTAGGCGTTTTGCGAAATGAAATTCTGCTGCAGCAGCGATTGGTTGTTCTTCTGGTTTCTCGCCGCGAAGTCGAGTTGCGCCTTGGCGCCTTCGAGGTTGGCGATCTTTTCCTCGAGTCGCGAGCGAAAATCGGCGAGGTCGAAGCGCGCCAGCACCTGACCCTTCTTCACCGCCTCGCCCTCGCGCACCAGCGCCGCCTCGATCTCCCCGGCCACCTTGGCCCTGACGATGGTCTGGTTCAAAGCCTGCAGCGTGCCGGTCAGCGGAATCACCTGCTGCAGTTCGTGCAGCCGCACTGCAGCGACATCGTGCGGGGAAAACTCGAGCGTTACGACCGGTTTCTGCGGCGGTGGGGCGGCTTTGCCGCTGGCCAGCTTCCACAGCGCGCCGCCGCCCGCCAACAGCAGCAGCGCCGCGGCAAGAATCCAGACCGTGCGTCGGTTGGTTCTGCCGCCTTGCCTCAAGAAGTTACCTCGCATGCTCGCGTTCTCCGAATGCCGACCATCATACTACCGTTGAAGCCTAAACGATGTCAGAGGCGCGCTGGCAGCCAGGCGCTGACTTCATCGTCGGGGGTTGGAACGCATCCTGCGCCGATGGGTTCCCAACCGCGGCGGATGACCAAGTGTTCTTCGTTGTAGCACAGTTCCAGGTGCTCAGCCTCAGGCAACTCGGCCCGCACGAAGGCTTCGATCGACGCTGGCATGCTCACCTGGAAGCGGGCGGCCGCGATGTCCGCTAGCGGGTGATCGTCGCTGTGCAGCCATTGCACCTGGTCCGCCAACCACATCAACGGTCGCCATCCCAGTTCGAACACCGTGGGCCGATAGCCGCGCTCGAGCAGCCAGGCCTGCGCCTGCCGACGCGGCGGCTCGGCAAACGGCAGCCCGTTCCAGGCGCTCGCGAGCAGTTCTGCTAGCCATTGGTTGCAGTTCTGGTAGCGTTGGCTGAACGGATAGGCGTTGGCGCTGTAGCTCGAGCCCAGCAGTTGCAAGGCCTGGCCGTCGTCGAGGGCCGCCCTCTCCAAGGACCCGGCGGCGGCAGCTGGCAGCAGCACGATCGAAAGGTAGCCCTCGGCGGGATCGTTGTTGCCGAGCACAAAGCCCGACATGCCCTGGTCGAAGATGCGCGGCCGCTGTTCATCGCAGGCGTAGTAGAGCTGGCGCACCGACCAGGGGCTGTTGGGGCTGGCCTTGAGGCTCACCCCGGCGTGCGAATAGCGTTGGCCGAAGCGCGCCAGCGCCAGCCCGGAGCGCGCCACCAGCGCCAGGCGCTGGCCCGAGCGCTCCAGCTGCTCCTTGACGATGGCGGCGACGCGCAGCAGCCGATCCTGTGCCGCCGCCGACAGTTGCGGTTCCGCCTCGCAGTAGCGCAGGGAGCTGGCCCAGCAATGCTGCGCCAGCGGGCCGAGCGCGGCGATCAGCGCTAGGGCTCGCGCCCAGACGATCAAAGCGCCAGTGGTCGGCTTTGCAACTCGCGCAACCACGGGTCATCGAGCACCAGGAAGAAGGGCGTCGCCGCGCCATCGCTGTCCAAGGCGGCGAAAGCCAGACCAAAGGGTCGATCCAGCGCCTCGATCAACTGGCCCGCGCTCAGACGCGCGCGCTCAGCGGTCTGGCGCGGCAAGGTCAGGAAGAATTGTTCGTCTTGTGCGGCCACCGCCTGCAGCTGCAGGCGAACCATTTCCGGTTGCTGCACCACCTCGACCACATCGATGATCCGATATTGGCCCTGGGCTACCCTGTCTCTGGTCGAGGAACTGGTGCTGGATTTCTGGATGGAGGTCGAGGAACTGCCGACCGAATCGGAAGCCGTGCTGGACACCGACGAACTGCCGGCTTGCGCAGCGAGCGCGAGCAGGCCGAGGGCGAACGCCGCGGCGAGGCGCAGCAGGGGTTGCAGGGTGTGTTGCATCGGCTATCCTTCCCGGCGGTGGCCAGAATGTTTGCAGCGCAATATAGCCGATTCCTCGGCTGCGGTACAGGCAGGGACCCTGGCTGGATCGTCATCCCGACGTATACCCACACCATCGGGCCGCCAAGCGGCTATAGTGCTTCAAACAACAGGATGTCGCGACACCGAACGGCAACGCAGCCAGGGTCCACCGCCGCGGTTGGCGATTGCGAATTGGAGGAGGAGTCAGCATGAACGATGACACTACGAGTGTCGCGCCTGCGGCGCAGAACGCGGCCGATCGGCGCGGCCTGGATCGCATCGCCTTCGTCAGCGGCAACGTCGTCGCGACCTGGCTGGGTGCTGGCCGCGAGAAGAACAGCAGCGTCGGCCATCTGGTCGACGCCAGTCCGCACGGTTGCGGTGGTCTGTTCGATTACGTGCCGGAACCGGGCACCACCGTCTCGCTCTCGATCGAGATGGCCTCTCCCGGCGGTCCATTGATCACCCGGGTGGAGGTCGACGCGGCGCGGGTGGCGCGCCGGTCCTTGCAGCGGGGATTGCCGACGCGGCTGATGGTCGGCTTCGAGATCGACCGCAACGATGCCGGCGCCGCGCTGGCCATCGATCGTGCCGCCAATACGCTCAACCTATTGCATTTCTTCGCCCGTACCTGACGCGGCGGGATGACCGGCCGCGCCTAGGCTTTCTCGCGCAGCTCGACGCCCGCCGGGAAAACGATCCAGTCGTGCGCCGAGCGGGTCCAGATGTGGCGGCTCGGCTTGCACCAACCGGGATCGTCGAAGCTGCCGCCGGGGATCACGCTGACTCCGGGGTTCCGCTCCAGGGTGATCAGCACGGTGGTACCGCAAACCGGGCAGAAGTGACAGCGAACCCAGCGACCGCTCTCGTCCGAGCGGTGTTCGTACTGGGTCAGGGGCGGGCCGCTGAGGTCGACCTGATCTTCCTTGAACGCTGCCAGCAGCGCGAAGGCCGAGCCGCTGCGCCTTTGGCAGAAGGAACAGTGGCAGGCCTGGGCGATCGCCGGCTGGCCGGTGACGCGATAGCGAACCGAGGCGCAGGCGCAGCCACCTTCGTGGATCAGACTCATGACAGCGATCTCGAGCAAGCGATCCGCGTATCGTATCATGCGCCTTTGGCGCTGCTCGACCGAGGAGATTGCGATGAAACGCCTGCTGCTGTTGAGCTACCTCGCCGCGGCCGCGGCGTTTGCCGCCGATGCGGCGAAGGACCTGGTGTCGACCGCGAACGACCGCGAGGCGAGCGCCATCACCGTCTACAACGACGATCTGGCCCTGGTCAAGGAACGCCGCCGGCTGCAGCTGCCGACCGGGTTGGTGCGGCTGAGCTTGCGCGACGTGTCGGCCCAGATGCGGCCGGAGACGGCGCTGCTCAAGGCGGTGAGCGGCAGACCGCTGACCCTGCTCGAGCAGAACTTCGACTTCGACCTGCTGACCCCGGCCAAGCTCCTGGAAAAATACGTCGGCCGCGAGGTGACGGTGCTGCGCAGCCATCCGACCAGCGGCGAGGAGCGCGCGGAAAAGGCCACGGTGCTCGCGGCCAACAGCGGCACGGTGCTGCGCTTTGCCGACCGGATCGAGACCGGCGTGCCCGGCCGCATCGTGTTCGACAGCGTGCCCGCCAATCTGCGTGATCGGCCGACGCTGTCGGTCCTGTTCGAAGGCGGTGGCGGCCAACAGTCGCTGGAGCTTTCTTACCTCACCGCCGGCCTGTCGTGGCGTGCCGATTATGTCGCCAATCTGTCGGCCGACGGCAGCCGCATGGACCTGTCGGGCTGGGTCACCTTGACCAATCGCAGCGGTGCCGCTTACAGCGATGCGACCCTGCAGCTGGTTGCGGGTACGGTGAATCGGGTTCGTCCGGTGCCGGCGGCCAAGGCGTTCGAGCTGCGGGCGCCGGCGGCGGCGCCGCGGCGCGCCGAGGTCGCCCAGGAGGCGCTGCTCGACTACCACCTCTACAGCTTCGAGCGTCCGAGCTCGATCGACGACAACCAGACCAAGCAGTTGGCGCTGCTCTCGGCGGCCGACATTCCGGTGCGGCGCCAATATCTGCTGGCCGGCGGCGATTACTACTACCGCGAGCGCTACGGCCAGATCGGGCAGAAGCTGAAGCCTGCGATCTTCCTCGAGTTCGACAACCGCGGCGGCCAACTGGGCAAGCCGATGCCCGCCGGGATCATCCGCGTCTACGCCAGGGACAGCAAGGGCGCCGCCCAGTTCGTCGGCGAAGACCGGATCGAACACACCGCCAAGAACGAGAAGCTGAGTCTGCGCCTGGGCGAGGCTTTCGACATCACGGCCGAGCGCAAGCAAACGGCCTACAAGAAGCTCGGCGACAACGCGGCGGAGACCTCGTTCAGCATCGAACTGCGCAACGCCAAGGACGAAGAGGTGACGGTGCGCGTGCAGGAGCCGATCCCGGGCGACTGGGAGATCGTGCAGCAGAGCCAACCGCACACCAAGGATTCTGCGCGCGTCGCGTCGTGGAACCTGCGCGTTGCCGCCAATGGCTCGGCGACCCTCGACTACACGGCGCGGGTGCGCTGGTGAGCGGCGGCCGCGCCGATCCGCCGCCGGCGCGCCTCAGAGCGGCAGTTCGGCCTGGACGCCGGGCGGGGTCGGCGGCTCTTCGCCAGCGCTCTGCAGCGCGCTGACCCTGACGCCGAGCAGGCGCAGCTTCTTTTCCAGGGGTACGCGGCGCAGGCACTCGCCGGCGACGCGGCGGATCTCCCGCGGATCGTCGGTTGCCAGCGGCAGACTGGCATCGCGGGTCACGGTCTGGAAATCGTCGTAGCGCAGCTTGATGCCGATCTTGCGCCCGCGATAGCCCTCGCGCTGCAGATCGCCGGCGACGCGGGTGCACAGCTCGGTGAATATCGCCGACAGGGCCGCCCGGTCCTGGCGTGGGTGCAGGTCCTTCTCGAAGGTCGTTTCGCGGCTGATCGATTTCGGTTCGAAACAGGTGCTCAGCGGACGGTGATCGATGCCGCTGGCGGCTTCGAGCAGCCACTGCGCGTAGCTGAGGCCGAAGTGGGTCTGCAGCAGCGCCGGATCCGCCGCCGCCAGTTCGCCGATGGTCGCGATGTCCAGCGCCGCCAGTTTTGCGCTGGCCTTGGGGCCGATGCCGTTGATCTTCTTCACCGGCAGCGGCCAGATCCGGCTGGGAACATCCGCCAGCGACAGTATCGTGATCCCGTCGGGCTTGTCGAGGTCCGAGCAGATCTTCGACAACAGCTTGTTGGGGGTGATCCCGATCGAGCAGGACAGGCCGGTCGCTGCGCGCACCGCCTCTTTGATCCTGCGCGCCAGGATCAGGGAGTCTTCCGCGTGGTCGCTCAGATCGATGTAGATCTCGTCGATCCCGCGGTCTTCGATCTGCGGCGCGATGGTGGCGACGGCGGCCTTGAACAGACGCGAATAGCGACGGTAGGCGTCGAAATCGACGGGCAGGAGGTAGGCTTCCGGCGCCAGCTTGGCCGCCTTCATCGTGCCCATCCCGGAGAAGACGCCCAGCGCTCTGGCCTCGTAGGTCGATGTGGTGATGACGCCGCGACCGACGTAGTCGCGCAGGCGGGCGAAGCGGCGCACGCCATCGGCGGCCAACACCGGTTGCTGCGCGCGACGGCCGCCGATCACCACCGGTTGACCTCTAAGCTCCGGGTAGCGCAGCAGATCCACCGACGCGTAGAAAGCGTCCATGTCGAGGTGGGCGATGCGGCGGGCGGGAAGGTCCATGGGAAATTATGGCACCTGCGGCCTCCCGCTCGGCGAACGCAGTCGGCCAGGATGGCGATCGAAGACGCTGGCGCGCCCGCTCAAAACTCCGTATAGCCCTTGGCGCCCGCGCTGTAGAAGGTGGTGGCATCGGCGGCGGTCAATTCGCGCCCATCCTTGAGCTTTTGCACCAGATCGGGATTGGCGATGAAGGGACGGCCGAAGGCCACCAGATCGCCGCGGCCCGCCTCGAGGTCGGCCTCGGCGCGAGCGACATCGTAGCCACCGGACAGGACGTACCTGCCGGTGAAGTTGGCGCGGATCTGCTGCTTGAGCGCGGGGCTGACCTCCGGTGCCCCCATGGAGGCGTGATCGACCACGTGGATGTAGGCCAGACCCAGGGCGTTGGCCTCGGCCACCAGGCGCAGATACAGCGCATCCATCTGCGCGTCGGGCGCCTGGCCGTTGAACACGCCGTAGGGGGAGATGCGCACGCCGATGCGCTCGCCACCGATCGAGGTAGCGCAGGCGGAGGCCACCTCGACCGCAAAGCGGCAGCGGTTGTCGACGCTGCCGCCCCAGCGGTCCTGGCGCTTGTTCGACGCGGCGTTGAGGAACTGGTCGATCAGATAGCCGTTGGCGGCGTGCAGTTCGATGCCGTCGAAACCGGCCATTATCGCCAAACGCGCCGCCTTGGCGTATTGGCCGATGGTCACGGCGATGTCCTCTTCGCTCATCATCTGCGGTTGCGGATGGGCTTGCAGACCCGCGGCGTCGGTCCACATCTCGCCCGGTGCGGCCAGCGCCGACGGGGCGATGATCCTGGCGCCCGCGGGCATGTTCAGCGGGTGGCTGACCCGGCCCGTGTGCATCAGTTGCGCGAAGATCTTGCCGCCGGCCTGGTGCACGCCATCGGTGACCCGCTTCCAGCTTTGAACCTGGGCCTCGTTGAACAATCCGGGAATGCGCGCGTAGCCCAGACCGTTGGCGCAGGGCGCGATGCCTTCGCTGATGATGAGGCCCGCTGCGGCGCGCGACCGGTAGTATTGACCCATCAGTTCGCTCGCCAGATTGCCGACGGCCCGGCAGCGGGTCATGGGAGCCATCACGATGCGGTTGGGCAGCCGCAGTTCTCCCAGCGTCAGCGGCGTGAATAGCAGCTCGTTCATTGCTCTCTCCCTGTGTCGGGCCACGATTCTACTGGCCGGGCGACAGCGCGATCAAGTTGCCGGCGACCGCCAGGGCGACGCCGGCGATGGCCAGCGGCGTCCACAGGTAGCCTTCGAACTGCCAGGACAAGGCCAGTGCGACGATCGGCACCATCACGCCGATGTAACCAGCGCGACCGCCGCCGATGGTCTCGAGCAGGGTCAGATACATCGCAAAGGCGACGATCGAGCCGAAGATCGCCAGATAGAGCAGCGACAGGATGAACGCCGGATCGGCGTGCAGCGACAGCGGTATCCCGCGCAACAGGCCCAGCAGCAGGCAACCGGCCGCACCCCAGGCCATACTCAAGGTCATCCTCTGCCAGACGCTCAAACCGTCTCGCTCCAACAATGAAGATGCGACGTTGCCGGTCGATGAGAAGATCACGGCGCCGGCGGTGAGCAGTGCGCCGACGGCGACGTTGTGGCTGATGGAGAGCTTGCTCAGCTCCGGCAGGTAGATCGCGGCGATGCCTGCCAGGCCGAACAGGCCGCCGACGGTGACGCGCGCGCTGACCGGACGTCCCAGCGTCAGCCGATAGAGCCACTGATTGACCAGCGGCGTGGCGCAATAGCCGAGGGCGACCAGACCAGAGACCACGCGCTGTTCGGCGTAATAGACGCACAGGTAGCCCGCCGTGAACATGGCCAAGCCCATGCCTGCTGCGCGTGCTTGGATCCGCCACGGCTGGCGCAAGGCTTCGCCGCGTCTGCGGCAATAGCCGGCGAGCAGCAGCGATGCCAGGCCGAAACGCAGGGCGACGCTGAGCTCGGGCGCCGTGTCACCGAGCTGGAAGGTGATCGCGATCCAGGTGGTGCCCCAGATGGCGATGCAGCCGATGAACATTTGCAGGTCCTTGGTCCTCATCCGCCCTATGCTATCCGAACTGGGCCCCCCCTTTTTTGCCGAGCTGTTCGATAATGGGCGCTGCGATGGTGGAGTGAGCTATGTGCGAACTGCTGGGGATGAACTGCAACGTCCCCACCGATATCTGCTTTTCCTTCACCGGCTTCCAGGCGCGGGGCGGCGCCACCGACGTGCATCGCGACGGCTGGGGCATCGCCTTCTTCGAGGGCCGCGGCGTGCGCGTGTTTCTCGATCCGCAGCCGTCGAGCGAGTCGCCGGTGGCGGAGTTGGTGCGCGGCTACCCGATACGCTCGCTCAACGTCATCGCCCACATCCGCAAAGCCACCCAGGGACCGGTCGGGCTGGAGAACACCCATCCTTTCATGCGCGAACTGTGGGGCCGCTACTGGATCTTTGCGCACAACGGTAACCTGGCGGACTACGCGCCAGCGCTCGACGGCAGCTTCCTGCCGGTCGGCCAGACCGACAGCGAACAGGCTTTCTGCCATCTGCTGCAGTGCCTGCGCCAGCAGTTTCCGCAGGGCTTGCCGGCGCGTTCTTCACTGCTCGCCGCGTTGGAAGAATTCTCGGCGCGGCTGCGTCCGTTCGGCCCGTTCAATTTTCTGCTGTCGAACGGCGACTGCCTGTTCGCCCAGCGCAGCACCGAACTGCACTACGTGATCCGCCAAGCGCCTTTTTCGACGGCACACCTCAAGGACCAGGACGTGGCGATCGATTTTAGCGAGGTGACCTCTGCCGACGACCGCGTCGCCCTGATCGCGACCCTGCCGCTCACCGACAACGAGACCTGGATACCCCTGCCGACAGACCAGGTGGTGATGTTCGCCGACGGGATACGCCAGGACTAGTTTTCGTAAAACCGTCAACAATCGACGCTGGCGCTGAGCGGGGCTGGCTCGAGAATCGATGCCCAACGATGTTGCCCCTACGGTCGCGCTAGAATAGCCGCGACGACAACAGGGAGAGTTTGCAATGCGCAACAATCAGCCGGTGAGCAACCGGGAAGTCGAGCTCAGAGACGACATCATGATCGTCTCGATGACCGACGTCAAAGGCCAGATCACCTACGCCAACAAGGACTTCCTCGAGGTGAGCGGGTTCACGCTCGACGAGTTGCTCGGCCAGCCGCACAACATCGTCCGCCATCCCGACATGCCGGTGGAGGCGTTCGAGGACCTGTGGCGGACGCTGAAGGCGGGCCGGCCATGGACCGGCTACGTCAAGAATCGCTGCAAGAACGGCGACTACTATTGGGTCGAAGCCAACGCCACGCCGATGTGGCAGGGCACCCAGGTCACCGGCTACATGTCGCTGCGGCGCAAACCCTCGCGCGCGATGGTCGATGCGCACGAGGCGGCCTACCGCCTGTTTCGCGAAGGCCGCGCCAAGGGCCTGGCCGTCAGCGTCGGTCAGGCGGTGTCGACCGGGCTGTGGGGGCGCTTCAAACGTGGCTTCCGCGACGCCTCGCTGTCGACCAAGATGATCGTCGCTTGTGCTGCCCTGTTCATCGCCGTCATGGCGACCGTCTCCCTGGTGCTCGGCAACTACGGCGCGCAAGCGCTGGAGCAGGAGGGCCTGCAGGGGCTGACCGACAAGCTGCAGTCGATCCGCGCCCTGGTCGAGGTGCGCGCCGCTGCGCTGAAAGGCGAAGCCACCCGACTCAACGACGTCTTCGCCAGTTCCTTCGGCGACGGCCTGACCCTCGAGCAGGGACACGAGACGCCGCTGCTCAAGGACGGCGGCACGGTGTTGAACCAGCGCACCGCGGAGGTGGACCGCTTCACCGCCGCCACCGGCGCCGCTGCCACCCTGTTCGCGCGCCAGGGTGATGACTTCGTGCGGGTGAGCACCTCGGTGAAGAAGGAGAGCGGCGAACGCGCCGTGGGTACCCCCCTGGGCAGCGCGCATCCAGCCTACGCCAAGCTGCTGGCGGGGGAGCGCTTCGTCGGCAAGGCCAAGCTGTTCGGCAAGGACTACTACACCAGCTATCGACCGATCAAGAGCCGGGAGGGGAAGGTGATCGGTGCCACCTTCATCGGCCTGGACATCAGCGCCGAGATCGCGGCGCTCAAGCAAAAGATCCGCGCCGTCAAGGCGGGCAAGACCGGCTACTTCTACGTCCTCGATTCGCGCAAGGGCAAGGACGCCGGCACCTTGATCGTGCATCCGGCCAAGGAGGGCGAGAACATCTACGCCTCCAAGGACGCCGATGGCCACGAGTTCATCAAGGAGATGATCGAGAAGGGCAGCGGCACGATCCGCTATCCCTGGCTGAACAAGGAACTGGGCGACACCGCGGCGCGGGTCAAGGTCGTCGTCTATGAAAACTTTGACGAGTGGAACTGGTTGATCGGCGGCGGCACCTATATCGACGAATTCGAGCAGCTGGCGCGCAGCCTGCAACTGGCGCTCGCCGCCGCCTCGCTGCTGATCGTGCTGGTCCTGGTCGGCCTCATCTACTGGCTGGTGACGCGCGTGGTCAACCGGCCGCTGGCGACGGTGCTGGAGACCTTCCGCACGATCACGGGAGGCGACTACACCACCAAGGTCGCCGTCGCTGCCAACGACGAGTTGGGGCGGGTGTTCCAGGGCCTGCAGTCGATGCAGACGCGCATGGCCTACGAGGTGGCGGAGAGCAAGCGGCGCGCCGACGAGACGCTGCGCGTCAAGATCGCGCTGGACAACGTCAGCACCGGCGTCATGATCGCCGACTCGGGCCGCAACATCATCTACGCCAACAAGTCGGTGGAAAAGCTGCTCAAGACGGCGGAGTCCGATATCAGGAAGCAGTTGCCGAGCTTCAGCGCCGATCGACTGGTCGGCGTCAATATCGACACCTTCCACAAGAATCCGGCGCACCAGGCGCAGTTGCTCGCCACCTTCAACAGCACCTACACCGCCAATCTGGAGGTCGGTGGCCGTTACCTGCGGGTCACCGCCAGTCCGGTGATCAACGAGCAGAACGAGCGCCTCGGTGCAGTCGCCGAGTGGCTCGATCGCACCGCGGAAGTCACCGTCGAGCAGGAGGTGGCGCGGATCGTCGATGGCGCCAAGAACGGCGATTTCGAGCAACGCCTGTCGCTCGAGGGCAAGGAAGGCTTCCAGCGGCAGTTGGCCGAGGGGCTCAACCAGCTGGCGCAGGTGACCTCCGATGGCCTGCAGGACGTGGCGCGGGTGCTGAAGGGGGTGGCGCAGGGCGATCTGACGCAGCAGGTCGAAGCCGACTACTCGGGCATCTTCGGCCAGCTGAAGGACGATACCAACGCCACGGTGGAGCGCCTGAAGGAGGTGTTGCAGCAGATCAAGGAGGCCTCCGACGCCATCAACACGGCAGCGCAGGAGATCGCCGCCGGCAACCAGGACCTGTCGTCGCGAACGGAAGAGCAGGCGAGCAGCCTGGAAGAGACCTCCTCCTCGATGGAGGAGTTGAACACGACGGTCAAGCAGAACGCCGACAACGCCAGGCAGGCCAACGATCTGGCGAAGACCTCGAACGCGGTGGCTTCGCGCGGCGGGGAGATGGTGAAGCGGGTGGTGTCGACGATGAG
>JAHFRE010000101.1 GCA_023258955.1 Sterolibacterium sp.
CCAGCTGGATCGACATGATGCTGTCGCCGCCGAGGGCGAAGAAGCCGTCGTCGATGCTGACCCGTTCGAGTCCCAGCACCTCGGCGAACATCCTGCTGAGCAGTTCTTCCTCGGGGGAACGCGGCGCTCGATAGTCGCCGCCGGCCCGCTCGTCGCGCTCGGGAATCGGCAGCGCCGCGCGATCGATCTTGCCGCTCGCGTTGAGCGGCCACGCGGGCAGCACCACGACCGCCGCAGGAACCATGTACTCGGGCAGCGCGCTTTGCAGGAAGCTCTTCAGCGTCAACCCCAGTGCTGCGCTCTCGCCGCCGTCGCGCGGCACGTTGGCGTCGCGGTGCGGGTCCCGCCGCGCGCTATCCTGTTGCGGCGACCGCACCTGCCAGCGCGCATTGAAGATCGCCTCATAGACCCCGTCCGCCTCGAAGCGCTGCCAGGCGAGGGGCACGCCGAGCCGACGGGCCAGACCGATCACCGCGTCGGGATCCTCGCCCGCAGCGGCGCGCGTGGCGCTGCGCAGCTGCTCGACCTTGGCGCAGGCGCCCGAATCGAGCAGCCGCAGCACCGCCACCGCGGCCGCGACCCGGCCGTCGCGCAGACCGCGAACAGCGATCGGCTGCGCCGGTTCTGCGGCCAGCGCGTCTTCGACGCCGCGGCGCCAGCGCCCGGCGGCGTCCCAATCGACCCAGCGCTCGACCGGCGCCAGCGACTCCGCTTCGCCCAGGGTGATCGTCACGTCGTAGCGAAAGCGGCTCAGCTCGTTGTCGTAGGCCCCCGCCTTCAGCGCCACCTCGCTGCGGCCGTAGCCCAGGCTGTCGAACAGGGCGGGCGCGACCACCAGCTCCGTCTCCTGCCGCTGCGCCTGCTCGATCTTCTTCCGCAGCGCCTCGAGCCCCGTCTCCGGCGCTGCCTGCCACAACTGCACCGAGGCGTGAAAGGCGCGCAGCAGCGGCAGGCTGCGCAGGTCGCCGAGGAACAGCCGTCCGCCGCGCCGGGTCACCCGCGCGGCCTGGGCCAGCACCTCGAGCAGATAGTCGACGCTGGGGAAGTATTGCACCACCGAGTTGAGTATCACCAGGTCGACGCTGGCGTCGGCGAGGAAGGTCAGCTCGTGCGCCAGCCCCTGGCGCAATTCGACCCGCTGCAGCGCTTGGCGCGCCGCGCAATGCCGTCCGAGCTGGGTGATCACCTCGGCGGAAAAGTCGAGGCCGATGTAGCGTTCGCACGCCGGCGCCAGGCGCGTCAGCAGCAGACCGGTGCCGCAGCCGATCTCGAGCACCCGCCGCGGCTGCAGGGCGCGCAGGCTGGTCAGGGTCTCCTCGAGCCAGACGCGCATCTCTTCGGCGGGCAGGGGCTGCCCCGTGTAGCTGCTGTTCCAGCCGACGAGGTTGAAGTCGGCCTGGTTCGCCGCGCCCTCGGCGTAGGTCGCCTCGTACAGCTCCTGCCAATGGGCGACGCGCACGGCCGGCGCCGCATCGTCAGCGACGACGTAGGCCAGCAGCTGCTTCTGCCCGCTCTGCTGGTGCAGCGTCACCAGCGCATCCTGCACCCGCTCGTGGCGACGCAGCGCCGCTTCGATCTCGCCCGGTTCGATGCGGTAGCCGCGCAGCTTCAGCTGGGCGTCGTTGCGGCCGAGGAACAGCAGATTGCCGTCGGGACGCCGTCGCACCAGGTCGCCGGTCCGGTACATGCGCGTGCCCGGCAGGAAGGGATTGGCGACAAAGCGTTCAGCGGTCAGCGCCGCTTGCTGGAGATAGCCGCGCGCCAGACCTATCCCGGCGACGTACAACTCGCCGCGCGCGCCCAACGGCACCGGCTCCAGCTGCGCGTCGAGGACGTAGACCTGGGTGCCGTTGATCGGCACCCCGATCGGCACGCCGCCGCCCAGGTCGGCATCCGGCGACAGGGTGCAGCAGCAACTGAAGGTGGTGTTTTCGGTCGGCCCGTAGCCGTTGATGACCCGGCATCGCGGATGGGCGCGCAGCACAGCGGCGACGTGCTCTGGCGAGAGCACATCGCCGCCGGCGAGCAGCTGGCCGACGCCGGCGAAAGCATCGAGGGCCTGGTCGACCATCTGCGTAAACAGCCCGGCGGTGAGCCACAGGGTGTTCACCCGCTGACCGACGATGGCGGCGCCGATCTCCTGCGGTGAGACGATGCCCGGCGGCGCAAGCACCAAGACGCCGCCGTTGAGCAGCGCACCCCAGATCTCGAAGGTCGCGGCGTCGAAGCTCAGCGGCGCCAACTGCAGGATGCGCGCGTCAGCGTCGAGGCGAACGTAATCGGGCGAGCACACCAGACGGACGATCGCGGCGTGCGGCACGAGCACCCCCTTGGGCCTGCCGGTCGATCCCGAAGTGAAGTTGACGTAGGCCGGATGCTGCGGGAGGAGCGCGACGCGTGGATTCTCCTCGGACAAATCGGCGAGTTGGGCGAAGCTTTGCGCCGTCACCAGGCAATCGACCTGGGCCAGCAACTCATCCCGGCGTTGCGCCGGCAGCGACGGGGCGATCGGCACATAGACGCCGCCGGCCTTGAGCACGGCCAGCACGGCGATGATCATTTCGCTGCAACGATCGAGAGCGATCCCGACCAGCGCCTCGGGCTGAACCCCCTGCCCGATCAAATGGTGGGCCAGTCGGTTGGCCCGGGCGTTGAGTTGAGCGTAGCTCAGCGAGACCTCGCCGCAGACCAGGGCCAGCGCCGCGGGGGCCCGCGCAACCTGGGCGGCGAAGATGCTGGTGACGGTGTCGGGTGAGCCGGCAGCGGTGGGAACGGTCGCCGTCGCCCAGCGCGCGCCGAGCCGGTAGAGCGGCTCGTCGGGTGCAGCCAGGGCGGACTCGAGCAGGGCAACGTGGTCGTGGGCCATCTGCTCGATGTGCCAGCGGTCGAACAGGTCGCGATTGTAGAGCCAGAACAATTGCAGACCGGCGCCATGCTCGAAGGCGTACAACTCCAGATCGAAGCGCACCCGCTGTTCGCCGCCGCCGATCTGCTCGATGTCGAGGCCCTGAAGATTCTGTGCGACGCGCGGCGCGTTCTGCAGTGCGAAGGTGACCTGAAACAGGGGCGTGGAACTCAGGCTGCGTTCCGGTGACAATTCCTCCACCAGCTTTTCGAAGGGCAGGTCCTGGTGCTGGAAGGCGCCCAGCGCCGTTTCCCGCACCGCCGCCAGCAACTCGCGGAAGCTCGCTCGCGGGTCGACGCGCACGCGCATGGCCAGGGAGTTGGCAAAGAAACCGATCAACTGTTCGAGTTGCGTTTCCCGACGATTGGCGATCGGCGACCCGACCACGATGTCGTCCTGCCCGGAATGGCGCTGCAACAGCAAGGCGAACGCCGCGAGCAGGGTCATGTACAGGGTCGCGTCGCTCTGCCGCGCGAACGCCATCACGGCGGCGACGCGCTCGCTGGGCAGGGTCAGCGTGTAATCGGCGGCGACGAAGGTCTGCACCTTGGGTCGCGGCCTCTCGGTGGGCAGGTCCAGTCGTTCGGGAGCGCCGCTCAGCTGCCGCTTCCAGTAGTCGAGGCCTTCGTGAATGGCCGCGCCGTCGAGGCAATGGCGCTGCCACAGCGCGAAGTCGGCGTACTGCACCGGCAGCGGCTCGAGCGGGTTGTCGCGGCCCTGCCGAAACGCGGCGTAGAGCGCGGTGAGCTCGCGATCGAATAGCGCCATCGACCAAATGTCGGAAACGATGTGGTGCAGGGTCAACAGCAGCAGGTGTTCGCACTCGGCGAGCCTGAACAGCCTGGCGCGCAGCACGGGTCCCCGACGCAGGTCGAACGGCAGCTCCGCCTCGCGCGACATGGCGGCGGTCAGCGCTTCCTGGCGCGCTGCGGGAGCCAGGGCGGATAGGTCGTCCAGCGGCAATTCGAGCGCGAGCGTCGGCGCGATGATTTGCACCGGCTCGCGCTCGGTCTCGGCGAAGTGGGTGCGCAGGCTGTCGTGGCGCTCGACGATGGTATTGAGCGCCCGCGCCAGGGCGGCGCGATCCAGCTCGCCGCGCAGGCGCAGGGCCTGCGGCATGTTGTATTCGGGCGTGGCGCCGGACAGCCGATCGAGGATCCACAAACGCTGCTGTGCGTAGGAAAGGGGGGCGGGCCCGGCCAGGGCGCGACGAACCAGCCGCTGCACGGGGGCGGCGGCGATTCCCTTCTTCTTCAGCAGCAGAGAGAGCAACCTGTCCTTGGCGGCGCTGGCGTTGGTCGCTGTCATTCAGGCCTCTTCTTCCTGTTTCAGCAGGGCTTCGATCTCTTCCGGCGACAGCTGGTCGAGTTGTCGCGTCAGTTCTTCGACTTCGCCGAGGAGCGCTGCGATACCGGCCACCGTCGGATGTTCGAAGACGGCTTTGAGCGGCAGGTCGATCTGGAACAGGTCGCGCAAACGCGACGTCAGACGCGTCGCCAGCAGCGAATGTCCGCCGCTGGCAAAGAAATTGTCGTCGACGCCGACCCGCTCCAGGCCGAGCACCTCGGCGAACAGGCTGCTGAGCTGCGCTTCCAGCGGCGTGCCCGGCTCGCGGTAGACCCCGCCACTCCAGACCGGGTCGGGCAGCGCCCGCCGATCGAGCTTGCCGTTGGCCGTCAGCGGCATCCGCTCCAGACTGATGAAGGCAGCCGGAACCATGTAATCGGGGAGCTGCTCGGCCAGGGCGCGCCGCAGCGCCTCGGTGCTGGCGACCTGTCCCGCCTTGGCTACGACGTAGGCGAGCAGAGCCTGCTCGCGAACGATGACGGCGGCGTCGGCGACGCTCTCCTGGCGTTTGAGCAGGGCTTCGATCTCGCCCGGCTCGATGCGGAAACCGCGCAGCTTGACCTGCTCGTCGGCGCGACCGAGAAAGTCGAGACCGCCATCGGCGCGCCAGCGGACGAGGTCGCCGCTGCGGTAGAGGCGCTCGCCCGGGGCGCCGTGGGGATCGGCGACGAAGCGTTCTGCGGTCAATGCCGGCCGTTTCAGATAGCCGCGCGCCAGCGCCGGCCCGGCGACGTACAGTTCGCCGACCACCCCTGCGGGCACCGGCTCCAGGCTGGCGTCGAGCACGAGCATGCGGTAGCCCGCCAGCGCTCGGCCGATGCTCACCACGGCGCCCGCCGCGGCGTCGAGGTCTGCGGGGCGCAGGGGGTGGACGCTGGACCAGATGGTGGCTTCGGTCGGACCGTAGAGATTCAGCACCGCGGCGCCCCGCTCGTGCAGGCTGCGCGCCAATTCGCGCGGCAGCGCTTCGCCGCCGCAGAGGATGCGCAGGCCGGACAGGCAGTCGGGGTCCTGCTGCACCAGCATGCGCCAGTGACTCGGTGTCGCCTGCATCGAGGTCGGCCTGGCGGCGCCAATCAGCGCCGCCAGCCGCCGCGGATCGCGCGCCGTGTCGCGATCGGCCAGCCACACTTCGGCACCGCGGCACAGCGGCACCAGAATCTCCAGGATGGAGATGTCGAAGCCGATGGTGGTGACGGCGAGATGGCGCTGACCGGGAGCGAAGGTCACCTGCGCTGCGATGGCATCGACGAAAGTCGACAGCGCCCCGCGGGTGATGACCACGCCCTTGGGGCGACCGGTCGAACCCGAGGTGTAGATGACGTAGGCGGGGTGAGCAGCCAGCGCTGACTGGGGCGGTGCGGCGCGCCCATCGCTCGCCGCCAGCGCCAGATCGCGGCCGAGGACCAGGGCCGGCGCCGCGTCGGCGACCATGTCGGCCCGCCGCGCCGCCGGATACTCCGGATCGAGCGGCAGGTAGGCGGCACTCGCCGCGAGCACCCCGAGCAGCGCGACGACCATCTCGGACCCGCGCTCGAGCTCGATCCCGACCAGGCTCTCCGGGCCGATGCCGCGCGCGCGCAGGTTTGCGGCGAGGCGCTGCACCCGGGCAGCGAGCTCGGCGTAGCTGAGGACTTCGCCGTCGCAGACGAGGGCCCTGGCCGTCGGCGTGCGCGCCGCCTGCGCGGCGAACAGTTCGGCGACGCCGGGGCCACCGTCTCCCTGCAACTGAGCCGCAGCACCGAGCAGGGTCTGCCGTTCGTCGGCATCGAGCAGATCCAGTCGATGCAGCGGCGCATCCGGCGCCGCCATCGCAGCCTGGAGCAGGCGCAGCAGGCGCCGCGCCATGGCCTCCAGCGTCGCCCGCTCGAACAGGTCGAGGCTGTACTCGAGGCCGGCGTCGATGCCCAGCGGCTCGCCGTCCTTGCCCAGCCGCTCGCGCACGCTGAGTGTCAGATCGAAGCGCGCGATGTCACCGCTGTAGGGCTCTCCCCGCACCACCAGCCCCGGCAGGGAAAGCTCGGCGTGGACCGCCTGTTCGACCAGCAGCATCACCTGAAACAGCGGATTGCGCCCGAGCGCGCGCTCCGGCTTGAGCGCCTCGACCAGCTGTTCGAAGGGCAGGTCCTGGTGTTCGAAAGCGTCGAGCGCGAAGGCTCGCACGCGCCTCACCAACTCGCGCAAGCTCGGATCACCCGAGACATCGCTGCGCAGCACCAGGGTGTTGGCGAACAGCCCGACCAGATCTTCCGCCGCGCGCTCACCGCGGCCGGCGATCGGCGTCCCGATCGGAATGTCGTCGCCGGCGCCGAGCTTGCAGAGCAAGGCGGCGAACGCTGCCTGCATCACCATGAAGAAGCTGGCGCCGTTGGCGCGCGCGAACTGGCGCAGCTGGCGATGCAACGCCGCATCGACCTGGAAGCCCACCACGTCGCCGCGATAGCTGGTGGTCGCGGGGCGCGGGTGATCCGCGGGCAAGCGCAGCTCTTCCGGCGCCCCGGCCAGGGCCGCACGCCAGAATGCCAGCTGCCGCGGCAGCGCCTGCTCGAGCCAGTTGCGCTGCCAGATCGCGTAGTCGCCGTACTGCACCGGCAAGGGCCGCCAGGCCGGCGCCTCGCCTTGACGCCGCGCGGCGTAGGCCTCGGCCAGATCGCGCGCCAGCGGCCCCAGCGACCAGCCGTCGGCGGCGATGTGGTGCACGACCAGCAGCAGCACGTGACTATCCGCGGACGCCGTGAACAGCCAGGCGCGCAGCGGTATCTCCGCACACAGCTCGAAGGCGACCGCGGCGCCCTCGGCGAGACCGGCGCCGTCGCGAATCAGGCGCACGCCCGCATCGGCGCGCGTCAGCACCTTCTGCCAGGGCTGGCCGTCGTCCTCGGGGAAGATCGTGCGCAGGCTCTCGTGGCGCTCGACGACGTCGCCCAGCGCCGCCTCGAGCGCCGCCGCATCGAGCTGTCCGTCGAGGCGCAGGGCCAAGGGGATGTTGTAGGTCGGACTGGCACCTTCGATGCGGTAGAGGAACCACAGCCGCTGCTGCGCATAGGACAGGGGCAGCCGTGCGGGGCGCGCCTGCGGCCGCAAGGGCTCGCCGGGCGCGGCGTCGCGGCGCAGACGGGGCGCCAGCTCGGCCACGGTGGAGGCCTCGAACAGGGTGCGGATGGCCAGCTCGACCCCGAGCGTGGCCCGCACCCGGCTGACGACGCGGGTGGCGAGCAGCGAATGGCCGCCGTGGTCGAAGAAGTCGTCGTCGACGCCGATCCGCTCCAGCTGCAGCACTTCGGCGAAGATGGCGCAGAGCATCTCTTCGCCGGGCGTGCGCGGCGCGCGATAGCCGTGGCTGGTCCGATCGGGCGCGGGCAGGGCGTGGCGATCGATCTTGCCATTGACGGTGAGCGGCAGCTCGCGCAGGACCACCACGGCCGCCGGAACCATGTGCTCGGGCAGCCTTTGGGCGAGCGCCTGGCGCAGCGCCGCTTCCTCCACCCTGGCCTTGGCCACCACGTAGGCCACCAGCTGTTTGCCACCCGGTCCGTCCTCGCGCGCCACGACCACCGCCTGCGCCACCGCCGGCTGCTGCACCAGCGCCGCTTCGATCTCCCCCAGTTCGATGCGGAAGCCGCGGATCTTCACCTGCTGATCGGCCCGCCCCAGGTACTCGAGCATCCCGTCGGCACGCCGCCGCGCCAGGTCGCCGCTGCGATACATGCGCGAGCCCGGCTCGGGGTGGTGGGGGTCGGCGACGAAGCGCTCGGCGCTGAGTCCGGGTCGACGCAGATAGCCACGCGCCAGTCCCGCCCCGGCGACGTACAGCTCGCCGCTGACCCCGGCCGGCACCGGCTCCAGATCGGCGTCGAGCAGGTAGAGGCGCAGATCGGCGATGCCGGCGCCGACCAGGCTGCCGCCGGCGCGGCGGGCCAGTTCTCGATCCAGCGGCAGATGGCTGACGTGCACCGTCGTCTCGGTGATGCCGTACATATTGGACAGCCGCGGACTATCCTCGGCGTGCCGGCGGTACCAGGGTTCCAGCCGCGACAGGTCGAGCGCTTCGCCGCCGAACACCAGGTGGCGCAGCCGCAGACCCTCGCCCAGCGCGGGGTTCTCCGCCTCCGCCTGCAGCAGCTGATAGAAGGCCGAGGGGGTCTGGTTGAGCACCGTCACCCGCTGCGCCGCCAAGAGCGCCAGAAACTCGGCCGGAGCGCGCGTCACCGGGCGCGGCACCACCACCAGTCGGCCACCGTGCAGCAGCGCCCCCCAGATCTCCCACACCGAGAAATCGAAGGCCAGCGAATGGAACAGGCTCCACACGTCCTTCTGCCCGAAGCCGTAGAAGGCGCTGGTCGCCGCGAACAGCCGCACCACGTTGCGCTGGGTGACCAGAACCCCCTTCGGCCTTCCGGTCGAGCCCGAGGTGTAGATCACGTAGGCCGGATGCTCGGGCAGCAGCGCCGCGCGCGGCGGCTCGTCGTCCGCTTCGCCGCTCAGATCGGCAAAGCTGTCGGGCCGGATCACCGCTACCGGCGCCGCGTCGGCGAGCATCGCCGCCAGGCGCGCCTCCGGATAGTCTGGGTCGAGCGGCAGATAGGCGGCGCCGGTCTTGATCACCGCGACCACCGCCACCACCATGTCCAGCGAGCGCTCGAGCGCGATGCCCACCAGGCGCTCCGGACCCGCACCCTGGCGCAGCAGTCGCCGGGCCAGGCGGTTCGCCCGGGCGTTCAAGCCGGCGTAGCTCAAGGACTCGCTCTCGAACAGCACCGCCACCGCGTCGGGAGCGCGGGCCACCTGCGCTTCGAACAGCTCGCGCAACGTCGTGTCGGCGACGCAGCGGACGCCGCAGTTCGACTCTTCCAGCAGCCGGCGCTTCTCGCCGGGGTCGAGCGTTTCCAGTCGGCGCAGGGGCACATCCGGCGCCGCGGCGGCGGCGTCGAGCAGCGCCCCGTAGTGTCGCGCCATCTGCTCGATGCGCCAGCGGTCGAACAGGTCGCGGTTGTACACCCAGGCCAGGGTCAGGCCGCCGTCGGCCTCGACGGCGTGCAGTTCCAGGTCGAAGCGAACGCCCGGTTCGGCGACAGCGATCGGCTCGATCTGCAGACCGGGCAGCGGCTGCTCGACCAGCGGCGCGTTCTGCAGCGCGAACACCACCTGGAACACCGGCGACACGTCGCGGCTGCGCCCCACGGCGAGCATCTCCACCAGCCGCTCGAAAGGAACGTCCTGATGCTGGTAGGCCTCCAGCGTGATGCGCCGCACTTCGCCCAGGAGCTCGCGGAAGCTGGCCTCGGGTCGCACGCCGATGCGCAGCACCAGCGAGTTGACGAAGAAACCGATCAACTCTTCGAGCTGCAGGTCCTGGCGATTGGCGATCGGCGAGCCCAGCACCAGATCGCGCTGGCCGCTATAGCGCTGCAGCAGAATCGCGAAGGCCGACAGCAGGGTCATGTACAGCGTCGCCCGGTTGGACTGGGCCAGACGCTTGAGCGGCTCTAAGCGGTGCGGCGGCAGCGTCAGCTGGCAGACCTCGGCGGCGAAGGTCTGCAGCGCCGGGCGGGGTCTGTCGGTCGGCAGTTCCAGTCGATCGGGAATGCCGGCCAACTGCCGCTTCCAGTAGTCGAGGCCGCGATGTTCCCCGTCACCGTCGAGGCAGCGGCGCTGCCACAGCGCGAAGTCGGCGTATTGCACCGGCAGGGGCGGCAGCGGATCGTCGCCGCCGTCGCGAAACGCCTGGTAGAGGGCAGCGAATTCGCGCTGCAGCACGCCGATCGACCAGGCATCGGAGACGACGTGATGAAAGGTCAGCAGCAGCATGTGATCGTCCTCGCCCAGCCGCAGCAAGCGCAGCCGCAGCAGCGGCCCGCGACCGAGATCGAAGGGCAGAGCGGCCTCCTCGCGCAACGCCGCCTCCGCCTCGGCGTAGGTCGCCGTCTCCACCGGCAGCGCCAGGTGCAGCTGCGGCTCGATTATCTGGTAGGGCTCGCCTTCGAGCTCGGCGAAGCGCACGCGCAGGTTCTCGTGCCGAGCGACGATGGTGTTGATGCTTCGCTCCAGCGCCGCGACGTCGAGCTGGCCGCGCAAGCGCCAGGCGCCGGGCATGTTGTACTCGGCGCTCCCGCCTTCGAGCTTGTCGATGAACCAGAGGCGGCGCTGCGCGTAGGACAGGGGCAACAGCGCGGGGCGGAGCATCGGCTGCAGGGGTGGCAAGGGTTCGCCGGCGGCGCGCTGCGCCGCCTCGACCGCCTGCGCCAGCTGCCCCAGCCGCGGCCCGTCGAACAGGGTGCGCACCGAGATCTCGACCTTGAACAGTTCGCGCACGCGGCTCATCAGCTGGGCGGCCATCAGCGAGTGTCCGCCGACGGCGAAGAAATCGTCGTCTTCGCCGACCCGGTCGAGGCCGAGCACCGCCTGCCACATGCCGGCGAGCAGGCGCGCGGTCTCGCTGCGCGGCGCCACGTAGCCGACCTCGACCCGGTCGCCGCGCCGCGGCACCGGCAAGGCGCGGCGATCGATCTTGCCTCCCGGGGCCAGGGGCCAGGCCGACAGCACCGCGATCGCCGCCGGCACCATGAATTCGGGCAGGTTGTTACGCAGGGCGGCTAACAGCACCTGGCTCAGCTCGCGATCGGCGGCACCGCGCAGGGGATCGTTGCCATAGCGATCGAAGTAGGAGAGCGGCACCGGCGCCGCCGCCTGGCGCGGCGACCACTGTGGGCGGAAGACGCAGTCGTAGCGGGCCTGCGCCGTGAACCGCTGCCAGGCGCAGGCGATACCCAGGCGAGCGGCGAAGCCCATCACCGCATCGGGATCCTCGCCCGCAACGCCGGCGGCGGCGGCGCGCAGCTGGCCGGCGCTGGCGATGGCCGGATCGTGCAGCAGCTCGGTGGCGCGCACGGCGGCGGCCACCCGCGCGTCGCCGATGTCGCGCACGCCGATGGCGCCGGCCGCGTCTTCGACGCGTCGCCGCCATTGCCCCGCCGGGTCCCAGTCGATCCACAGCTGCGGTTCGTCGATCACCTCTTTGGCGCCCAGATGCAGCGTCACGTCGTAGCGGAAGCGGCTCAGCTCGTTGTCGTAGGCCCCGGCTTTCAAGGCCGGCTCGGCCCGACCCAGCTTCTCCCAGCGCCGCGCCAGCTCGGCGAACAGCGCCGGATCGACGGCCAGCTCCTTCTCGCTGTGGCGTGCCTGCGCCAGGCGCTGCTGCAGCTCGCCCAGCGACAACGCGTCGGGCGCCTTGAACAGCTCGACCGAGGTGTAGAAGGCCTCGAGCAGCGGCGCGCTGCGCAGATCGCCAAGGAAGATGCAGCCGCCGCGGCGGGTCACGCGCACCGCCTCGGCGAGCACCGTGAGCAGGTAGGCTATGTTGGGGAAGTACTGCACCACCGAGTTCATGACGACCAGATCGACGCTGTCGTCGGCCATGAAGTGCAGCTCGTGCGCCGCACCCTGGCGCAGCTCTACGTGATCGAGGTCGCGCCGGGTCCGGCGCAGCGCCTGGAGCTGGGCCAGCGCTGACGCCGAAAGATCGAGGCCGAGGTAGCTGGCGCAATGCGGCGCCACCCGAGTGAGCAGCAAGCCGGTGCCGCAGCCGATCTCCAGCGCCCGTCGTGGCTGCAAGGCGCGCAGCCGCTGCACCGTCGCCTCCACCCACAGCCGCATCTCCGCGGCGGCGATCGGGCCGCCCGTATAGCTGCTGTTCCAGCCGAGGATGTTGAAGTCGCTGACCGCCTCCGCACCCTGGGCCGCGTGGGTCGCGTCGTAGAGCTGCTGCCAGTGGCCGACGTGCGAGGCCTGCGCCTGGGCATCGGTCTGGGCGTCTTCGCCGCTGAGCACGTAGCCGAGCAATTGCTCGACGCCACCGCTGTCGTGGACCACCACCAGCGCGTCGCGCACCCGCGGCTGGCGGCGCAGCGTCTCCTCGATCTCGCCCAGCTCGATGCGGAAGCCGCGCAGCTTCACCTGCTCGTCGACGCGGCCGATGAACTCCAGCGTCAGATCGCGCCGCCAGCGCACCAGGTCGCCGGTGCGATACATGCGTTCGCCCGCCGGTCCGTGGGGGGCCGCGACAAAGCGCGCGGCGGTCAATCCGGCGCGGCCGTGGTAGCCGCGCGCCAGGCTGGCGCCGGCGACGTAGAGCTCACCATCGACCCCGATCGGCACCGGCTCGAGCGCCGCGTCGAGGACGTACACGCGGCTGTTGCTGACGGCGCTGCCGATCGGCGGCGTCGCCGGCCCGGACAGGGGCCCGCTGATGGTGGCGCAGACCGTCGTCTCGGTCGGCCCGTAGGCGTTGATGAAGCGCCGGCCGTGCGACCAGCGTTCGACCAGCTCGGGCGGGCAGCGCTCGCCGGCGACGATCAGCGTCTGCAGCGGCAGGTCGGTGCGCTCGAGCGTCGCCAGGACGGTCGGCGGCAGGGTCGCGTGGGTCACCCGCTGCCGGAGCAGCAGCGCGCCCAGCGGCTCGCCGCTGCGCTCGTCGTCCTGCGGCAGCACCAGCGCCGCGCCGTTCGCCCAGGCCATCACCGCCTCCCACAGCGAGGCGTCGAAGTTGAGCGAGGCGAACTGCAGGACGCGCGAGGCCGGGCCGACGCCGAGCCGCTCGGCCTGGTCGCGGCCGAGGCTGGCGATGCCGGCGTGGGTCACCACTACCCCCTTGGGGACGCCGGTCGATCCCGACGTATAGATCACGTAGGCCGGATGACCTGGCCGCAGCGAAGTCTGCGGATCGTGCGTCGGCTGACCGGCGAGCGGCGCTGCAGCCAGCGTCTGCCGATCGAGCACCAGGGTCGGTGCGGCGTCGGCGCGCATGTAGGCCAGGCGCGCCTCGGGATAGGCCGGATCGAGCGGCAGATAGGCCCCGCCGGCTTTCAGCACGCCGAGCACGGCGATCCACATTTCGAG
>JAHFRE010000102.1 GCA_023258955.1 Sterolibacterium sp.
TGCGCCACGTCGCGCGCCGCGTCCTCGATGTAGATGTTGAGCATGTGATCGTCGAGCGGCACCCGGGTCGTGTTGAAGAACTTGGTCAACTTGGCGACGACCTTGTAGCACTGGTAGTTGATGCCGTCGGCGCCGGCGTAGGCGTCCTGCAATTCCTTCTTCTCGATCTTGCCGTCGACCAGCTGGAAGGTCTTGCCCGGATCGAGCGTCTTGTCCCCCTTCCAGCGGAACCAGACGTAGAAGGTCGCCGTCCAGTAGGAATCCTTGATCGACAGGCTCTCGATGCCGTCGAGGTAGACGCCGACGTTGACCTTGGTGAAATCGGCGCTGGTCGGCAACGGGTCGGGCGGTGTCCTGCCGGGTTCGACGGCTTGCGGGTCCATGCGCAGGATGTGGCTGTTGTCGGAGGCGCGCTTTTCGCTGTCGACCGTATAGACCGCCAGCGCACCGAGCAACAGATAGAAGACGGCGACGCCGCTGACCCAAACCTTGATCAGCGTCCTTCTGTGCTGCGGCAATTCTGCGGACACGGTCGGTTCTCCTGTCGGACTGGCGGCAATCGGTGCGGGCGGGCTGCGGCAGCGCGCAAATTATTGCCGATTTCCTCGGCCTTGATCAATCATCGCGACAGATCATCGAGCCGCGTCACGGCCGCTGACCCCAATTCAGCGCCGCCAGGGCCAGCGGCGTGGTCAGCGCCGAGAGCAGGGTCGACAGCAGCAGGCTGCCGGCCACGGCACCCTCGAGGGCGCCGAATTGGCGCGACATCAGATAGACGTTGGAGCCGACCGCGATCGAGGCCAGCAACACAACCACCTGTGTCTCCAGCGGCGGCAGGGCCAGGGCGACCGCCAGCAACCAGACCACCAGCGGCTGCAACAACAATTTGATGGCGGTGATGCAAAGGCTGAGCCGCAGCCCATCGCGAATGCCGTAGGCAGCCAGGCCCATGCCCAAGGCGATCAAGGCCAGCGGCGCCGCGGCCTGACCGAGCAGGGCCAGCGCCGCGTCGATCGGCTCGGCGATGCCGAAGCCGGCCAGGCCATAGAGCGTGCCGGCGAGGATGGCGGCGATGATCGGGTTGCCGAGCACGGCGATGAGCGCCTTGGCACCGCCGCGCAAGGAGAAGCTGCCGTGGCGTGCCAACTCGACCGATACCGTCACCAGGGTCCACAGGACCAGCGCGTTGAAGACGATGACCAGGGCGGCCGAGGGCAGCGCCGCATCGCCGAGGACGATCTTGGCCATCGGCAGGCCGAGCATGACGTTGTTGGAGAAGACGCCGCCCAGGGCGAACACCGATTGGCCGACCCCGTCGAGCCCGAAGACCTTCCAGGCGATGACGCGGCCGATGACGAAGACGATCAGGCAGGCGCCGAAGAAGGCCAACAGCAAGCGCCAGTCCACCGGCGGCAATTTCGAGAAATTGCTCATCAGGCGAAACAGCATGGCCGGCAGGGCGACGGCAAAAGCGAATCTGGCCAGGCCATCGCACAGCCGCTTGGGCAGGCCGAGCAGCCGCACCGCGGCGTAGCCCGCAAGCACCAGGAGGAACAGCGGATAGGCGAGCGAGAAGTGATGGAAGAAGTTGTCCATCAGCGGCGTGCGCCCCGCGGCAGATGCGACGGTCCGCTCATTCCCTGGCCAACTCCTCCCTCATCGATGCCTTCTTCTCGCAACATTTGAACTGTCTCGCTGCCCGCTGCCGATAGTATCGCAGCCATCCGCCTGCCGTCGGTCGCTGTGCTGCAAGACCGGCACCGCGCACAGAGTTACTATGCGCCTTGCTGCACAAGCCAATTGCCATCGATCACGGCTAACGCTCTGCTGGCCGACCGAGCCTTCTATCCCATGATCATTCGTTGCAACGCCGCTACGGACTGATAGACCGATGCGCCTGTGGACCCTGCATCCGCGCTATCTCGACGCCCGCGGCCTGGTCGCCCTGTGGCGCGAGGCTTTGCTGGCGCAGGCCGTCCTCGCCGGGCGCACGCGCGGCTACACCCACCATCCGCAGCTGATCCGCTTCCGCGACTGCGCTTCGCCGCAAGCGGCCATCGCCCACTACCTGGCGGCGGTCCATGACGAGGCGAGCCGCCGTGGCTATCGCTTCGATCGGGGCAAGATCGGCGCCCCGGCGGGCTGTGAGCCGCTGCGCGCGAGCAGCGGACAGCTCGACTACGAGTGGCAACACCTCGCCGCAAAGCTGCGGGTGCGCGCGCCCGCCTGGCTCGCCCGTTGGCAGAACCTGGTCCACCCCGAACCCCACCCGCTGTTCGAGCTAGGCCCCGGCGCGGTCGAAGCCTGGGAGGTCCTGCCCTAGCGTCCTCGCTTCGCGTCAAGACCGACAGCGGCGTTGCTGCCGCCAAAGGCAGCGACGACTGCGAGCGTCGCGCGTGACCCGTTGCAACACAGCGATACCAGGCGCCTCTCTATTCTTTCGCCGGTCCGGTGTTGACACGGCGAGCCTTACCTGTAGAATGAGAATCATTCGCATTACCGAACAAGAACCGCTTGGCGAAGCCCAGCCTGCCCCTTTCAGCCTTTCACCCTGCTCATAGCGATTGGAGTATCCGATGCCCACGTTAGCGACTCTCCGTATCCTGTTTGCTCTCGCCCTGTCGCTGGCCTTCAGCGGCAGCGCCTCGGCCGTCGAATATCCGATCGGGGCCCCGCAGCAGCGCGCCGGCATGGAGATCGCCGCGGTCTACCTGCAGGCCGTGACCATGGAACCCGACGGCATGATGCGCAAGGCCGAGGAGTCGGACATCCACATCGAGGCCGACATCAAGGCGCTGGCCAACAATCCCAACGGTTTCGACGAAGGCGCCTGGGTTCCCTACCTGATCGTTCGCTACGAGGTCAGCAAGATCGGCTCGAACCAGAAGGTGGCGGGTGAGTTCATGCCCATGGTCGCCAACGACGGCCCCCACTACGGTGACAACATCAAGCTGTTCGGCCCGGGCAAGTACAAGGTCAAATACACCATCCTGCCGCCCTCGGAAAATCCGCACGCGCATTTCGGTCGCCATACCGATCGGCTGACCGGCGTGCGGCCCTGGTTCAAGGCCTTCGACGTGGAATATGAATTCACCTACGTGGGCATCGGCAAGAAGGGTGGTTACTGAGCCATGGCCGGACCTGTTGTGCTCAGGGCGCTGGTCCTGGGCTCGGCGCTGCTCGTCGCTCAGGGCGTCGCGGCGACACCCACAGAGGACAATCTCGTCAAGCTGGTTCGCCAGCTCAGCGAACGCCTGGAAAAGCTCGAACGTCGCAACGCCGAACTGGAGCAACGCTTGAACGCCGCGATGCCCGACAGCGCCGCGGCGGAGAACGAAAAGCGCTTGCGGGCGCTGGAGAAGACCCAGCAAGAGATCGCCCGTGGCCTGGATGTCGACACCATCAGCCAGTACGAGCCGGAACTTACCTCGCGCCTCAAGGCGGTGGAAAAGGATGCGCTGGACATGCACAAGGCGGCGAAGAAGCTCGATGCCTTGGATGGCGTCGCCGTCGGTCTGGGCCTGTCCACGGTGCTGCAAAGACAGAGCGGCCTGCCCCAGGGTACGCGCGACTCGGCCAGCCAGCTCAACTACCGCGGTGATGTGACGATGCAGGTGCCGCTCGAGCACATCGGCGACGTCGAGCACAAGATCTTCGCCCACTTCCGCCTGGGTCAAGGCCAGGGCCTCAACAAGACCTACACCGACCTTGGCGCCTTCGCCAGCGCCCCGAACGCCGTCGCCTTCCGCGCCAGCGGCGCCAACCCCGACGATTCTGTGGCCATCCTCGGCGAAGCCTGGTACCAGGCCAAGATACCGCTGCCCTTCGGCGGCTTCAAGCCCCGCTCGCGCGAGACGCTCGAGCTCTCCTTCGGCAAGATGGATTTCTTCGGCTTCTTCGATCAGAACGCGGCTGCCGGCGACGAGACGCGCCAGTTTCTCAACTCGGTCTTCGTGCACAACCCGCTGCTCGATGCCGGCAGGCAGATCGGCGCCGACGCCAACGGTTTCCAGCCGGGCTTGGTAGCCTCCTACGTCAACGTCGCTGCCAAGCCGGAAACCTGGCGCCTGTCGCTGGGCATCTTCGGCACCGGTCCGGGTGCCAACTATCAGCGCGTCGCCTCGCCCCTGCTGATCGCCCAAGCGGAGACCGCGCTGCGAATGAACGGCCTGCCGGGCAACTACCGCCTATACGGTTGGCGCAACGCCCAGGGCGCCGAACTCGACGGCCGCCTTGCTGCGCATCGCGGCTGGGGAACATCGGTGGACCAGCGTCTCGGTGACAGTCTCGTCGCCTTCGGCCGCTACGGTCAGGCGCTGCGTGGCCAGGTACCCTTTGACCGCGCCCTGACGCTGGGCGCGGAACTGAGCGGCACCAGCTGGCGTCGTGGCGCCGATGCGCTCGGCTTGGCCCTGGGCCAGCTGCGCGCCAGCAACGCCTACCGCGCCGCCGGCGGCAACGGCGATCTGCTCGGCGATGGCAGCGGCGTCTTCAACTTTTCGCCGTCGGGCGCCGAGCGCCTGTTGGAAATCTATTACCGCTATCGCATCAGCAAACAGTTCGAACTGTCTCCGGATTTGCAGTACCTGTCGAACATGGGCGGCAATCCCGCGGCGCGTCCGGTCAAGCTGGTCGGTCTGCGCGCACAGCTGACCTACTGAGGATGGCCACCGTGTCCAAGTCGCTCTTGTTCTCTGTGTTGCTGAGCTGGGCGTTGACCACCGGCGCCGAGGAGTTGCCGATCTTGCGTCTGAGCATGAAGGATGGCCGCTTCCAGCCCGAGCTATTGAAAGCCCCGGCCAACATCAAGTTCAAGCTCATCTTGAAGAACGAAGGTGCGACTCCGGAGGAGTTCGAGAGCGAGGATCTGCACAAGGAAAAGGTTCTCGCTCCCGGCGCCGAGAGCTTTCTCATCTTTCAGCCGCTCAAGCCGGGCAGCTACAAGTTCTTCGGCGAGTTTCATCCGCAGACGGCGCAAGGCCGTCTGCTCGTGGAGTAGATCATGGCCGACAGTCTCGCTTCCATCCCTGTCACCATGTCGACGCTGGCCGGCAGGGGCGCGGCCCACCCAGCGCCGGTCAGCGGCTTCTGGCCAGGCATCGGCGAAGCCCTGCGCCGCTACCGTCCCTGGATCCTGGGCCTGCAGTGGCTGGTCGTGCTCGGCTACGCCACCTTGCTCGTCGTGCCGGCCTGGCTGCCCTTGCCGGCGGAGGACAGCCACCTGTGGAACGATATCAGCCGCTTCGCCCAGTTCGCCTTCTGGGGGCTCTGGTGGCCGGGCGTGATGGTGGCCACCGTGAGCCTGGGGCGGGTCTGGTGCGGCGTCCTCTGCCCCGAGGGCGCGCTCACCGAGTGGGCCAGTCGGCGCGGCCTCGGCCTGCCCGTGCCACGCTGGATGAAATGGAGCGGCTGGCCGCTGTTCGCCTTCTTGTGCACCACCACCTACGGCCAGCTGATCAGCGTCTACGAGTACCCCAAGGCGGCGCTGTTGATTCTCGGCGGCTCGACGCTCGCCGCCATCGCCGTCGGTCTGGTCTATGGCAAAGGCAGCCGCATCTGGTGCCGACATCTGTGCCCGGCCAACGGCGTGTTCGCGCTGTTGGCCAAGATCGCGCCGCTGCACTACGCGGTGGACCGCGCTGCCTGGGAGGCGCACGGTCCGCAGAAATACGTGGACTGCGCACCCCTGGTGGATATCCGGCGAATGAAGGGGGCTTCCGATTGCCACGCCTGCGGCAAGTGCAGCGGTCACCGCGATGCGGTCTGGCTGAGCGCGCGCAAACCCTGGGCAGAAATTCTCGATGTGACGATCAAGCCGAAGCTGCGCGACGTTTGGATGCTGCTGTTTGGGGTGCTGGGCATCGCCACCATGGCCTTCCAGTGGTCGTCGAGTCCGATCCTGATCGACATCAAGATGTCGACGGCCGAATGGCTGCTCGATCACGGCCACGATCTGCTGCTGCAAAACGACGCACCCTGGTGGCTGCTCACGCATTTTCCCGAGGCCAACGATGTGTTCACCTGGCTCGACGGCGCGGTCATCGTCGCCTATCTGGTCGGTGGCGGCGCCGCGCTCGGGGTGGCCCTGACCGCGGCGACGGCGATCGCCGCCCGGATCGCCGGCAACGACGGGCCGGGCTTTGCCCGCCTCGCCCTGGGCCTGGTGCCCCTGGGGGCGGCCAGCGTCATCCTCGGCTTGTCGATGCTGACGATCAGCCATCTCAAGGCCGAGCACCTGAGCTTGGACTGGCTGGGGCTGCCGCGCCTCGGCCTGCTCGCCGCGGGCGCACTGTTCTCGCTGTTCCTGGCCTGGCGCCTGACGCACGGCGTGCGCCTGACGCGACGCATCGCCTCGCTGTTGGCTTTCGCGGCAGCGCCCGCACTGATGGCGCAGATATGGACCACCGTGTTCTTCGTCTGGTAGCGATCGCCGCAGAAGAGCTCTTGCAACCGCTGACGCCCCACCTCAGAGAATGACAAACACCAACATCGAAACATCGCTATGCCTGCAACCCTGCCCCGCCTTCTCCTAGCGGACGACGACGAGGAGTTGTGCACCATGCTGTGCACCTACCTCAAGGGCGATGATTTCGACGTCGAAGCGGCCCACAACGGCAGCGACGCGCTGGCGAGACTGGCAACAGAACAATTTGACCTGCTCGTGCTCGACATCATGATGCCGGGAATGGACGGCCTCGCCGTGCTCGGCGAACTGCGGCCGCACAACACCATCCCCGTGCTGATCCTCTCCGCTCGTGGCGAAGAAATCGACGACATCGTCCGACCGGGCCTCGGCGCCGACGATTACCTGTGCAAACCCTGCAATCCCAAGGTGTTGTCGGCGCGCATCCGGGCCTTGCTGCGCCTGGCCGAGAGTCGGGAGCTGCGCGGCGAGCCGCGTCCCCGCTGGCGTTAGGCAGCCTGCTGCTGCACCGCAGCGCTAGCCGGGGGGAAGCCCGCGCGCGAGCGCCTTGTCCGAGTCGAGGATGTGATGGGTCAGCCATTCCATCAAGAAATGCAGCAGAGACACCGACAGCGTCGCCTTGCCAGACTGATATTGGTCCTGGAAATCGACGACCTGCTGCACCAGCCGGAGGTGCTCCGTGCGGTGCTCGGACGCCCCGGTAAAGTTGTGGACTGACATCAGCCGTTCTTCCATGGCGAAGTGCGTCTTGGTGTAGCTGACCAGTTCGCCGAGCACCCCACCACAGACATCCTTGCCCTGGCCGCTGCTCATCGCTTCACCCAGTTCGTTGATCAAGCCGACCAATTTCTGATGGTCCCGATCTATAGCGCTGTGGCCCACCGCCAGCTTGTCGCTCCATTCCATCATTGCCATGCTGCTCTCCCATCGATAGCGTCTACACTTTGAACCGGTCCACCGCCTGTTTCAGCGTCTGCGCTTGCTCTTCCAGGTGCCGCGCTGCCCCAGACGACTGCTTCGCCAGGAAGCCGTTCTTCTCGCTCTTTTGCGCGATTTTTTCGACCTCCTGGGCAAGCTGGTTGGCCGCTTGGCTTTGCTCGCGCAGCGCCGAAGAAATTTCGTCCACCGCATCCCTGACCTTGTCGGTGCTGGCCTCGATGTGTTCCATGGAATCGCCGGACTCCTCGGCCATGCGCATTCCGTCCTGCACCTGCCTGCTACTCAAGTCCATGCCCTGCACCGAACTCTGGGTTCCTTGCTGAATGGCGTCGATCATCTTGGCGATCTCCTGGGTCGAAACCGTTGTCCGTTCCGCCAGCTTTCTCACCTCGTCGGCGACCACGGCGAAACCACGACCCTGCTCGCCCGCACGGGCTGCTTCTATGGCTGCGTTCAGTGCCAGCAGATTGGTTTGATCGGCGATCTCCTTGATCACGTTGACGATGTTCGATATCTCCGCCGACTTGCCGTCGAGCTCGCGAATCATTTGCGTCGAGCCGCCCACCGACGCCGATATCTTGCCCATTTCGTCGATGGCGTTGCGCACCCGCGTAGCCCCTTCGCCGGACAGCTGGCCCGCCGCCAGGGCCAAATTGTGGGCATTGCCAGCGTTGTCGGAAACCGTGGCGATGCTCACGGTGATCTGCTCGATCGCCGCGGCCATGGCGACGGTGGCCTCGGTCTGTTGGTCCGAGCTGCTGGTCAGCTCCGCGGCCGCAGACGTCAATTGGTGCGCCGTCGCCATGACCTGTTCAGCGCTGCTCTTGACGTCAGCCACCACGGACTGGATCTTGTTCATGAAGGTGTTGAATATTTCCGAGGTCTTGCCGATCTCGTCGCGGTGTTCGATGCGCAGGCGGCGCGTCAGGTCGCCTTCGCCTTCGGCTATTTGTGCCAGGTTCAACGCCAGATGATTGAGAGGCAGCGAGACCGAGCTATTCACGAACCAGAAGGTGAAGCCGATGACCACCACCAGCAAAGCAGCGGCAACACCGATCACCTTCAGGGTGGATTGGCGCACCGCGGCGTTGATCCCGTTGAGCGAGATGTTCATGCTCACGGCGCCCAACACCGCGTTCTCGGCGACCTTGTGGCACAGCGTGCAATCCTTGCCCAAATAGCTCTTGTAGTTGAGGGTCGGAATCACGGCGCGCAGCACCTCGCCCTGCGCTGTGTTCAGCATGGCGTAGTACGGCTTGCCGCTCTGCAGCACCTCTTGCTCGACGCCGTCTGGCTTGACGTCGCTTGCCTTTCCTGGACCGAAATCCTTGTTGGTTCCATCGCCGCGAACCAGGTGCAGGTCGCTGATGTTTTCGCTCTTCTGGATCTGGTCGAGGTAGACGGCACGATCGTCCATATTGCCCTGGATCATCATCGCCGTCATCGCCGCCACCGTCATCTGATTGACGCTGGCGGAGAAGTCCCGCGCCTGCCGCACGCCCATCTCCTGTTGCTGCATGTTCACCAGGAAGATGATGCCTGCCCAGGCCGCGACGAGCAAAGCAGAGATACCGACCACCAGACGTATCCATATCTTCAAGCTGCGCAGACTTTCCATCACCTTAGATTCCCTCGTCACCAGATTGCAGGGGTCCGCCAAGCCATTGCAGATACCGCATCAGCGATGGCTCGAGAACGTATCACCTTCGATATAATGGCATTTTACATAACTTTACATTGCAACGCCACGGCCAACGCGGCTTCCCCCCTTCTAGGACAGGCGACCTGAGCGCCGATCTGGCGCCAACGGCCGCCACCACCGATCCAGCGCCGAGGAAACGCGTACAGCCTCATCGAGGGTGAGAACCGACTTTGCCGGCGACGGCGTGGCGGCAGGAGGCGAAGCATCGGGCTCGACGCTTGCGGCGAGCCGATCGCCTCAAGTCGCTGCGTCGACCGCGCTGGCGAAGTGGAACTGGTTGCTGCCTTTGGCCTTGGCCAAGTACATCGCCGCATCGGCATTGCGCAGCAGCCCATCGGGGTCCACGCCGTGCTCGGGATAGAGGCTGATCCCGATGCTGCAACCGATCGTCACCGAATGGCTGTCGATGAGGATCGGCTGCGCCAGGGCGTCGAGAAATTTTGCGGCGATCTCGGAGCTGTCCTGCACCTTGGCCAGATCCTCGATGATGACCACGAATTCATCGCCACCGAGACGCGCTACGGTGTCCTCCTGGCGCACGCAAGCGGACAGTCGCTGCGCCACGATCTGCAGCACGTGGTCACCGGCGTGGTGGCCGATGCGGTCATTGACCTGCTTGAAATCATCGAGGTCGAGAAAGATCAAGGCCAGCTGCTTGCTGTTGCGCTGCGCGTGGGCGAGCGCGTGCGCCAGTCGGTCGGCGAGCAGGACGCGGTTGGGCAGGCCGGTGAGGGCGTCGTGCTGCGCCAGAAAGCTCATCCGCTCTTCCGCCGCCTTGCGGTAGGTGATGTCGGAAAAGACCGCCACATAGTTGCGGATCTTGCCGTTGTCGCTCCTGACGACGTTGATGGTCAGCCACTGGACATATACCTCACCGGAACGGCGGCGGTTCCACACCTCACCCTGCCAATGGCTGGTCGCCTCGAGGCGGCGGTACATCTCGGCGTAGAAGGCGTCGTCGTGGCGCCCGGAAGCGAGGAACGACGGCTTTTTGCCGATCACCTCGTGGGCCCGGTAGCCGGTGATCATGGTGAAGGCGGGGTTGACCGACTCAATCACCTGCTCGGCGTTGGTCACCAATATGCCTTCGAAGGTGCTCTCGAAGGCACAGGCGGCGAGCCGCAATTGCTTGTTGGAGATGGCGAGCACCTCCTCGCGTTCGCGCAGCGCGTCCTTCAGCTGGCGCACGTATTCGAGTTCGATGTTGCTGAGGATGTCGGCGAAGGTCACCAGGCCGAGCAGCTCGTTGTTGTCGCCGGTGACGCCGAGGTGGCGAATATTGTGCTCGACGAACTGCTTGCGCGCCTGGTACAGGCTGGTATTGGCGGCGACGCTGATCAGGGGGAACGTGGCAAGGTCACCGACCAGCCCGCCGATCGCGCCGGAACCGATCAGCTTCATCACGTCGCGCTCGGTGAGAATGCCGTGGTCGCCGCCGTCGCCGTCGCGCTTGACGATGAGGGCGTCGAATCCGCCCTGGCTCATCTCGCGCATGGCGATCTCCGCCGGCGTATCGCGCCCCACGACAAGCATGCGGCGGGTAAATACCGCCTTCACTTCACGCAGCGAGACGAAGTATTCGATGCCCTGTTTGGCCACCACATCGGATTGCGAAACGATGCCGAGTTGGCTCCCGGCGTCATCGGTGACCAGGAAATGGCGCACGCCTTCCTCGCGGAAGCGCCGCGCCGTCTCACCCAGATTGGTATCGGCGTGGATGGTCTTCACCGGCGCCGACATGGCTGTGGCGATGGGCGTCTGGAAGCAGGCCGGGTCGCCGGCATCGAGCGCCAGCGCGTCGCGCTCGGTCCAGATGCCGATGATGCGCCCTCGCTCCTCGACCAGGATGGAGCTGCAGCGTGCCTCGACCATGCGCCTCGCTGCCTCGGCGATCGGCGTCGCCGGGCTGCAGCTGAGCAGCTGCTGTTGCAGGATGTTGCGTAGGGTTGGTTCGATGTGCGGCACGGGCAAGCGCATCGCTTCTAACGCGGCGGGCGTTCAGTATAACAGCCGTCGCTTGGCTGGCCCCGATGACGCGCCGGCGAGACAAGCGTCTTCGGCGGCGGCGCTGGCTCAGTCTGCGAGGTCTTGCCCTAGCTTCGCGGCAGGCTCGGCCGCCACAACATGGGACCGAAGAGCCACAGATAGAGGACGAAGGAGGCGACCCAGGCGAGCGCCGAGGCTTGCAGCAGGCGCTCGGCCGGCCACGGCGCGGCGACGAAGGACCAGGCCAGGCGCAGCGCCGCCGCGACCAGCATCGCCGCGTAGGCGAGATGCATCGCTGGCGGCAGCCGCAGGGGTCTGCCGGTGTGGCGCAGGGCGACCCGGGGCAGGAGCATGATCATGCACAGGCCGATGCCGCCGACGGTGAAGGCATGCAGCCAGGCTTCCGCCGCTACCAACGGGGTGAAGGCCGCGGCGGCGCGCAGGCCGAGGGCGAGCACCAGGAAGGCGATGCCCAGGTGCAGCCCGAAGACGAGCGGCGCGGCAGCCACCCGCCAGCCGTGCCAGCGAGCGAGGCGCACGGCGTTGATGGCGAAGGCGGCGAGGCCGACGCCACCGACCCAGGCGCGCGGCCAGCCGCCCAGATCCATCCAGCCCAGGGCGACGATGGAGAGCACCGCGGCGACCTCGAGGCCGAGGTGGCGCTCGATCGCCGGGCTGCGTCCGGCCAGTTCGTTGCTGGTGAACACCGGAATGAAGACGCCGCTCTTCAGGATGTAGAGCACCAGCAGGACGTAGACACCCAGGTGCAGACCGAGGCTCTGGCGCACCGCATTCCCGGTGATGAGGCCAAGGTGAAAAACCAGGTTGGCGATTGCCAGGGCGAGCAGGCCGGGCAGGGCCAGCAGGTACCAGCGGTTGGGCACGCGCGCCAGTTGCGGCGCCAGCATGGCCGCCATCACCGGAAACAGGGCGCAATCTACGACAGCGGTGAGCCATGGTGGCAGGAGCGGCGACGCCAGCGCCAGGCGGCCGGCGAGCCAGAGCGCGACCAGCAGCGCCAGGCGGCGCCCCTTGATCTCCGGCGTACCGGCCCAGCTGGGCAGGGCGGTCAACACGATGCCAGAAACGATGGCCCCGGCGAAGCCGAACACCATCTCGTGGCCGTGCCAGAGCCGGTCGAAGGCGACCAGCGGCGCGGCAAACGCGACGGTCATCACCGCCAGGCCGCAGGGGATGCCCAGCAGGAAGAAGGGACGGAAGGCGGCTGCCCAGAGCGGCGCCGAGTAGAGGTTCATGGTGCGGGCGCCCGTGGGCGGCCCCGGTCTCAACCTGTCAGTCGTGCAGCACCACGAACTTGCCGTCCTTGATGGTCAGCAGCACGCGCGCGTACTGGGCGAAGCCCGAGTGGTCGGCCGGCGTCATGTTCACCACCCCCTGGCTCACCACCACGCCCTTGCTCGCTTCGAGCGCATCGCGCAGGGCGGCGCGGAATTCCGCAGTACCCGGCTTGGCCTTCTTCAGCGCTTCGGGAAAGGCCGCCTGCAACAGCAAGCTGGCATCGTTGACGCCGGCGCCGAAGATCGGCGGCTTGGCGGCGTAGAGCTTCTCGTAGGCGCCGACGTAGGCGTTCACCACCTTCTGCAGCGGCACGCTTTCCGGGATCTGGTCCGGCACCAAGAGCCAGGGCGAGGTGACGATGGCGCCCTCGACCTTCTTGCCGCCGATCTTGATGAAGTCCGGACTGGCGGCGCCGTGGGTCTGGTAGATCTTGCCCTTGTAGCCGGAGTCGACCAGCTGGCCGTGGGGCAGCGCCGCGTCGGCAGCGACGCCGGCGACCAGGATGGCGTCGGGCTTGGCGGAGATCAGCTTCAGCGCCTGCGCCGTGACGCTGGTGTCGGTGCGGTTGTAGCGTTCGTTGGCGACGATCTGGATGCCGGCCTTCTTGAACATCGGCTCCAGGGTCTTGTACCAGCTGTCGCCGTAGGGGTCGGCGCGGCCGATGAAGCCGACGCTCTTGACCCCGGTCTTGACCATGTGCTCGACCAGCGCGTCGCCGACCACGTCGTCGTTGGGATGGGTCTTGAACACCCAGCGCTTCTTGTCGTCCATCGGCAGCACCACCGCCGGCGTGCC
>JAHFRE010000306.1 GCA_023258955.1 Sterolibacterium sp.
GCACCAGGCGTGGAAGGAAAAATTGCGTTTGCATCTTGCCGGCGAGGGTGAGGCGCTGGATCCCAAAGTGATCGAGTGCGACGACAAGTGCGCGCTCGGGCAGTGGATCTACGGCGACGGACAGCAACTCGCCAGGGACGGCATCTTTGGCAAGTTGCGCGCCAACCATGCCAGCTTCCACCAGTGTGCGGCAAAGGTCGTCCGCCACCACCAAGGGGGCGACGACAAGTCAGCCTACCGCTTGCTTGCCGGGGACTTCAGCCGCTTGACCGGCGACGTGGTCAGCAACCTCAGGGAACTGCGCGAGCGTCATGGTGGAAGCGCCAGGACCAGGACGGAGGAGCGCAAGCTGCCACCGACAACGGAGGAAAGCTGGGAGGAGTTCTAGCGCCGCGCAGCGCCGAAGCCTCGGTCCGCGTCGATGTCGATGGAGGGCCCCGGGCTCTCCATGCAGCGCGGCAAGCTGCCTTCCGCCGCATCGACCACCGCCAAGAGCCAGGTCGCCCCTTCGTGGCCCTGGCTCGCTGCCATTCTGAACAGCGCAACCGCCGTGCTCGGACTCTTGCTCATGCCCCAACCGGCCAATATCATCTTGCCGAGACGGTACTGCGCTTCAACGCTGCCCAGCCTGGCGGCAACGCAATAGAGGCGCGCTGCGTATTGCTGGTTGCGGGCCAGGGGTTCGGAACGTTCCATGAGAGCGGCCCGATCGAACACCAGTTGCACCAAGGGCGCTTCGATCGACAGCGCCTCGGCGAGGCTGTCGCTGGCGGGCTTCGCCTGAATCGGCAAGGCCGCCACCAGGATCAGTGTCAGGGCGACCGCAACGCGGCGCAGGGCGCATCCATGGGCTGCAAATGTCGTCACGGTCGGGGCGGGCCACACGATGATCTCCGGCACGGCGCTGCGAGGAATGCACAGCGTTGCCCTGAACATACTCGCCAGTGGTGATCCGCAGAACTGTATTGAAGTACTACGCGTTAGGTCCAGTGGGAGCGGCGGCTGCGCGCAAGGCAAGACCCTGCTGCGCCAGCGCGATGGCAGGATTAGCCGTCAGCTTTCCCTGATGGCCGGCTCCCCGAGTTTGAACTAGACTGCAGCGAGATCGAGCTCCCTGAGGCCAACGCATTAGACTCCACCGTGGCAGTCATCATGGACAATTCGGCAAAACAGGCGTCTGCGTCCGGTACCACCGCCAGGAGGTCGGCGCTCGATGTCGAAAACGATTACAGCAAGTACGAGGTGCGCTCGCGCACCGAGCTTCTCTCCATCCTCCGCGGCATGCTGACGCAGGCTTCGCCGATCACCTTCTATTTCAATCAAGGCTACGATTTTCTGCTGACCTCATTGCTCGAAATCGCCAGCGATGGCAGTACACTGCTGTTCGACTGCGGCAGCAACGAGGACATGAACCGCAAGGTCCTGCAGGCCGACCTGATCAAATGCGTCTCTACCAAGGAAAAGGTCAGGATCGAATTCACCCTCCACGGCGTCGATTCGGCCAGCCGCAGCGGGCGCGAAGCTTTCGAGAGCGACCTCCCGCAATCGCTGATCCGCCTGCAACGGCGTGAGTTCTATCGCCTGTCGACGCCGCAGGCCGAGCCGATCATGGCCAACATCCCGGTGCCGCAGAAAGAAGGCCTGGTCAAGATCCAGCGCTCGGTGGTGGCGGACATCAGTTGCGGCGGCGTCGGCATCAACGTCGCAGCGGAGCAGGTCAGCGTCAAGGAAGATGCACAATTTTCCGGCGTCACCATCAGCCTTCCCTACGTCGGCGTCGTCAGCGCAGACCTGCGCGTGTGCAGTCGCTACGAGCTGACGCTGGCCAACGGCAGGGTCCAGCAGCGTGCAGGCTGCCAGTTCATCCGGCTGCCGGGTGCCATGACCAATCTGATCCAGCGCTACATCATCCAGGTCGAACGCGAGCGCAAGGCGAGCGGCGTCTAGCGTTCGTGTTCGACCCGACGGCCGTCGTTGGCTATCACAGCCCCCGCTTGCCCTGGCCCGACAGCAAGACGTAGTTGGCGCTGCCGTGGAACGCGTTGCGCTGTTCATCGCGCAGCAGGGAGCTCACCGCATCGTCGAGGGGATCGCGCAGGCTCGCCGCCGGGAGCGCCGGCGTGCTGAGCGATGCTTCGTGCCCGAGCATGCGCTGGAAGCTCGCTGCGACGGGGTCGGCTGCCAGTTGGGGCGCCGCCTGGGCCGCCGAGACCAGGGAACCGAGCAGGGCGAGGGTGAGGATGGGCAGGTTCAGGTTCTGCAGTTTCATGGCAAATCTCCTTGAGGTCGGTTGATATCGTGTTGCGCTTGGGTGGTTCCTGCGTACTCCATAGCGAGCCGCGTGCCAGAATCGCCAAGGGCTTGACATGCAACATTGTTCTGGTATTTACTAGACGGTGAAATATGTTGCATATAACAACTGGACGTTCAAAGCTACGTTCAGACTGAACGGGGTGGCTAGACATGCAAGACTTGGCTGGACTTGGCGCCTTTCTCGACAAGCTCGAGGAGGGCGTGGTGTTTCTCGATGCCCAACGCAATATCCTGCAGATCAACCAGGCGGCGCTGGCCATGGTCGGTCGGGACGACAACGCCGTGCTCGGGCAGCTGTGTCCGACCCTGTTCGCGGGCACCAATTGTGCGCGCGCCTGCGAGACCCGCGGCCACTGCGCCTTGACCCCCGACCGGGCGGAGGAGCGCAACACGCAGGACATCGTGCTCAAGGGGGTCAACGGGCGCGACACGCCACTGCGCATGTGGGCCATGGCCTTGCCGCCGAGCGCATCCGGTCCCTACTGCGCGATCATCCTGCGCGACTGTTCGCGCGAGGTGGAGCTGGAGGCCGAAGTGCGGGAGCGCTGGCAGCTCGGCGGCCTGATCGGGCGCAGCGCGGTGATGCAGGATCTCTACCAGAAGGTGCTGCGGGCCGCGGTCAGCGACGCCAACGTGCTGCTCAGCGGCGAAAGCGGCGTCGGCAAGGAACTGGTGGCGCGGGCGCTGCACGACAACTCCGGCCGCGCCAAGAATCCCTACGTCGCGGTCCATTGCGCGGCGCTGGCGGAGAACCTGCTGGAGTCGGAACTGTTCGGCCACGTCAAGGGGGCTTTTTCCGGCGCCACCGCGCTGCGCATCGGGCGTTTCGAGGCGGCCAACGGTGGCACCCTGCTGCTCGACGAGATCGGCGAAATTTCCCCGGCGACCCAGACCGCGCTGCTGCGCGTGCTGCAGGAGCGGGAGATCGTGCGCGTCGGTGAGAACCATCCGCGCAAGGTCGACGTGCGCGTGATCGCTGCGACCCACCGTGATCTGGCGGCGATGGTCAAACGCGGCGAGTTCCGCGAAGACCTCTACTATCGCTTGCGCGTGCTGCCGCTGCACCTGCCCGCCTTGCGCGAGCATCGCGACGATATCGCGATGCTCGCCGCGAAGCTGCTCGGCGATCTGGCGCAACGCTACAAGCGCCCCAAGCTGCGGCTTTCGGCCGAGGCGCTGGCGGTGTTGGAGCGGCATGACTGGCCGGGCAACGTCAGGCAGCTGTTCAACGCGCTCGAATACGCGGTGGTGCAGGCGCGCGGCGCCAGCATCGGTGTCGACGACCTGCTGCCCGAACTGCGGGCAGCGCCGGTGCCGGCACCCGACGGCGGGGTCAAGCTGACGCGCTACTACAGCGCAGCGGCAACGCCGGAGCAAGACCAGGCGCGCATCGAGCAGGTCCTGCAGGAGGTGGGAGGCAACCGGGCCGAAGCCGCCCGCCGCCTGGGCATGTCGCGCACCACCTTGTGGAAGAGGTTGAATCGGGCGTCTTGAGCGGCGTCGAGGCCGGGGCGCGAGCGAGCGCGGGCGGCGCCTATAATCGCGGCGTGCGCCCTCGATCAGGACCTCCATGTACCAGAGCCACTTTGGCCTAGCCGAAGCCCCCTTCTCCATCGCGCCGGACCCGCGCTATCTGCACATGAGCCAGCGCCACCAGGAGGCCTTGGCGCATCTGCTCTACGGCCTCGGCGGCGACGGCGGTTTCGTGCTTCTCACCGGCGAGGTGGGGACCGGCAAGACGACGGTATGCCGCTGCCTGCTGGAGCGCATTCCCGACGCCTGCGACCTGGCCTACATCTTCAATCCCAAGCTGACGGTGGAGGAACTGCTGTCGACCATCTGCGTCGAGTTCGCCATCGCCTATCCGCCCGGCAACAGCAGCATCAAGGTGTTCATCGACAGCATCAA
>JAHFRE010000307.1 GCA_023258955.1 Sterolibacterium sp.
CGGCGGCTCCTGTGCCGGCGTGCCCTTCCCCGGCACCGCGACCTGCCACATGCACCAGACGGCGACCACCACCTACACCGTGACCGGCACCAATAGTGCCGGCACCGGCAACACCGCCAGCGTGACGGTGACCATGATCACCGGCGCCGCTCAGACGATCACCTTTGGCGCCGCGCCGACGCTCCTCCCCGGCGGCAGCGCCACGGTCTCCGCCACGGCGAGTTCGGGTCTGCCGGTCGCCTTGAGCAGCTACACGCCGACCATCTGCACCATCAGCGGCAACACCGTCAGCGCGATTGCCGCCGGGCGTTGCTACATCATCGCCAACCAGGCGGGCAACGCCAGCTACGCCGCCGCGCCGCAGCAGGCGCTGGGCATCACCATCGGCCAGGCTGAACCACCGACCTGCACCCTCGCCGCTTCGCCTGCCACGATCACCGCTGGCAGCCACGCGCTGCTGACCGCCAGCTGCAGCCCGGCGGCCACTTCTTACCTGTGGTCCACCAACACCACCTTTGGCAGCACAGTGGCGAGCGGCACGGTGGCGCCGACGACCACCACCACCTATACCGTGACCGGCGTCAATGCCAGCGGCACGGGCAGCGCCGCCAGCGTCGCCGTCGCCGTGACGCCACGCGAAACGCCGCCCGTCTGTTCCTTGACGGCTGCTCCGGATGCGATCGTCGCCGGTGCCAGCGCGACCTTGACGGCCAGTTGCAGCCCCACGGCCACTTCCTACGCCTGGTCGGGCAGCGGCTGCGCCGGCACGACGGGTCCGACTTGCAGCGTCACCCCGACGGCGACCAGCAGCTACGCCGTGGTCGGCAGCAACAGCGCCGGCAGCGGCGCACCGAGCAGCGCCAGCGTCACGGTGAGGGCCGCGGCGGCAGCCTTTAGCGGACTGTGGTGGAATCCGAACGAGTCCGGTTGGGGGTTGAGCGTCACCCAGCACGGCAGCATGAGTTTCGTCGCGATCTTCACCTTCGAGCCGAGCGGCCAGGCGACCTGGTACGTGATCCCCAGCTGCGCCGCTGCGTCGACCGGTGGCTGCAGCGGCGCCCTGTACAAGGTGGCCGGTGGCAGTTCGCCGACCATGCCGTGGAATGGATCGGACAAGACGGTGAGCGGTGTCGGCTCGGCGACGCTGAGTTTCGACGGTAGCAACAGTGCGCGGTTCAGCTACGTCATCAATGGCGTCTCCGGTTCCAAGTCGATCGAGAGACAGTCGTTCTCCAACGGCACTGCCGAATTTGGCACCGATTACACCGACCTGTGGTGGAACGCCAACGAGTCGGGCTGGGGGATTGCATTGACGCAGGACCGGGGCATGATATTCGCAGCCTGGTACGCCTACGATAGCGGTGGCAATCCGACCTGGTACGTGGCCTCTGCCTGTCCCCTCGCCATCATCCCCTTCCTCGGCGACTCCTGCACCGGCAACCTCTACCAAGTCACCGGCGGTGCGCCGCTGAGCGGCACCTGGAACGCCGCCAACACGGTCGTGACACCGGTGGGCACGGTCAGCTTCACCTTCTCCGGCGCCAGCGCCGGCACGATGGCCTACACCATCAACGGCGTCAGCGCTTCGCGCAGCATCACCCGTGAAGGCTTCTAGCGTCGACACGGTGCGATAACCCGCTCCGGCATGGGCTTTGCTCATGCTTCGGGGCGCTGTTCGCGACGGCAGAATTTGCCGCGCCGTGGACGCAGCGCCGGTAGACAGCGGGCGCCTTCAACCTATCGCCGATTGGTCCGTTAACCCAAACAAGAGGAGCGCTCGGCCTCAGCGCGGGAGACGAACATGGGCAAAGACGACTTCATTCAACACCTGCTCAAGAATATGGGCAACGACGCCTTCGGCCGGGCGCGGCTGCGGCACAAGGATCGGGATCAATGGCGGCAGGCCTGCAAGGAGGAACAGCGCCGCCTCGCCAGCCTCGGCTACTGCGAACTCGAGCTGCTCTACCAGGAGTCCCAGGGACTGTACGAACTGGCGGAATGAGCGCTGTCTGACAGCCGCTCGATCGCCGTAGCCGGTCCGAGTGCGCCAAGCGCGGACTGTGCTGTAATGAATCCATGGATTTCGACTTCGACAAGGTCATCGATCGGCGCGGCGGCGATTCGGTCAAGTGGAACAGGTACGCCGGGCGCGACGTGCTGCCGATGTGGGTCGCCGACATGGATTTCGCGGCGCCGCCGGCGGTGCTCTCCGCCCTGCAAGAAAGGCTAGCGCACGGCGTCTTCGGCTACGGCGACGTCCGTCCCGCGGTCGACGCCGCGGTGGTCGAACACCTCGCGCGCGAGTATGGGTGGGCCATAGAGCCTTCCTGGCTGGTCTGGTTGCCGGGGCTGGTGAGCGGACTCAACGTCGCCTGCCGGGCGGTGGGCAGGCCCGGCGACGCGGTGTTCACCGCCACCCCCATCTACCCGCCGTTCCTCTCTGCACCGCTGAATTCTGGCCGGCGCCTGCTAAGCGCGCCGCTGCAACTGTTCGAGAGCTCGGGCCGCCAACGCTGGCGCTGGGACTTCGCCGCCACCGCGGCGGCGCTCGATCCCGGCACCCGCCTGCTGCTGCTCTGCCATCCGCACAATCCGGTGGGCCGAGCCTGGGACGACGACGAACTCGAGGAGCTGGCGGCGCTCGCCCGGCGCCACGATCTCGTCGTCTGCTCCGACGAGATCCACTGCGGCCTGCTGCTGGAGCCGGGCCGGCGCCACCGTCCCTACGCCAGCCTCGGTGCCGACGCCAGCAGGCGCAGCATCACCCTGATGGCGCCGTCGAAGACCTTCAACGTTCCCGGGCTGGGTGCGGCCTTCGCGGTCATTCCCGACGCCGCCCTGCGTTCGGCGTTTCGGGTGGCGATGCAAGGCATCGTTCCCCACGTCAATCTGCTCGGTCTGGTCGCGACGGAGGCCGCCTTTCGCGAGGGCGGCGCCTGGCACGCCGCCCTGCTCGCCTACCTCGCCGGCAACCGGGCACGCGTCGAGGCCTTCGTCGCCGGCCATCCCGAGCTGGCCATGGCGCCGGTCGAATCGACCTACCTGGCCTGGATAGACGCGCGCCAGCTGGCCGCGCGCCTCGGTGATCCGCAGCGCCATTTCGAGGCGGCCGGCGTCGGCCTGTCGGCGGGCGAAGCCTTCGGCGGTGCGGCCTATCGGGATTTCGTGCGCCTCAATTTCGGCTGCCCGCGCGCCACCCTGGACGAGGCTCTGGCGCGCCTGGGGCGAGCGCTCAGGACGGCTTGAGCGGGCTGCGGTCGCGGCGCAGAAAGTCGGCGAAGGCCTCAGCGCTGAGGGGCTGCGAGTACAAATAGCCCTGAATCTCGTCGCAGCCGATGCGTTCGAGGAAGGCCAGCTGCGCCTCCGTCTCGACGCCCTCGGCGATCACCCGGTGGCCAAGTTGCTTGGCCATGCTGACGATGGCGCCGGCGATGGCGCAGTCGCTCGCGTCGCCGGGAATGCCCGAGATGAAGGAGCGATCGATCTTCAGCGTGTCGATGGGGAAGCGCTTCAAGTAGGAGAGGCTGGAATAGCCGGTGCCGAAATCGTCGAGGGCCAGGGCGATCCCCATCTGGTGCAGTTCGTCCATCATCGCGATCACCGCATCGCTGCCGTGCATCAGCATGCTCTCGGTCAATTCCAGTTCCAGCCAACCGGCGTCGAGACCGTGACGCGCCAGCAGGGCGGCGACGATGCTGGGCAGGCGCCCGGTGATCTGCTTGGCCGAGATATTGACGGCGACCTTGATCGGCGGCAGGCCGGCCGCCTGCCAGGCCAGCGCGTCGGTGCAGGCCTGCGCCAACACCCATTCGCCGATCTGCACGACCAGGCCGCTGTCCTCGGCCACCGGAATGAAATCGCCGGGTGCGATCATCCCCTCTTCCGGATGACGCCAACGCACCAGCGCTTCGGCACCGATGATGCGGCTGCGCGCCATGTCGGTCTTCGGCTGGTAGTGCAGCAGCAGTTCGCCGCGTTCCAGCGCCAGGCGCAAGCCGTTCTCGATCTTGAGGCGATCGAGGGAGCGCTGGTTCATCTCCTCGCTGTAGAACATGTAGCCGCTCTGCTGGGTCTGCTTGGCGCGGTACATGGCGACGTCGGCGTAGCGCAGCAGGTTCTCGGCGACCAGCCCGTCCTGCGGATAGATGCTGATGCCGATGCTGGCACCCAGACGCAGTTCGTAGC
>JAHFRE010000103.1 GCA_023258955.1 Sterolibacterium sp.
CGCCGATGCTGGAGACGATGCGCTGCAACACCCGCACCACGTCCTGCTCGCCCTCGACGCGATTGAGCACCAGCACAAACTCGTCGCCGCCCATGCGCGCCACCGTGTCGCCCTCGCGCGCGCACTCGCCCAGGCGCTGCGCCACCATCCGCACCACCTGATCGCCGGCGGCGTGCCCCATGCTGTCGTTGATGTACTTGAAGTGGTCGAGGTCGACCAGCAGCACCGCCACCGCGTGGCCATAGCGGTGGCCGTTGGCGATCGATTGATCGATGCGGTCCATCAGCAGGCTGCGATTGGCCAGGCCGGTCAGCACGTCGTGGGTGGCCTTGTGCTCGAGCTGACCTTCGTACTCGATGCGCTCGGTGACGTCGTTGAGCACGCCGACGTAGTGCGAGACGGCGTCGTTGGGGTCGCGCACCACGGTGATCGAGAACTCGTTCCAGAAGAGGCTGCCATCGCGGCGCCGCGACGGCACCACCGCGCAGCGCTTCTCGCTCAGGTAGAGGGCCGAGGACAGGTAATCGAAGAGCAGCCCCTCCTGCTGACAACCGAGCAGTTGGAAGATGTCCTGCCCGAGCAGTTCGGCGCTGTCGCAGCCGGTCATCTGCTCGAACGCCGGATTGGCGTAGACGATGGGGCGCCGCTCGCTCTTCGCGTCGATGACGATGATGCCGTTGCTGCTGGCGTGGATGGCGCTGTTGCTCAGGTGCAGCGCCGTCTCCGCCTGCTTTCTCAGGGTGATGTCCTCCTTGAGCGCGACGAAGTGGGTGATCTCCCCGAGATGGTTGGTGATCGGCGCGATCTGCTCGCTCTCCCAAAACAAGTCGCCTTTGGCGTTGCGGTTGAGCAGTTCGCCGCTCCAGGCCTCGCCCGAGGTGATCTTGCGCCACAGCGCCTGATAGGTCTCCACCGGTGTTTGCCCCGAACGCAGAATCCGCGGCGTCCGGCCCAGCACCTCGGCCGCGCTGTAGCCGCTGACCTCGGTGAACTTCGGGTTGACGTATTCGATGGCGCCCTCGCGGTCGGTGATGATGACGCTGGCGGGACTGTGCTCGACCGCCAAGGACAGCTTGCGCATTTGATCTTCCGCCGCCCGCCGCTGGGTGACGTCTTCCTTGACCGCGATGAAATGGCTGATCTCGCCGTCGTCCTGGAGCAGCGGCGAGATCCAGGTGTTTTCCCAGATCAGTTGCCCGCCCTTGTTGCGATTGAGCAGTTCGCCGTGCCATTGGTGACCGGCGAGGATGGTCTGCCACAGTTCCAGGTAGACCTCGTCCGCGGTCAATCCGGACTTGAGGATCCTCGGGTTCTGGCCCAGCGCATCCTCGGCGCTGTAGCCGGTGACCTCGGTGAACTTGGGGTTGACGTATTCGATGTTGCCGCGGCGATCGGTGATGACTACTATCGCCGGGCTCTGCTCGACCGCTTGCGCCAGTTTGCGGGTCTTCAGCGCCGCCTGCTTCAGCGCCTCGTTGTCGGCGCGAATCTGCAGCGCCTGGTCGGCGAGCAGCCGCTGCTGCGCCAACTGCTTGCTCCAGGATACGCGGATCCAGCGCCCGGAAGCCAGGGTAACCAGGAAGAAGAAGGCCAGCGCGATCGACGTCTTGGTAGCTTCGAGCCGCCATTCGTCGAGATAGTCGTCGACCGCCAGGCCGATCAGCACGTAGAAGGGGTAGGCAGCGATCTTGCGGAAGGCGACGGTGCGCTTGATGTTGTCGGCCGGATAGGTGGAAACGACGGAGCCGCTTTGCTGCCCGGCCAGCATCAGTTGCTTGACCTCAGGGAAGAACACCTTGGTGCCGATGGCACTGCTCGCCTCATCGAGCATCGGCTTTCTGGCGACCAGTTCCTGCGCCAGGTTGCGCAGGGCGACCGAACCATGGGGGCCGACGTCGATCTCGGCGAAGGTCTTGTTGATCTGCTCGATCGCGACGTTGGCGTAAACTACTCCGGCGAAGGTGCCGTCGGCGCGATTTAGCCGCCGCGAGATCGGCACCGCCCATTGGCCGCCGGTGCGCGTGAGCACGGGATTGGCGATCACCAAGCCCAGCTTCGGATCGTCGCGCTGGCGCCGAAAATACTCGCGCTCGGCGATGTTCGCTTTGGCGTCGGGCGCCAGGTCCGAGGCGTGGCGCACGCTGCCATCGGCGTCGGCGATGCGCAAACTCATGATTTCCGGCAGGCGCGCCTGCAGCCGCCGCAACAGCCCATCCAGCGCCCGCCGGTCGCTGGCGTCGGCGGCGGCGAAGTGTCGGTCGACTTCATCGACGACGTTCAACAAGGCCAGGTCAATCTTGTCCAGATCGCCCTGCAGTTTCTCGTCCACCAGGCGCGCGATATTCTCGCTGGACATCACCGCGCGCTTTTGATGCTGCTGATAGCTTTCGAACAGCGACAGGCCGCCTAGGGCCAGCGCGAAACCATCGATGAAGACGATCGCCAGCCACAGCAGCGTGCAGAAATGGCGACGCACCATCGGTGTGGAAAGCGAGGGCTCGGACGTGGCTGCCGGTTCATTCACGAGGTGTCTCCGACGTTTGAGAGACGCTGCGGTCGTGCGCTCGTCTTGGCCCGCCGCAGCGATGCCGACGCATCCCTGCGCGCAAGACCAAGCTGCAAGACTAGGTCGATACGCGAGAAAAAGACTTGATTGGCGTCAATTCGTCGGCGGCGCGGCGTCGCGGCGCTCAGCACAGATTAAGCCTTGCCGCCGAAAGCGATCGAGTAGACTCGCACAGCGAAGAAAGGAGAGCGCCATGCACGGTGAACGCTTCATCCTCGCCCTGGACCAGGGCACCACCAGTTCGCGCGCCCTGCTGTTCGACGCCGAGGCCAGGGTCCGCGCCACCGCCCAGCGCGAGTTTCGCCAATACTTCCCGCGGCCCGGCTGGGTCGAACACGACGCCGAGGAAATTTGGGCGAGCCAGCTCGCCGTCGCCGCCGAGGTCCTGCAGCAAGCGGGGATAAGCGCGCGGCAGGTGGCGGCGATCGGCATCGCCAACCAGCGCGAGACCACCCTGCTCTGGGATCGCGCCAGCGGTCGCCCCCTGGCCCCCGCCATCGTCTGGCAGGACCGGCGCAGCGAGCCGCTGTGCGCTGCCCTGCGCGCCGCCGGCTACGAGCCCAGGTTCCAGGAGGCCACCGGCCTGCTGCTCGACCCCTATTTTTCGGGCACCAAGCTCGCCTGGCTGCTCGAGCACCTGCCCGGCGCGCGCGCCGCTGCCCGCCGCGGCGACCTGGCTTTCGGCACCGTCGATAGCTGGCTGGTGTGGAAGCTGTCGCAGGGCCGCCTGCACCTGACCGACCCGTCCAACGCCTCGCGCACCCTGCTCTTCAACCTGGAGCGCGGCGCCTGGGATCAAGCGTTGCTGGACATCCTCGACATCCCGCCGCAACTGCTGCCCGAGGTCCGCTCGAGCAGCGAGATCTACGGCGAGTGCGCGGAGGAATGGCTGGGCGCGGCCATCCCCATCGCCGGCATCGCCGGCGACCAGCAGGCGGCGACCTTCGGCCAGGCCTGCCTCTACCCGGGAATGGCGAAGAACACCTACGGCACCGGCTGCTTCGCCATGCTCAACTGCGGCGCCGCGCCGCTGCGCTCGCGCCAGCGCCTGCTGGCGACCGCGCTGTGGCGCATCGGCGAGACGCGCGCCTACGCGCTCGAAGGCAGCGTGTTCATGGGCGGGGCCACCGTGCAATGGCTGCGCGACGGCTTGGGCCTGATCGCGACGGCGCCCGAGGTCGAAACGCTGGCGGCGAGCGTGCCCGACAACGGCGGCGTGTATTTGGTGCCGGCCTTCACCGGCCTGGGTGCGCCGCACTGGCAAGCCAACGCCCGCGCCGCCATCTTCGGCATGAGCCGCGGCAGCAACCGCGGCCACCTGGCACGCGCCGCACTCGAAGCGATCGCCTACCAGAGCGCCGACGTGCTCTGGGCGATGGAGCGCGACGCCGGGCTGCGTCTGACCGAGCTGCGGGTCGATGGCGGCGCCGCCAGGAACGACGCGCTGATGCAGTTCCAGGCCGACATCCTCGGCGTTCCGGTGCTGCGGCCGCAGGTCACCGAGACCACGGCGCTGGGCACCGCCTTCCTGGCCGGGCTGGCGGTCGGGCTGTGGTCCTCGACCGACGAGATAGCGCGCAACTGGGCCGCGGAGCGTCGCTTCGAGCCGGCCATGGGCGAGGCCCGGCGCGCCGAGCTGCTCGCCGGCTGGCGGCTGGCGCTCGACCAGACCCTGGCCTGGGCGGCCTGTCAGGTACAAGTCAGTTGATCATGGCATACTGAGCCTTCGTGCCTCAATGGGGAGACCGTCATGGCAGCAAAGCAGGAACAATTCAGCGAACTGCACCGCAAGAACATGGAAGCCGCGATGCGCCTGGCACAGATGTCGATCGAGAATTCGCAGCGCATGGTGGCGCTGCAGGTGGAGGTGGCGAAGGCGCTGTTCCAGGACAGCGTGGACAACGCCAAGGCTCTGGCTTCGGCCAAGGATCCGCAGCAGGCGGTGGCGCTGCGCACCCAGTACACCCAGGATACGGCGCAGAAGATGATCGATACGGCGCGCGAGATCGCCGAGATCGGCAACAGCTCGCGCACCGAGTTCAGCCGCCTGATGACCGAGCAGCTGGCCAGCGGCAGCAAGGACATGATGGAGGCTTTCCAGTCCTTTTTTGGCGCCCTGCCCGGTCAGAACACCGGTGTGGTGGAGACCATGCAAAAGGCGATGGCCCAGGCCAACAAGGCCTTCGAGCAGATCGCCGCCGCCTCGGCCGGCGTCTTCGACGCCGCCAAGGGCAAGTCGAAAAAGAAGTAGCGACAGCATTCTCCCCGCCGCCTTCCGCAAAGGGGGTGGCTGCTTGTCCTGTCGCCAAGCCACGCGTCACCTGACGCCCGGCGGGACATTCCGGCCCTGTTGTCACAGGCTCTGGCCACCACCCATCGTTCGGATCGATGCGTCCGGCGGTGCGGTCAGCGCGGCCCAAATCGTCGGGGAAACATCCTGGCCAGGGCAGTCGCGGTCATGACATTTGGGTTTGCTTTGCGCCACTCCACCACCTACTATTGAGCTTATTGCCCTGGCGAAGATGGCGAACAGCGGCAAGGGCAAACCTTGCCGGCGTGTTGGCCTAGGTGGGAGGTGGCGATGCAGTCATCCGCTATTGCCTATTGGCTTTCAATTGCTTCGAAGTTGTTGGCGGTGGCGACCGCCTTTCCGGCCTGGCCTTTGCTGTATGGCGTGGTAACCATCGCGCGGCCCAGAGGCGGACAGGGCTCGCCGGACAATACGCTTGTCGCCGCTGCGCTTTGCGTGACGCCCGTGATGCTGCACGAAGAAAGGAGCAAATCATGAGTAGTGCGACAGTTTCACAGCCCAGGACAATCGGCCCGCTCATTGCGGCCCTCGCACTCGGCGCTTGCGCGAGCATGCCGCCGCCCACGGCGCAGATGGCCGTAGCCAAAGCTGCCATCGACAATGCGATGAGTACCGGCGCAGCGCAAGCAGCGCCGGCAGAGATGCAAAGTGCCAGGGCCAATCTCGATCGCGCCACTGCGGCACTGGAGACCAAGGACTACAAGCGGGCCCGCCAATATGCCGAGCGCGCCGAAGTTGATGCTCGCCTGGCTCAGGCCAATGAACGCGAGAGCAAAGCGCGGCAGAACGTGGCCGAGGTGCAGGAGAGCACTCGCGCCTTGCGCGAAGAGATCGACCGCCAAGCGCGGTGAGATCGGCGATAGCAACCTCATGGAGGCAAACATGCTAAGGCGTATATTGAAGACCTCGGCGCTTGTGACGGTGGCCCTGGTGGCCGCGTGTGACACTATGCCCGAGCGCAATGCGATGCTGGAAGACGCGCGCAGCGTCTACGACTCGGCACTCAGCGATCCGCTGGTGCAGCAAAACGCGCCGACCGAACTCGACCAAGCGAAGGCGGCGTTCAATGAAGCCGACCGGGCGTGGCGCCAGAGCGAGACCCCGTCTGATGTCGACCACCTCGCCTATTTGGCCAAGCGAAAGTCGGAAATCGCGATGCAAACCGCGCGCCTGAAGGCCGACGAGCTTGCCATCCAGAGCGCTAGTGTCGAACGTGATCGCTTGCGACTGGAGGCGAGAACGCGCGAGGCGGATCGCAAGGCCGCGGACGCGCAAGCTGCAGAGCGGCGCGCGCAGGCCATGCAACAGAGCGCGGCATCGGCGCAGCAGCAAGCGCAAGCGCAAGCAGCGCGGGCCGACACGCTGGAACAGCAACTGAAGGAGCTTGAAGCAAAGCAAACCGAGCGCGGGTTCGTCGTTACCCTTGGCGATGTCTTGTTTGACCCCGGCCGGGCGGAACTCAAACCAGGCGCGGTCCGCACCGTGCAGAAGCTCGCCGAGGTGCTCAATAGCAAACCCCAACGCCGCATCATGATCGAGGGATTCACCGATAGCGTCGGCGGTGAGACCTACAATCTACAGCTGTCGGAGCGGCGTGCCGATGCGGTTCGTGCCGAACTCGTCGTCTCGGGTGTTGCACCGGAGCGGATCGTCATCCGTGGCTACGGCAAGGCATTTCCGGTCGCGAGCAATGACACGCCGGTAGGCCGCCAATTGAATCGACGGGTCGAAGTCGTCTTCTCCGACGACGCCGGCAACATCGCGCCTCGCGTCTCGGCACGCTGAGGCGCGCCTGCACCGACTGTCCGGCGCCCGCTCTTGCGGCGACGAGCGATTCAGGCGCCAAACCGTGCAACAAGACGCCCGCCGCGTAGACGTTATGCCTTTTGACAATCGATCAGCCGAAGGAGGATGAATCATGAACGCAGAGATGCCGGCTCGCAGGGTTGCGCTGCGCGGAGCGCTGGCAGTTGGATGTGGTCTGTGCCTGCCGCTCGCCCTATTTGGATGTGATGCAAAGAAAGGTTCGAATCCGCCCGGCACAACGCCGCCCAATCCTCCCGCCCAGGGCTCGGCACCGGCCGCACCGGCGTCCAGCAAAGTTTCGCAGGCGAGCGTTCAGTACCAGACTCAGCCGAAGGGCGAACAAAAGTGCGCCGATTGTCTGCAGTTCATCGCCGAGTCGAACACCTGCAAAGTGGTCGACGGCCAGATCAGCCCTGACGGATGGTGTACTCTTTGGGCGAAGAAGGCTTGAGTCGTAACATCAGCAACCACAAGAGCCGAAAGGAGTCTGGATATGAAGACGTTGTTTCTTGTGACCTATCTCGCGCCGGCCTCGGTAATCGACGACTGGAAGAAGACCGAACCGGAGAAGAGAAAGGCTGCCGAAGAGAAGATGCAGGGCGAATGGCAGCGCTGGATGAAGGATAACGCGAAGCTGTTCGTCGACAAGGGAGCCGGCGTCGGCAAGACGAAACGTGTCACCGCGCAAGGCGTGTCCGACACCAAAAACGACGTCATGCTCTATGCGATCGTCGAGGCAGAGTCCCACGACGCGGCGGCAAGAACGTTCGCGGGCCACCCCCATCTGCAGATCCCGCAAGCGTCCATCGAAGTCATGGCAATCAATCCCTTGTCCGGGATGTAGGGCAGCCGCTGCCTCGATCCCGGCAGGGGCAGCCTGGCGGGCGCTGCTGGGACGACAAGCGCAAACAGGGTTGGAGAAACCCGGCCGGCGTTTTCGACGCCGCCAAGGGCAAGGCCAAGAAGAATTGGAGACAGCACTCTCCCCGCCGCCTACTGCAAAGGCGGCGCTTCGTCCCGTGACCAAGCCACGCTGGCTTTCCTCGGTCGAAGCCCGGCGACGGTCTTGTGCTCGCCGCCACCAACGTGGCATAGCTTAGCAACAACACTTCCCTAGCAATTCAAGCCCCAATCTGTTCGAAGCTGCACCGCCACCACTGCGGTAATGCCTCTCGTCGGCGCGGGGCGTTGCACCTATTTGGCCGCGACAATCGGGGTGCGATTTTCTACTTCGATATCTTAGTTTCAGCATATGCCATTGGCGCAATTTACATTTGACATGGTAGCCAATATCCTTACCGCATCTTGTTGGCGCGGGCTGTATCTGTTGCATATTGAGTACGCGAGGAAGCATGGGATCTTCGGCGCTAATTCGCGAGGGGATCGCAACCTGCGCCGGCGAGTCGCTGCCTGCGGCGAGAACGCGCGGGCAGCACCTGTTTCGATGAGGAAGTCCCATGAACCAAATGGCTTGGCGGAAGATGAGCACTCTCCCGACACATTCGGGGGGAAGTTGGGCCGTGTTAAGACGCGGCAAACTCATTCCCTGCAGCGGGTTGGGTGAGGTGATGACCTATCTGCGCAACTGGTTTCCGGCGAGCAGGATCTTGGTGGCAGCGCCGGACGCAGATCGATTTGCTCCACCCGCATGTCTTGATGATCTGTGCGGGAAGGCGCTCTCCGCTACGCGGCGCGCAACAGCCATCACGGTGATCTCAGGGCTACTTCTTGGGTGTTTAGCCACCGCGCTATTCTGCCTGAGGCCGGCGCCGCTACAGGCGGGTGCTGCCCTGATTGGTCTCTTCTTGGTTACCTTGAGTTGGGGCGACTATTGGCTGTTCCTTAGGCACCGTGCTGCGCTGATCGAGCGAGCATTGTTCTTCAATTGGATCTACTCATCATCGACTTCCAGGCGCGCGATGACGTCATTGGTCATATTTGTTCTGGCAATCGGGTTGATGCAACTGCTCCTGCAGGAGGCCGAGGGCGGCTTCGAACCGATGTTTGTTAGGTACGGCGCGTTGTACGGTCCAATAGCCGACGGGCAATGGTGGCGCCTCTTTGTCGGGCCATTCTTTCATTCCAGTTTGGCTCACTACCTCACAAACGCAATTTTTCTTTGTTCTGTCGGATCGCTTGCGTGGGCTGTCTTTGGCCAGTGGACATTCCTGGCATTCTTGCTCGGGAGCGTCGCGGGTGCGGTCGGTGCGCTTTTGTTCCACGGGGGGACCGTGGACGGCTATGCCGGGGTATCCGGAGGGGTGTTCGCCCTTTGTGGACTGGTGATCGCCCTTGGCACATTGGACAAGAAGTCGCTGCCGAAGGGCTTTGCCATACTCGTTCTTGGCTTGACAGTCATGTCGATACTCTTGCCGACTTTCTCTTCGGCGAAGACATCAATGGCGGGACACGTGGCGGGATTGCTGTTTGGTTTGGCCGCGGGCGCACTCGGGTATCGCGGTGCCATTGGCACCAAGCATCTGCAACCGCCGAGTCCCCGCTAGCTCCAGCGCGCGGCCGCGGAATCATCGCTGTCGCGCGCGTCGACCCAGCGTCCGCCTGCCGCCGTCGCTTCCTTCTTCCAGAAGGGCGCCCGCGTCTTCAGGTAGTCCATGATGAATTCGCAGGCGGCGAAGGCCTCGCCGCGGTGCGCGGCGGCCACCAGCACCAGCACGATCGGGTCACCTGGGGCCAGGGTGCCGTGGCGGTGGATGACGCGCACCGCCAAGAGCGGCCAGCGCGCACCGGCTTCGACGACGATCTCGGCCAAGGCGGCCTCGGTCATGCCCGGATAGTGCTCGAGGGTCATCGACAGCAGCGGCTGCCCCTCGCCTAGCTGGCGCACCAGACCGACGAAGCTGGCCACGGCGCCGACGTCGCTGCGCCCGGCGGTCAGCGCCGCCATCTCGACCCCGAGGTCGAAGCTCTCGCTGCGGACGCTGACGGCGGCGTCCACGCTCAGCCGCCGGTCACCGGCGGGAAGAAGGCGACCTCGTCGCCGTCTTTCAGCGCCGCCGCGTCGCCGACCATCTGTTGGTTCAACGCGGCGCGCAGGCTGCGCCCGCGCGTCAGCGCCGCCCAGGGTTCGCCGCGCGCCGCCAGCTGCCGGCGCAGGGCGGCGATGTCGGCCACCCCCGCCTCGAGCGTGATGTCTTCGCGGGCGGTGCCGACCGCTTCGCGCAGGCCGGCGAAATAGAGGATCTTGACCATGACGATCAGTATAGCAATTCGGAAAACGGCAAAAAACGGACCCAGTCGCCGCGCGCGATGGGCTTGTCCGGTGGGTTGTCCACCAGGCCGTCGGCCCAGGCCACGGAGGTCAGGACGCTGGAATTCTGATTGGCGAAGAGGTCCACGCCGCCAGCGTCGTTGCGCCGCGCGCGCAGGAATTCGCGGCGAGCGTCGCCACCCCAGTCGAAGTCGGCGCGCAGCTCGAGCGCCCGCGGCTCGCCTGGCTGCGCGCCCTGCGACTTGAGGATGAAGGGACGCACCAGCAGCAGGAAGGTGACCAGGGAAGAGACGGGGTTGCCGGGCAGGCCGATGAAGGGGGTGACGCCGACGCTGCCGAAGGCCAGCGGCTTGCCCGGCTTGATTGCGATCTTCCACAGGTCGAGGCTGCCCTCGGCGCGCACGGCGGGCTTGACGTGGTCTTCCTCGCCGGTGGACACGCCGCCGCTGCTCAGGATCAGGTCATTGCCTTGCGCCGCCGTGCGCAGCGCGGCGCGCGTCGCCTCGAGGCTGTCGGGAACGATGCCGAGGTCAACCACCGCGCAGCTCAACTGCCGCAGCAGGCCGATCAGCAGCGCCCGGTTGGAATTGTAGATGGCACCCGGGGCCATCGCCTCCGGCGCCACGGCGCCGGGCATCACCAGCTCGTCGCCGGTGGAAAAGACGGCGACTCGCAGCCGGCGCGCGAGCGGCAGGCGAGCCAGGCCGATCGCCGCCGCCAGACCGAGCTGGGCCGGTGACAGCCGCGTGCCGGCGGCCAGCACCTCGCAGCCGCGGGCGATGTCTTCGCCGCGCCGCCGTATCCATTCGCCCGGCACCGGCACGCGATCGATCAACACCCCGCCCTCGCCATCGACCCGGCACTGCTCCTGCATGACGACCGCGTCGGCGCCCTCGGGCAGCGGCGCCCCGGTGAAGATGCGCGCCGCCGTTCCCGGTTCGAGGCGGGCGCCGACGCTGCCCGCCGGGATGCGGCCAGCGACGTGCAAGCGGCTGCCGGCAACGGGGACATCGGCGCAACGCAGGGCGTAGCCGTCCATCGCCGAGTTGTCCAGCGGCGGCACGTCGAGCTGCGAGATCTGCGCCGCGGCCAGCACCCGTCCTGCGGCTTCCTCGGTGGCCACGGTTTCGCTCTGCGTCAGCGGCCGCGCGGCGGCGAGCAATTGCGCCAGCGCCTGTTCGCAGCTCAGCATGGCAGCCCCACCCGGCGCAGGATGAATTCGCTGATCGCCGCGGCGTCGTCGAGGTCCAGCCAGGGGACGTCGAGCTCGAGCCGCGCGTCGCTGGCGACGGCGACGATGTTGGAGCCGCCCGGATAGATCAGCGGCTTGCCGTTGGCCGGGCGGTGCACCTCCAGCTTCGCCACCTCGCTCGACTTGTAGCCCTCGATCAGCACCAGATCGCAGGGCGACAGCAGCGCCACCTGCGCCGCCAGCGTGGTCTCCTCGGCGCCGCGCATCTCGTGCATCAGCACCCAGCGCTGGTCGGACACCAGCATCACTTCTCTGGCGCCTGCCTGGCGATGGCGGTAGGAGTCCTTGCCCGGTTTATCCACGTCGAAGCCGTGGTGGGCATGCTTGATCAGCGATACCTTGAGGCCGCGCGCGACGAAACGCGGGATCAGCTTCTCGAGCAGCGTCGTCTTGCCCGAGCCGGAATAGCCGGTGATGCCAAAGACCTTCATGCGTCGCCCGCCTTCGAAGGGCCGCCCCGAGAAGGCGACCGGGTTGCAATCGGAGTCCCGCAGGGACGAACCTCAGTCACCCCCTTCCCCGGGAAGGGGGGCGGGGGGACGGCCGGGATGGTTAATACCGGCGCGAAGCCACCGCCGGGGGTGCGAAAATTGGTGGTCTGCCCCTGCCAGAGGCGGGCGCTGATCAGTTGCACGCGACCATCATAGACATAGTTGCGCAGGTCGATCTTCATCGCCTGCTCTTCGCCGTTGATCGCCAGGCGGCGCGAGGAAGGCGGCACCAGCGCCTGGGCGACGTAATCCTCGGCGTTGGCGACGATCTCCTCGAACACGCGCCGGGTCAGCTTGTCGCCGCGATAGGCGGCCTTGCTGCCGTAGCCGGTGGCCGGCTTGAAGAAGAGCTGGCGCCGGCGCATCCAGAAATCGTCCGCCTGCGCCGCCACGAAGCGCTCGGTGCGCGGGATGCCGGCCGCGAGCGTTTCCCGGGTCGCGGCGTCGACACCGAGGCGCGCCAGCGCCGCGTCATCGCACAGGGCGATCAGGTTGCGCTTGTCGGCGTAGATCGCGTGGGCGTGGGGATGCGGCGTCAGCACCACCGTGTCGTCGAGATAGGCGGCGCGCAGCGCGGCGCAGGCGGGCGCGGCAAGCGCGAAGTCGGTGAGCCGGTTATAGACCAGGTCGATGCGCTGCTGCTCGAACCACAGGGCGCCGTCGCGCGCTTCGAGCCGCTCCGGCGCGCAGATCACCGTCGCGATGCCGTGGCGCTCGAACAGGCGCGCGAAGAGCAGGAATTCCGGATAGAGATACTGCTGCTGCGGATCGACATCGACGATGGCGATGGTGGCGAGCTTGGCCTCGCCGCGCGCGCGCCGCCACTCCTGCTCGAACATCTGCAGGAACAGCAGTTCCGGCGCATCGCCGTCCAGGGCGCCGGGCAGGTGCGCCTGCACAGCGTCGCAGCAGGCGACCTGGGCGCGCGCCAGGAGGGCATTGAGCAGCGCGCCACCGGCGTTGGTGTTGATCTCGATCAGCTGCGGCCCGGCAGCGCCCAGGTGAAAATCGTAGCCGAGAAAGACGCCGCGCGCGGCCGGCTGGTAGCGCGCCACGGCCGGCGCGTGGGCGAGCGCGGCCTGGCGCCAGGCGGGCAGGACCACGACCCGCTCCACCGCGTCGATGATCTCGGCCATGCGCCTGACCTGATGCTCGGAAACGAACACCGCCGCACCGGAAAACAGGTGCGGCCGGTCGGCGGCGATCATCGCCGCCAGCTCGGCGCCGTCGGGCGCGTGGCCGAGTTCGCGCGCCAGGGCCTCGCTCTCGAGCGACTGGCAGTGGCAATCGGCGTTCAGT
>JAHFRE010000308.1 GCA_023258955.1 Sterolibacterium sp.
CACCGCCGCCAGCGTCGGCCACATCGCGCCGCCGGGCAGCGGCCAGTTCGTCAGCTACGTCACCCTGCTCGCCCTGCTCTCCGGGCTGATCCAGATCGGGCTGGGCCTGGCCCGCGCCGGCGTGCTCCTCAACCTGCTGTCGCACCCGGTGCTGATGGGCTTCATCAACGCCGCGGCGATCATCATCGCCCTGTCGCAGATCCCGACCCTGACCGGCATCGCCGTGCCGCAGACCGAACATTTTCTCGCCGACATCGGCCAGCTGCTGTCGCACCTGGGCGAGCTGCACCCAATGTCCCTGGCCTACGGTCTGCTCGCCATGGCCACGCTGCTCGCCTTCAAGCGCTACGCGCCGCGTCTGCCCGGGGTCTTGATCATGGTCGCCGTCCTGACCTGGATCAGCGCCGCCACGGCTTTCGGCGAACACGGCGGCAAGATCGTCGGCGACATTCCCACCGGCCTGCCCAGCCTCTCCCTGCCCGCCAGCAGTTGGGCCGCGACCATGGCGCTTCTGCCCGCCGCCTTCGTCATCGCCTTGATCAGCTTCATGGAGGCGATGTCGAGCTGCAAGGTGATCGCGATCAAGACCCGCAGCCGCTGGGACGAGAACCAGGAGCTGATCGGCCAGGGACTGGCCAAGGTGGCCGCCGCTTTCTGTCACTCGATGCCGGTCAGCGGCTCCTTCTCCCGCTCGGCGCTCAACCTCGCCGCCGGCGGCAAGAGCGGCGTCTCGGCGCTGGTCTCCGCCGGCTTCGTGCTGCTGACCCTGCTCTTTCTCACGCCGCTGCTCTACCACCTGCCGAAGCCGGCATTGGCAGCGATGATCGTCGTCGCCGTCGCCAACCTGCTCGACCTGGCGGCCTTGCGCCGCGCCTGGCGGGCGAGCCGCGACGACGGGGTGGCGGCAGCGCTGACCTTCGTCGCGACCCTGGCTTTCGCACCCAACATCCAGAACGGCATCCTCAGCGGCATGTTCTTCGCGCTGGGCGCCTTCATCTATCGGCGCATGTCGCCGCGCATCGTCGAGGTCGGTCTGCACCCGGACGGCACGCTGCGCGACGCGCGGCATTTTTCCCTGCCGCCGCTGCACGCCAAGATCGGCGCGATCCGCTGCGACGCGGCGCTGTTCTTCGCCAACGTCTCCTTCTTCGAGGAAGCGATCAGGAAGCTCGAACGCGACAAACCCGAGCTCGAGATCATCCTGGTGGCGGCCGGCGGCATCAACCAGATCGACGCCTCCGGCGTCGAAATGCTGCGCGAACTGGCGCAGCGGCTGCGCGAATGCGGCATCTCCCTGGCGGTCAGCGGTGCCAAGCGCCAGTTCAGGGAAGTCGCCGAGCGCACCGGCTTGACCGCGGCGATAGGTCGCGACAACTTCTTCGGCAGCGATGCGCTGGCGGTCGAAGCGCTGCTGGCGCGGCTGCAGCCGGCAGCGACGCGGGCCCCGCAGAGCGCCGCCTAGACGTTCAGCGCCGGGCCAGCGCCTCGAGCATCGCCTCGACCGCCACCACCTTGTCGCGCGGGGCGCCGCGCTGGGCGCCGCGCGCCGTCTCGATCTCGTCCAACTGCTTCCAGTCTTCGAAGGAGACCACCTGGACACCGCGCTCGCGCAGCAGGGAGACGATGGCCTCGGGCTCGGGCAGCGTCCGCGCCTCGAGGCCGACGCCGTCGGTCGCCATCAGTTCCACCACCCGGGCAGAAGCCCCCTTGTGCGTGCCGATCAGACCCTGCGGTCCGCTCCTTGCCCAACCGACCACGTACTCGTTGGGCAGGCGGACGCGGCTTTGCGCATCGACCACCCGGCCGTCTTCGTTGGCGATCACCAGCGCCTTCGCGTCGTAGGGCACGCCGGCGATGCGCTCGGCGGCGAAGCCGATCGCCGGCAGCACCAGGCCGACCTCGAGCAGTTCCGTCTCGCCGGTGCCGCGGGCGGCGAGGGAGCCGTCGGCGCGCTGCTCCAGGCGGTTCTTCTCCAAGCGCAACGCGCTGACGCGCCCGCTCGCGTCGCAGATGACCTCGGTCGGCGAGACCAGAAAGCGCAGCTGCAGCTTCTTTTCCTTGCTGCCCGATCCCCGCGCCGCGAATTCGTAGAGCAGGCGCAGATTCTTGTCGGCGGGCGTCGAGCCGAGCGCGGCCAGCGGCGGGCAATCGGCCAGCGCCTGCGGATCGAGCAGCGGATCGGCGAGTTCCAGCTCGCCCATCTCTTTGAGTTCAGTGGGGGTGAACGCTGCCTGCGCCGGACCGCGTCGCCCGAGCAGGTACACCTCGCGCACCCGGCTGGCGGAGAGCGCCTTCAGGGCGTGGGCGGCGATGTCGGTCTGCGCCAGTTCGGCCGGGGTGCGCAGCAAGATGCGCGCCGCGTCCACCGCGACGTTGCCGTTGCCCACCACCGCGACCCGCGGCACCGAGAGATCGAGCTGCACGTTTCGGTAATCGGGGTGGCCGTTGTACCAACCGACGAACACCGAGGCCGGCGTGCAGCCGGGCGCGCCTTCGCCGGGAATGCCCAGGCGGCGGTCGCCCTCGTTGCCGACCGCGTAGACGATCTGGTGATAGTGCTGGCGCAACTCTTCCACGGTCAGGTCCACGCCGAGGCAGACGTTGCCGAGAAAGCGGAAGTTTGGTCGCGCCGCCGTCTTGTCGAAGACGCGGGTGACCGCCTTGATGTTCTGGTGGTCGGGCGCGACACCCGCCCTGACCAAGCCGTAGGGGGTGGGCAGGCGGTCGAACATATCGACCTGCACCACCGTATCGCTGCGCTTCAACAACGCTTCGGCGGCGTAGAAGCCGGCCGGTCCGGACCCGATGATGGCAACGCGCAAGACAGACTCCTCGGAGGTTAGCCGCGCATTCTAGCCGCCGCCCGGGGATTGCCCAAGCGACGCCGGTTCGGATCGCCTCAGATTTCGCCGGTCTTGGCGTGGAAGAACTTCGGCAGGCGGATTCCCCATTCGGACTCCATGCGGTCGCGGACGCGGCGCAGCGAGGCGATGAACACCGGCTTCTCCAGTTCCTCGACGCTGGCGCCGAGGCCCGCCTGCCAGAGGACGCGGTCGGATTCGATCTGGCTGCGCGCGGCTTCGCTCTCCGGCGCCAGCCAGGCCAGTTGGTAGCCGTTCAGCTCGACCTGTTCGATCATGGTGGCCACCGCATCCCTGACCCGGCTCTTCTGCGCCGCCGTGAGCAGCGGCACCCGCGCCGCCATGAAGTACCAGCCGAAGGCGCAGTGGCGGGCCTCGTCGCGCAGGATCAGCTGATAGACGCGGTGGATGTCCGGCTGGGTGGTGAGCTTGGCCACGTGCATGAAGTTTTCGAGGATGATCTGCTCGGCCGAGCAGACCAGGGAGGCCAGGGTGCATTCCACCGGCACCTCGGCGTCGAGCGCCAGACGGCGGATGCCGTGGCTGGACACCGAGCCGCTGTACGCCTGCGCCGGCGCCTCGATGTAGCCGCCAAACTTCTGCGCCAGGCGATAGCTGATCTCGGCGTGGCGCGATTCCTCCTGGCTGCGGATGGAGAAGTAGAGACGGGTGTCGGCGTCGAGCCGGTCGTGGCTGAAGCGGATCTGCAGCGCCGGACTCTCGGCGATGGCGCCGTACTCGCCCCAGGCGCGGCGGCTCCAGCGCACGCGCAGGGCCTGGCGCTGCTCGGCGCTGAAGGCCTGGGCATCCAGCGCCTCCCAGTCGATGATGGTCGCCGGGTTCCACTGGGTCGCGAGCGAGGCGCGAAACAGCTTGCCGACGTCGGGGTTGCGCCTGGCCAGTTCGAGCGGAAAACGCGACTCGGGCTGCTCCAGTATGCTGTGGTAGCTCTCGGTTTGCATCTACCCCCTCCGCTTCACAACCGACCCAGGCGCGGGTGCGCCACGGCCGGCAAGTTGATACCCAGCCGTTGCAAGCGGCCACGGGCGCGCCCCAGGTAAGCGCAGAACAGCGCCACTTCCTCGCTCGCCGTGGCGGCGCCGAGGCCGGCGGCGGCGCACAGATCCTGCGCCCCCTGCTCGGGCGAGCTGTCGATGGCGGTCGCCAGCGCCGCCACCTGATAACCGGCGAAGGCCACCGCCGTGAGCCAGTCGGCGAGCGCAGCTTCGATCGCAGCGCGTTGTGCCGCCGCCAGCGCCGGCGCGCGCGCCTCGAGGTAGCTCCAGCCGAAGTCGGCGTGCCGCGTCTTGACGACGATCGCG
>JAHFRE010000104.1 GCA_023258955.1 Sterolibacterium sp.
GGCCAGCATCGGCGTGGCGGTGCTGATCCTCACCAACCTCTTGCTGTTGCCGGTGATGCTGTCCTATCTGGGCGTCAGCGCGGCGGCGGCCAAGCGCAGCCTATCGGCGGAGGGCGCGGGTCAGGGGCCGGTATGGCGGCTGCTCAACCGCTTCACCGAAAAGCGCTGGGCCTTGGCGGCGATCCTGGTATCGGCGGCGCTGGGTGTTGCCGGTTACACGGTGAGCCTCCACCTCAAGACCGGAGACCTCGATCCGGGCGCGCCGGAGTTGCGCGCCGACTCCCGCTACAACCGCGACGTGTCGTTCATCAACGCCCACTACGGTTTGTCCAGCGACCAGTTCGTCAGCATCGTCAAGACGCCCAAGGACGGCTGTGGCGAATTCCGCACGCTCAAGGAGACCGAGCGCTTCGCCTGGGCGCTGCGGCAGTTGCCCGGCGTCCAGTACACCATGGCGCTGTCCGACAACGTCGCCAAGGCGGCGGCCGGTTCGGCGGAGGGCAATCCGAAGTGGCTCTCGGTGCCACGCAACGCGGCGATGATCGGCGCGGCTGTGGAACGGACGCTCAACGACAGTCCCGACTCGGTGGACAAGGCCTGCTCCACCATCCCGGTGATCGCCTACCTCACCGACCACAAGGCGGAGACGCTCTCGCGCATCGTCACCACGGTCGAGGCCTTCGCCGTGGATCACAACGACAAGGACCTGCAATTTCTGCTGGCGGCAGGCCCGGCGGGGATCGAGGCGGTGACCAACATCGTGGTCGAGAAGGCCAGCCAGACCATGCTCTACTACGTCTATGGCGCGGTGGTGCTGCTCTGCTTCATCACCTTCCGCAGTTGGCGCGCGGTGGTGGTGGCGGTGGTGCCGCTGGTGATCACCTCGATGCTGTGCGAGGCGCTGATGGTGATCCTGGGCATCGGCGTCAAGGTGGCGACGCTGCCGGTGATCGCGCTCGGTGTCGGCATCGGTGTCGACTATGCGCTCTATCTGCTCAGCGTGCAGCTGAGCTTCCAGCGCGCCGGCATGCCCCTGGCAGACGCCTACAAGGCGGCTGCGGGATTCACCGGCAAGGTGGTCGCCCTGATCGGACTGACGCTCGCCGCCGGTGTCGTCACCTGGGCCTGGTCACCGATCAAGTTCCAGGCGGACATGGGCATCCTGCTCACCTTCATGTTCCTCTGGAACATGGTCGGTGCGCTGATTCTGGTGCCGGCGCTGTCTTGCTTTCTGCTCAACTCGCCGCGCCAGGTCGGCCGATGAACCTTGGCGACAGGGTATCGAGCGCGGCAATCGCCGAGGTCTCGCCTGTGCACCAGGTGGCGATCGTCTGCGGTGCCGCGCTCGGTCTGGCTTGCGGTTTCGGGGCGATGTTCTTCTCCGTCGCCGGCATCTTTCTCAAACCCATCGCCGCCAGCTTCGGTTGGGGGCGCGCCGATGTGGCGCTGCTGCCGATGTTGGGCATGGCGGGGGTGGCGGTCGGCGCGCCGATCGTCGGCCACCTCGCCGAGAGGTTGGGCTGGCGCCGGGTGATCGCCGCATCGATCGCGCTGTTCGCCGTCGTGCTGCTGGCCTTGTCGGTGGCGCCGCCCAGTCGCGCCTATCTCGCCGCGGTGGGCTTCGCCGGCGGTCTGCTGGCGGCGGCGACCACCGCCGCCGGCTACCTGGCCATTCTGCCCCTGGTATTCGATCGTCGCTTCGGCATGGCGCTGGGCTTCGGCATGCTCGGCTCGGGTCTGGGTGGGATCGTCGCGCCGATCCTGGCCAACGCCCTGATCGAGGCGCTGGGCTGGCGCCAGGCTTATCTCGGGCTGGCCCTGGTGGTGCTGGCGTTCGGTGCGGCTGCCCACCAGCTGATCTTCAGGACCCTGCGCCGGGCGCGGGTGTCGGCAGAACCCCACGGCGCCATGCGCGCGTTGGCGCGCGACGCTGCGAGCGGCGAAGGGCTCAGCCTCGGCGAGGCGCTGGTGACCTTCCGCTTCTGGTTGATCGCCGTGGTCATCTTCTCGGTTTCCTGCGCCATACTCGGCGGCTTTGTGCACTTGGCGTCGTTCGCCAGCGATCGCGGCATGAGCGCCGAACTCGCCGCCCGCGCCACCGCGCTGACGGGGCTCGGCCTGGCGCTGTCGCGGGTCGGGGTGGGCGCCGTCCTCGATCTGGTGTTCGCACCGCTGGTCGGCCTGATCGCTTTTGCTCTGGGCGCGGCGGGCTTCGCCCTGCTCGTCTACTATCCGCCCGAGCTGCCGCTGCTGTTGCTGCTGGGGGCGCTGCTGCTCGGCGTGTCCACCGGTGCCGAGGGCGACCTCATTCCCTTCCTCAGTCGAAAATACTTCGGGCAGAGAGCCTTCAGCAGCATCTACGGCACCCTGTTCGGGATCGCCACCCTGGGCGGTGCGCTCGGGCCCTACGCCTACGGCGCGCTCTTCGATCACCTCCGGTCCTACACCCCGCTGCACGGCGCATCGGCGCTGGTTTGCGCCGCCTGCGCGCTGGCGATCTTGGCGCTGGGTCCCTACCGCTACCGGAGCAAAGCCGATGGCGCGTCCGCTTAGCCGCAGCGTCAGCGTGCTTGGCGCATCGCGTTGCTGAGCACGCGCGCGCTGAAGACGACGCGATCGGTGATCAGCCGGCGGCGGCGTTCGCTGCAGCCGCTCTCGGTGACGACCGCGCTCAGACTGCCGATGATCGTGCCTTCGCTGTCGAACACTGGCGCGGCGATGCCGACCACCCCGGGGGTGACCTCGCCTTGCGATTGGCAGTAGCCCTGCTTGCGGATCTCCCGCAAGCCTTCCTGCAGTTGGGCGAAGCCCTTGTCGCCGCCGAGGCGGGAGAAGGCTCTGGGTTGCGCTGCGTAGAGCTGGCGCAATTGCGCCAGCTTGAGGTTGGCGAGGATGATGCGCGAGGTCGCGCCGACGCCGATCGGCATGGCGCGGCCGCGCTCGTAGCTGCTGTGGATGTCGCTGGCGCTGGTCTCCTGATGCACGCAGAGCACCCGATCCTTGAAGTAGCGGCAGAGCAGTCCGATGCCGGCGATCTCTTTCAGCAGCGCCTGCAGCAGGGGGCGCCCGTTGCTGATCATCGGATCGCCGCAGCGCATCATGAAGTCGAGCTCGACGATCCGCGGCCCCGGGCTGTAGCCGGCGTCGGGCAGGGAGGTGACCAGACCGGAGTTGGTCAGGACGCGCAGATAGCGATAGAGCGTCGAGCGGGGGCACTGCAGCTTTTCCATCATCTGCTCGGGGGTCCAGGAAGGGTGTTCCTCGTCGAACAGGTCGAGGATCTCGATCATCTTCTCCGGGCTGGTCCGGCGCGCGGCTGGCGCTCTGCTCTGGTCTTTCGCCATGGGTGTTGGTCTCGTAGCCTGTGCGGACTTTACTTCATGTTCCCCCGTCTTGGGGAAATGCTTGGGCTCGTAGCTGCAAAATTCACAGTCTTACAATATGGGACCATTATCGCAGAAAAATGTTAGTAATGCTGTGGCGACAGGGCTTGACATCATATCGAAAATCCCACATCATGAGACTGTAACGCGGGGTAGGGCTGTCTTTGTTGGGCCGCTTGCGAGCGGCCGATCGATCAATTTCGGGAGTGTCAAACATGGGTGAGAAGCAGAGCGTCAGAAAATTGGCGGTGGCGAAAGCCGCGGCCAGCGAGCCGATCCAGGACTTGCGCGAGTGGCTCGAGCGCGTCGATGACATCGGCGAGTTGGTGAAGGTGAAGCAGGCGGTCAGTCGTGACGAGGAGATGAGCGCCATCGGCTATCTGTTGGCCAAGCAGGATCCGTCGCCGGCGGTGCTGTTCGAGAAGGCCGCCGGATTCGAGAAGAGCCCCATCGGTGCAAGGCTGCTGTGGAACATTCTGGGACCGAGCATGAAGCGCGTGGCGCTGACGCTGGAGGAGTCGGTCGATACGCCGACCGTCGAGTTGATTCTCAAGGCCAAGGACAAGCTCAAGCGGCGCATTCCGCCGCGCGAGGTGGCGGCCAAGAACGCACCGGTGTTCGAGAACACCCTCACCGGCAAGGACATCGATCTCGATCTGCTGCCGATCCCCAGGCACTGGCCGCTCGACGGCGGTCGTTACGCCGGTACGGCCGACGCCGTGATCACCCGCGATCCGGACAGCGGCTACCTGAACATCGGTACCTATCGGATGATGCAGCAGGGGAAGAAAGAGGTGGGCCTCTACCTGTCACCGGGCAAGGACGCCCGCCTGCACATCACGCGCGCTTGGCAGAAGGGTGAGGACATCCAGGTAGCGGCAGCCTGGGGTATCGACCCGTTGTTCATGATGGTCGGATCGCAGACCTTCCCCAAGAATATCTCGGAGTACGAGTTCGCCGGCGGCATCAAGGGCCAGGCGATTCCCGTGGTGCGCGGCAAGACCACCGACCTGCTGCTACCGGCAAACGCCGAACTGGTAATCGAAGGCGTGATCCGCGTCAATTCGGTCAAGCCCGAAGGTCCCTTCGGTGAATTCCCCGGCTACTACGGCAGGCCCGAGGCGGGTTGCCCCCTGGTCGAGGTCACCGCCGTCCATTACCGCTCCAATCCCATCCTGACCAACGCCCTGATGGCCGATTACCCTTCGTGCGAACAGAGCGGCTTCTTCTCCGTGATGCGCTCGGCCAAGATCTGGGACGACCTCGACAAGTTGGGCATCCCCGGCATCCACGGCGTCTATGCCCACCCGGCGGCAGCCGGCGGTTTCGGCATGACGGTGATCAGCCTGGAGCAGCGCTACGCCGGCCACGCGGCGCAGGTGCTGGCCCTGGCCGCCCAATGTCCCGGTGGCGCCTATTACACCAAGCTGATCATCGCCGTCGACGAGGACATCGATCCGACCGACACCGATCAGGTGATCTGGGCGATGGCCAGCCGCATGAATCCGATCGACGACATCGACATCCTGCGCAACACCTGGAGCACCTGGCTCGACCCGACGCAAAACCCGCCGGAGAACAGGCCCTATGGCTCGAAGGCGCTGATCAACGCCTGCAAGGAGCATCGCCATCTGCCGGTGTTCTCCAAGCGCACCGCGCTGTCCAAAGGGGTGTACGACAAGGTCGCTGCGCGTTGGAAGTCCCTCGGTCTGCCGGGAACGATTCCGACGGTGCGCGCCTTCGAGGAAGAGAACAAGGTCGTCTATCACGAGGTCGGCGGCTTCGAGCCGGGCAAGCAACCCGGCGAGGCTGACTAAGCACAATGCGGGCGCAGCGGGTTCCGGCAGCGAGCCAGCCGGAACCCGCTCACGCCAGGCGAGAAGATCCGCAGCGTCAGGGGAAGCGGAGCCGCGTCGTGCAACAATGAGGCATCCGCGCCGAGCGCGGGCATAGAGGAGGCACATCTTGACAGACCAGCACGGAGCATCCGCCGCAGCGCCGCCCCATTTTTCGACAGCCTACAAAGCCTGGCTGCTGCTGTTGCTGGTGGCGGTGTATGCCTGCAGCTTTCTCGATCGGATCGTCGTCGCTGTGCTTGGCCAGGCGATCAAGAACGATCTGGGCCTCAGCGATTTTCAAATCGGCATGGTCGGCGGCTTTTCCTTCGCCCTGTTCTTCACCATCGCCAGCATTCCGCTGGGGCGAGTGGCGGAGCGCTTCCACCGCGTCCGCCTGATCTCCTTCTGCGTCGTCGCCTGGTCGGTGTTTGCGACCTTCTGCGGCCTGTCGCAGAACTTCTGGCAGCTGATGCTGTGCCGTTGTGGCGTCGGCATCGGCGAGGCCGGCAGCACCCCCGCGGCGCACTCGCTGATCGCCGACCATTTTCCGCCCGAGCGTCGTGCCACCGCGCTGGCCACCTACGCGCTGGGTGTGCCGATCGGCACACTGATCGCGGCCTTCGCCGGTGGCTGGCTGGCCCAGTCGTTCGGCTGGCGTGCCACCTTCATCTATCTCGGCGTGCCCGGCGTGGCGCTGGGTGCGCTGACCTGGCTGACCATGCGCGAACCGCCGCGCGGCATGTCGGAGAAGACCGCTGCCGCAACAGCGGCCGCTGTCGGCAAGGTGCCGCCCCTGTCTGCGGTGATTCGTCGCATGTGGTCCACCCACACCATCCGCAACATGGTGCTCGCCACCGCGGTCGGCGCGATCGCCCTGCAGGGCATCAATATGTTCATTCCGATGTATCTGTCGCGGGTGTTCGGCATGAGCCTGGCCAAGGCCGGCTTCACCTTCGGCCTGGTCATCGGCGTCGGCGGTTTCATCGGCATCGCCCTGGGCGGCATCATCGCCGACTGGCTCAGCCCCAAGGACCAGCGCTGGTACGCCTGGGTGCCCGGCTGGGCCACCCTGCTGGCTGTCCCGATCGCCACCTTCGCCTTCGTCCAGAACGACTCGGCGCTGGCGACGGGTGCGATCTTCTTGTACGCCGTGCTCACCCTGTGCTGGAACGGTCCGACCTTCAGCACCATCCACCGCATGGTGGACCCACGGATGCGCGCCTCCTCGAGCGCCATCATGATGACGGTGATGACCTTGATCGGGCACGGTCTGGGGCCGCCACTGATCGGCTTTCTCAGCGATCGGTTCGTCGCCAAGGCGTTCACCGCCGGTTCCTACAAGGCGCTGTGCCTGACCGGGGCGGCGGCGCCGGCCCCGGGATCAGAGCTGGCGAACATGTGCATCCAGGCTTCGGCGGCGGGCATTCGTTCCAGCATGCTCTGCTTCGTCGCCATCCTGATCGTGGCAGGCATCCTCTATCTGCGCGCAGCCCGGACCTACCAGGCAGAGTGGCGGATGCAGAGCGCCTGCGCCTGAGCGTTGAACGGACCTACCATGGAAAATTATTCTGCGATCGTCGACTACGTCGTCGTCGGGGCCGGCACCGCCGGTTGTGTCATCGCCAACCGCTTGAGCGAGGACAGCGGCTGCTCGGTGCTCCTGCTCGAGGCCGGCGGCCGCGATTGGCATCCGCTGCTGCGCATGCCGGTGGCCTTCGTCCGCGCCATCCAGTCGCCGGGGGTGAACTGGGGCTTCAAGAGCGAGCCGGAGCCGCAGCTCAACGGCAGGGTCATCGATTTGCCGCGCGGACGGGTGCTCGGCGGATCGTCTTCGGTCAACGGCATGTTCCACATTCGCGGTCACCGCCGCGACTTCGACAGTTGGCGCGAACTGGGTTGTGCTGGCTGGGGCTACGCCGATGTCCTGCCCTATTTCAAGCGCTACGAGAGCAGCTGGCGCGGCGCCGGGAAATTCCATGGCGGCGACGGACCGGTGCCGGTCAGGCCGATCGACACCACCAAGCTCCTGGCCGAGCCGCTGCGCCAGGCGATGGCCGCCGCTGGCCACCGCTTGACCGAGGACTACGACGGCGAACTGCAGGAGGGGTTCGGGCGCGGCGAAGTCACCATCGACGGTCGCGGGCGGCGCGCCAGCACCGCGCGTGCCTACCTGGCGCCGGTGCGCAGCCGGGCCAACCTGACCGTGGAGACCGGCGCCTTGACCCGGCGCATCATCATCGAGGAGGGGCGCGCCGTCGGCGTCGAATACAGCCGCGGCGGCTGCCACTACCGGGTCAGGGCCGAGCGCGAAGTCGTGGTCTGCGGTGGTGCCTACAATTCGCCGCAGTTGCTGATGCTGTCGGGCATCGGCCCGGCCGACGAGCTGCGCCGCCACGGCATCGCGCCCCGGGTCGATCTGCCCGGCGTCGGTCGCAACCTGATCGAACATCCGCGCATGCCGATGAACTTTCTCGCCACCCAACCGGTGACCTTCGCCCGCGAACTGCGCTTCGACCGCGCCGTCGTCTCGGTCCTGCGCTGGGCGCTGTTCGGCAATGGCCCGTTCGCGACGCAGATATCGAGCGGTACCCTGCTGCTGAAGAGCCGGCCCGAGCTCGACCGGCCGGACATCCAGCTGCTGTGCAACCCGATTTCGCTCGACGCGCGGCTGTGGTTCCCCGGCGTCGTCGCGCCGCGACCGCACAGCTTCTATGTGACCCTCTGCTTGATCCACCAACGCAGCCGCGGCCGGGTGACCCTGCGCTCGGCGGATCCGGCCGCGGCGCCGAAGATCTTTCTCAACCTGTTTTCCGACCCCGAGGATTTCGTCACCATGCGCCGCGGTATCGAAGCCACCCGCGCCATCTATCGCACCCAACCGCAGGCAGCCCTGGTCGGCGCCGAGACCGTGCCCGGTGATGCGGCGCTGTCGGAGCAGGCGCTGAACGCGGCGATCGCCGCCCAGGTCGGCATCACCCACCATCCGGTCGGTACCTGCAAGATGGGCGTCGATGATGCCGCCGTGGTCGATCCGCAGCTGCGCGTACACGGCGTGGCCGGTCTGCGCGTCGCCGACGCGTCGGTGATGCCCACCATCCCCGGCGCCAACACCATGGCCGCGGCGATCATGATCGGTGAGAAGGCGGCGGACCTGATTCGCGGACGACAACTCGCCGCCGCTGCCTAGCGCCGGCGCGAGGCCGGCGGCACGCTGGGTCGAGCCGCCTTGCTAGGCGGTGGTCGAGTCTTCGTAGAAGCTCGGGGGCAGCGAGGAGAGGAATTCCGAGAAGCCGTTGCCGCCGACCGGCACGTGTTCGAACATCAGGCGATAGGCGAGTGCCTCGTCACCGGCCATGATCGCCGCCGTGATCTGCTCGTGATCGCTGATCGACTTCTCGATCTGCGCCGGCGAGCGCATCAGACGGATGTTGACGTTGTAACGCCTGATCAGGCGGCGCAGCGGGCGCACCTGCTGCGCCAGCAGTTCGTTGCGACTGCCGGCGTGGATGGCTTCGTGGAATTCCACGTTGGCGTCGCTGTAGCTGTCGAAGCCCTTGCCTTGCACGGTGGCATCGCGGCCGTGCTGGATGGCGGTCTCGAGCGCCAGGCGCAGCGCTTCGGAATGGCGGCGGGCAGCCAGCTTGGCGCACAAGGCCTCGAGCTCGCCCAGCAGTTCCAGCATGTCGCGCAACTGCGGCACCGACAGACGCGCCACCGTCACCCCCTGACGCGGCGTCATGCGCACCAGATTCTGTGCGGCGAGTTGCTGTATGGCTTCGCGGACGGGGGTGCGCGAGACGGAGAATTTTGCTGCCAGCGTGCGCTCTTCGAGCGGGGCCCCGGGCGGCAGCTCGCCGCTCTCTATTTCCGCCTGCAAAGTATCCCTGATCGAAGAGGCGAGGTTGGGCTTGCGCGTCTTGTTGTTGAGCATGTGTACGGTCGCCAGGATACGAACAATGGTTTTATTATATACCACAGTCAAGATCTGGAATATCAACAATGTACAGAGAATGTTGATTTATAGGTATGCATGAAGTTACATTGTGTATATGTAAATTACTATATAAAATATCGAATTGGTTGGTTTGGAGGCATGGGAGAAGCGCCATCAGCAAGGGCAAGGCATACATCGTCGGCGCCTACGAGCATCCGACCCGTCGCGCCGACACGCTCTCTGTCGCGCGCATCCACGCCGATGTGGCCAAAGGTGCGCTGGAAGATGCGGGGCTGAGCCTCGGGGATATCGACGGCTATTTCTGCGCCGGCGATGCACCGGGGCTGGGTGCCGCCTCGATGATCGAATACCTCGGCCTCAAGGTTCGCCATATGGACGCCACCGACTGCGGCGGCTCGGCGCCGATCCTCCACGTTGCGCACGCGGCCCAGGCCATCGCCATGGGCAAGTGCGACGTGGCGCTGGTCACCCTCGGCGGTCGACCGCGCGCAGCCGGCGCGTCTCTGGCGCTCAGAGCCGCGGATGGCGACGCGCCGGAGCTGCAGTTCGAGGCGCCCTACGCGCCGCTGACCCAGAATCTCTATGCCCTGGTGGCGCGTCGCCACATGCACGAATTCGGCACCAGCAGCGAACAGCTGGCCTGGATCAAGGTCGCCGCCTCGCACCACGCGCAGCACAACGTCAACGCCATGTTGCGGCGGGTGGTGACGGTGGAGGAGGTGGTCAATTCGCCCCTGGTGGCCGACCCGCTGCATCGGCTCGACTGTTGCGTGATCAGCGACGGCGGCGGCGCGGTGATCGTGGCCCGTGGCGAAATCGCCAGGAGTCTCGACCGCCCCAGGGTGAAGATCATCGGCAGCGGCGAAGCGCCCAAGAACGCCGGCGCCGGCAAGCTCGATCTGAGCTACTCGGCGGCGGCCTTTTCCGGACCGATCGCCTTTGCCGAAGCCGGGATCACCCCGGCCGACATCAAGTACGCCTCGATCTATGACAGCTTCACCATCACGGTGCTGGTGCAGCTGGAAGACCTCGGTTTCTGCCCCAAAGGCGAGGGCGGCCGGTTCGTCGCCGATGGCAATCTGATCTCCGGTATCGGCAAGCTGCCCTTCAACACCGACGGCGGCGGCCTCTGCAACAACCATCCGGCCAATCGCGGCGGCATCACCAAGATCATCGAAGCGGTGCGTCACCTGCGCGCCGAGGCCCATCCCCAGGTCCAGGTCGCAAACTGCGACCTGGCGATCGCCAGCGGTATCGGCGGTGCCCTCGCCGCGCGGCACGTCGCCGCAACGCTGATCCTGGAAAGGGACTGAGCATGGTGAGCGTCGGCAAGCGAAAGATCGCAGCGCCCAGCCCGCATCCGGAGACGGAGGAATACTGGCGGGCGGCAGCGGCCGGGCGATTGCTGCTGAAGCGCTGCCTCGCCTGCGGCGAGCCCCACCACTATCCGCGGGCGATCTGCCCCTTCTGCCTGAGCGCGGATACGACTTGGATCGAGGCCAGCGGCCGCGGTCGCATCTATTCCTACAGCACCATGGGCGTGGCCGAGGCGGCTTACACCCTGGCCTATGTGACGCTGGAGGAGGGTGTGACGATGCTGACCAATATCGTCGATTGCGCCGAGTGCGAGCTGCGCGTCGGTCTGCAAGTCAAGGTGGTGTTCGAGCCCTGCGACGGCGGGCAGCCCGTGCCCATGTTCGCTCCGGCCTGAGCCAGGCGATGACCGGCCGCGGCTCATGAACCCCGACAGGCGAGTCGAACCCGGCCGCCAAGGCGCGCCGGGTGCGCTGATCGAGCCTTGGGCGCCGCTGCGGCGACCGGTGTTCAGGCTGCTGTGGATCACCGGCCTGACGGCCAACGTCTGCAGCTGGATGTTCGAGGTGGCGGCGGCCTGGACCATGGTCACCACCCCGGGTGCGACCCCACTGCTGATCGCCCTGATCCAGACCGCGGCGACGGCACCGGTGTTTCTGCTGGCCCTGCCGAGCGGGGCCCTGGCCGACATCATCGATCGTCGCCGCTACCTGATATTTTCCCAGGTCTGGGTGGCCGTGGTTTCCCTCGGCGTCGCGGCGCTGTCGCTGGCCGGGGGGCTCACCCCCGCTGCGCTGTTCGTCGCCGCCTTCCTGATCGGCACCGGCCTGGTCATGCGGCTGCCGGTGTTCGCGGCCTTGATCCAGGAGGTGGTGCCGCGCCAGGAGATTGCAGCGGCGGTCGTGCTCTATGGTGTCGCGCTGAACGCCTCGCGGGCCGTGGGTCCGGTGATCGCCGGGGCGATCGTGGCGCTGGGCGGAACGGCCTACGTGTTCCTGATCAACGGCCTGCTGTCGATCGCCGCAGCGGCCTTCCTCGTGCGCTGGCGGCGCGACGCGCCGCCGCCGAGCAATCTTCCGAGCGAGCGCTTCTTCGGCGCGATCCGCTTGGGCGTGCAGTTCCTGCGCAACACGCCGGCGCTGCTGGCCGTGCTGACGCGCGGTGCGGTCTATTCCTTCTTCGGCATGGCGCCCCTGGCCCTGTTGCCGGTGGTGGTGCGCAGCCATCTGGATGCCGGGCCGACGACCTACAGCTTCCTGGTCGCCACCTTTGGCCTGGGCGCGCTGGTTCTGGCGATGACCGTGGGTCGGATCAGGAAGCGCTATTCGCGCGACCACCTGGTGGTCGCCGCCTGGCTGCTCAGCGCCCTGACCAACGCCCTCATCGGCGTTTCGCACGAGGTCTACGTCGTCGGCCTGGCCCTGTTCTGCGCCGGATTCGCGTGGATGGCCGCCTTCGGTGCCTTCCAGGTCGCCGCCCAGATGGTTCTGCCGCGCTGGGTAGGCGGCCGCGGGCTGGCCCTGGTGCTGATGGCCCTGTGGATCGGCATGGCTTGCGGCGGTGCTTCGTGGGGCCAGCTCGCGACCAAGACCGACGCCAGCACCAGCCTGCTGGTCGCGGCGGCGGCATCGCTATTCGGCCTGCTGGCAACCATCCGGCTGAAGCTGGGCGGTCGCGAGGAGGAGGACTTGACCCCTTCGCCCTACTGGCGCGAGGCCAACCTCGCTGTGCCGATCGCGCCGGGGCAGGGCCCGGTGCTGGTCGCGGTCGAGTACCGGATCGATCCTGAGCGGGTCGATGAGTTTCTCGAGCTGATGCGTGAGAGTCGCCGCATGCGGCTGCGCAACGGCGCCGTCTCCTGGTCCATCTTTCGCGATGTCACCGAGGCCGACCTGTTCATCGAACAATTCATGGACGAATCCTGGGCGGCGCATCTGCGCCACCGGGAGCGGGTCACCGCGACCGAGCTGGAGATACACAAGCGCAAGTTTTCGCTGCACCAGGGCGAGGCGCCGCCGACGGTGAGGTATCTGATCGGCGCCGACATCCCGAGCTAGCCCCTGGTACGCGCCAGCACCAGGTACATGCCGGCACCAGAACGTGCTAGCACCTGATACGTGCTAGCACCTGGTACGTGCTAGCACCTGGTACGTGCTAGATCGGATCGAGACGCACCACCAGCACCGCCGAGCGTCCGGCCTTTACCTGCGCCAGGCATCGGTCTATCGCAGCCGGCAGCGCGCTGGCCTGGTCCACGCGCTCGCCGTAGGCACCGGCCGCCTCGGCCACCTTCTCGTAGTGCATATCGGTAGCGACGCGCGCCTGGAAGCTGTCCGCCGAACTGGCTTCGCCTTGCGGGTAGACCCTCAACGTCGCCCCCTTCACCGCGCCCCAGCCGCCGTTGTCGAGAACGACGCTGAAGATCGGCAGAGCGTATTGCTTGGCGACCATGTACACCGGGGT
>JAHFRE010000105.1 GCA_023258955.1 Sterolibacterium sp.
CGGCCCGCGCCTGGCAGGCCTGCGCCTGCTGGCGGCGGAGGACAACCCGGCCAACCAACTGGTGCTCGAGGAGATGCTCGGCCAGGAGGGCGCCTCGCTGACCTGCGTCGAAAACGGAATTCAGCTTTGCGACCTGGTCAGCGCTGCCGGCGCCCACGCCTTCGATCTGGTCATCACCGATATCCAGATGCCGCTGCTCGACGGCTACGAAGCCACGCGCCGCCTGCACGCCATTGCACCCGAGCTGCCGGTGATCGGCTTGACCGCGCACGCCATGCCGCAGGACAAGGACCGCTGCCTCGCCGCCGGCATGGTCGACCGGCTGACCAAGCCGGTCGATCTCGACGCCCTGGTCGCGGCGATATTGCGCCAATTCCCGCAACGCACGCCGCCGGTCGCCGCCGCGCCGCCTGGCGCGACGCGAGCGCGCGACCAGGGACTGGTCGATTGGGATGGGCTGGCCAGTCGCTACCAGGGCAAACCCGGCTTCGTCGCCAGGCTCGCGCGCACGGTGCTCGCTTCCCTGGTCGAACGATTACCCCAGTTGCACCAAGCGCTGGCGAACGGCGACCTGCCAGCGCTGGCCAGCCACGCCCACTGGCTCAAGGGCAGCGGTTCGACCCTCATGGCGCAACAACTCTGCCAGCTTGCCGCACAGGTCGAGGAGACGGCGCGGCAGAATCGCCGCGAGGCGCAGGCGATGGCCCAAGACCTGGCGCAGACTGCCGAGCGCCTGGCTGCAGAACTGGAACTGCGCGTGCGCGCTGCTAGGAACGATCGCGCAGGGGGCGAAACTCGATGATGCGCGCTGGCTGGCCGGGCAGACAGGATTTGCCAGCGATCGCTGGGCGCAGCCCGGCAACCTCTGCGTTGGGCTGCAGCAGATCCTGCCAGTTGTCATTGAGGTTGAGGAAGCTCTTCCACATCAGCTCGTATACCCGCACCACGGCCCCCAAAGCCGAATGCGCCAAGCGCCGCTCCATGTCGATGCGGAACTGCAACCCGCGCAACCGCGGTCTCTTCGCTTCCGGGACAGCGTCGATGAAGCGCTCGATCAGGTCTTGGCGCAAGACCTCGTAACCCTGAGGGTCATCGCGCGCCAGTCGACACAGCGCATCGAAGTTGGGAAGAGCCGGCGATTGATCGTTCCGCGTCTTCATCCGCACGCTCGCTGATCGACAGGCGGTCTAAATATAGGCCGGAACGCGCCCCAAGACAAGGACGCAGGGCGGCTACAGGCGGAAGATGCGGATCGAGCTCGTCAGTCCCTCGGCGAGTCGCTCCAGTTGCAGCGCCGCTGCCGCCGTCTGTTCGGCCGAGCTGTTGTTCTCCTCGACCATGCGCGCGATGTTCTCGATGTTGCGCGCGATCTCGCTGCTCGCCCCGCTCTGTTCGCGCAGGGATTCGGTGATGTCGCCGACAACGGCGACCACGCGCTGCGTGCCGGATTCGATTTCGCGGATCGACTCGCCGGCCTGCTGCGCCAGCGCGGCGCCGGAGCGGACCTTGTCGACGCCGTCGACCATGCTCTGCACGGCGTTCTGGGTGCCCCCCTGGATCTCCTGGATGGTCTTGGCGATCTCCTTGGTCGAGGCCGTGGTGCGCTCGGCCAGCTTGCGCACCTCGTCGGCCACCACAGCGAAGCCGCGTCCCTGCTCGCCGGCGCGCGCGGCCTCGATGGCGGCGTTCAAGGCCAGCAGGTTGGTCTGGTCGGCGATGTCCTTGATCACGTTGACCACCGCCGAAATCTCGTTCGACTGCTGCTCCAGGGTGCCGATGATGGCGGAAGAGGCCTCTACCGATGCGGTGATCTTGCCCATCTCCGCCGCCGCTTCGCCGATGATCTGCCGTCCCTGACGCGAAAGCTCGGCCGACTGGCGCGAGGAAGCGAGTGCCTCCTCGGCGTTCTGGGCGATGTGGCCGATGCCCACGGTCATTTCCTCGATCGAGGCCGCCGTGCCGCCGGCCGAGTCGTTCTGCGCCGCGGAATTTGCCGCCACCGCGCGCGAGTTCGCCGCCAGCTGGCGGGCCGCTGCCCCGACCTGCTGGGCACCGGCATCGATGCCGGTGATCATGTCGCGCAGCCGTTCGCGCATGGCGACCATCGCCGCCAGCAGGCTGTGTTCGCTGCCGCCGTCGGCGCGCACCTCGGTCTGCAGATTGCCATTGGCGATTTCGCGCACCACCCGCGTCGCGTAGTGCACCTCGCCGCCGAGGACACGGCCGATGACCCGCACCACGACCACGGCGGTGAGCACCGCGATGGCGGTGACCAGCGCAGCGATCAGCAGGCTGGCCGATTGCAGTCGGGCGGCGTCGGCCTTCGCCGCATTGGTGTCGGCCTCCATTTCCGCGGTCTGGAACGAAATCACCTGGCCGACGCTGGTCGTGTAGGCATCGACGTTCGCCCTCAGGGTGGTGGTCAGGTAGCGGTTGGCCTCCTCCTTGCTGCCCGCCTTGACCAGGTCGACGTAGCGCTTGCGGTTGTCGGTGTATTCCTTGCGCGCTTTGAGCGCCACGCCCAGCACCTCCCGCTCCCTGGACGATTGGGCGCCGCGCTCGAGCAGCTCGAAGTCGCCGGTGATCGCCTTGCTGTTGCTGGCCATCTGCTCGGTGACCCGCTTCACCTCCGCCTGATCGGCGACCTGCAGCAGCATCAGCGTGTTGGCCCAGTTTCTGACGATGTTGAGGCGGATATTCGCCGCCGCCATGGCCTGCGGATAGCTCTCGCTGCTGATGTTGTTGAGGTCGCCGACGATGGTGTTGCTCTGCTGGAACACCACCAGGGTCATCGCCATGATCAGCAGGGTGACCAGTCCGAAGCCGGCGCGGAGCAGGGTTGGGATTCTCATATGTTCAAACACGGTGTTCCCTCGCAGCGGTGGGCAGACGGTCGGCCGCGCTGCGCAAGCGCGGCGCCGACGTCGGGGCAAAAAAGTTCATTCGGTGCGATAGCCTATCCTGACGCCGCCCCAATGCCGACCCTTGACGTAGATCGGCGCCGAAATGTCGTGCATGATCTCGCCGGTGTCACGGCGATAGGTTTGCAGCAGGAACGGCACTTCGTGGGCGCCGCAGCGCTTGCCGACCGGGTCGGAGAAGACGCGTTTGGTGCGATTGTTCAGGAAGTCCTTCTTCTCGTCGCCGGAGAGCGGCTGGCAAAAGCGGTTGTTGTGCGTCGGCACGTAGCCGTCCTTGTTGCAGGCGATCGCGTAGGTGATCTCGGGATTGGTCTCGAGCAGGGGCTCCTGCAGCGGCGGCAGCAGCTTGTCGGTCAGCGCGTCGTAGCGGGTGTGAAATTTCTGCGGCTTGGTGTCGGGGATGGCGGTGTACTCTGGGTCGAACAGCTCGTCGAGCGTGATCTGGCGCCGCTCGACCGCCGCTTCGAACAGCGCCGAGACCTCCTTGGCCAAGCGCTGCACGATGCCCGGCATGCGCTCGTGCAGCTTGAGGGCGACCTCGCCGGCGCCACCGAGCTTGAACACCGAGGCGATCTCTTGCAGGTTGATCGATAGATACTTGAGCTGATCGGCTTCGCCCAGCGTCGTGCGCGAGCACTCGGCGTTTCTGTCGGCCAGGCCGATGATCTGCGCCACGTGGTCGGCGATGCGTTGCGACTTGGCGTTGTGCTGTTCCACCTTTTGGGCGATCAGATCGATCTTGTCCTTGGTCTCTTCGGCGCCGCGATTGATCTTCAGCAGCGCCTCGGCGGCCTGCCTGGCCAAGGCAGCGCCGCTGTGCGCCTGCTCGCTGCCGGTCTGGATGGCGGCGATCGAGTTCTTGGTTTCGTTGAGGATGTCGGCGATCATCTTGCCGATCTCGGCGGTCGCCGCCGTGGTGCGTTCGGCGAGCTTGCGCACTTCGTCGGCGACGACGGCGAAGCCGCGCCCCTGCTCGCCGGCGCGCGCCGCTTCGATCGCCGCGTTGAGCGCCAGCAGATTGGTCTGGTCGGCGATCTCGCGGATCACCTTGACGATGCCCGAGATCGTTTCCGAGCGCTTGCCCAGCCCAGCCACCACGTGCGCCGATTCCTCGACCGAAGTGGCGATGCGTTCGATCTCCGCCGACACCTGGCCGACGATGGCGGTGCCGGTGGCCGAATCCTCGCGCGCCCGCTGCGCCAGATCGGCGGCCTCATCGGCGTTGCGCGCCACCTCCGCCATGCTGTCGGTCATCTCGGTCATCGCCCCGGCGGCGGCCTCGGCCGCCTGGTGCTGGCTGTCCGAACTGGCGGCGGTCTGGCGCGCCTCGACGATCAGCTGCTCCGCCGCCTGGGCCACCTGCCGCGAATTGAACATCACCCGCGAGACGATTCCCAGAAAGGTGGCCATCAACTCGTTGTAGGAGCGGGCGGCGCCGGCGACGCTGCCCGCCGACAGGGGCGCGCGCCGCGCCAGGTCGCCGTCGCTGCGGGTCGCGGTGATCGTGTCGCGCAGCTCGCGCAGCGGCGTCGCGGTGGTCCTGCTGAAATACCAGTTCGGCACCAGGGCGACGGCCAGGCCGGTGGCGACGTTGAGCAGGACGACGCCCAGACCCGGCGTGGCACCCGCGAGGTAGACCACCAGCAGCCCGCCGCCCGCGCACAGCAATCCGGCGAGATAATTGATGATCCGCGTACGGAATCCCACCACGTATCCTTTTGTCATCTTGTCTCCCCCACAACGCCCAGCCTCCGCGCGCAGCGCCGCGAGCCAGAGCCAGGCTCTGTCTGGTATTGCAAGCTACGCCGATCGCCTGCGCGTCACAATCCGTAGAACTACTTAGACGCCAGGGCCGCCCGCCGCGCCGATAAGCCGTTACAGCCTACGCCGATGCCGCGGCAGCCTGCCACAGCTCGACCGTGCCTATTCCGGCCATGACCGGATGTTCGCGGATGAAGGCCTCGGCCTCAGCCGCGGGCAGGGGCTTGCTGATCAGGTAGCCTTGGACCTTTTCGCAACCGATCGACAGCAGGTACTTGAGCTGGGCCTCGGTCTCGACTCCCTCGGCAACGACGCTCAGTCCCAGCTTGTGCGCCAACAAGACGGTCACGTCGCAGATATCGGCATCGTTCTGATCGGTCTCGATGTCCTTGACGAAGGAGCGGTCTATCTTCAGCGTGCTGATCGGGAACAGCTTCAGGTAGGCCAAAGAGGAATAGCCGGTACCGAAGTCGTCGATCGACAGGGACAGCTCGTGTCCGGTCAGCACCTCCATCATCACCGCCGTACCAGCGGGCGATTTCATGGTCATCGATTCGGTCACCTCGAGTTCGAGGCTGCACGCGGGGACGCCGGTCTGGTCGAGAATCGCCAGGATTTGCGCCGGCAGATCGTGATCGGCGAACTGGCTGGCGGCGAGATTCACCGACATCTTGATCTGTTCCAGCCCACGCCCGCGCCATTGCGCCAGTTGGCGGCAGGACTCCTCCAGCACCCAAGCGCCGATCGGCAGAATCAGGCCGCTTTCCTCGGCGATGGGAATGAAATCCAGGGGCGCGACCATGCCGCGCTGCGGATGCTGCCAGCGGATCAAGGCTTCGACGCCGACCAATCTGCCGCTGCGCAGGTCGAGTTGCGGCTGGTAGTGCAGCACGAACTGCTGTTTGGCCAGTGCCACCCGCAAGTCGGCCTCGATCGCCAGCCGTTGCACCGCGGCCGCCTGGATGTTCTCGCGGAAGAACTGGTAGTTGCCTCTGCCACAGGATTTTGCGTGGTACATCGCCACGTCGGCCTTCTTGATCATGTCCTCGCCATCGCTGGCATCGTCGGGATAGAGACAGATGCCGATGCTCGGCGAAGTGTGCAATTCTCTGCCGGCGACCAGATAGGGCTGCGCGATCGCCGCCAGAATCTTCTCGGCAACGTGGGCGACGTCGGTAGGTCCATCGACCTCCGGCAGCACGATGACGAATTCGTCACCTCCCAGGCGCGCCACCAGATCGCTTTGGCGAACCGAGCTGCCGAGGCGCTCTGCGACCGTGATCAGCAATTCGTCGCCGGTCAGGTGGCCGAGGGTATCGTTGACCGCCTTGAAGTTGTCGAGGTCGATCAGCATCAGCGCGAACCGACTCTCGTTGCGCTCGGCCAAGCGCAAGACCTGGGTCAGCTTTTCATGAAGGGTGACGCGATTCGGCAACCCGGTCAGCGGATCAAAATAGGCCAGCTCCTTGATCCTTTCTTCAGCCCGCTTGCGCTCGGTGATGTCGTGCTGGGAGGCGACGTAGTGGGTGACGCTGCCGTCTTCGCCCTTGACCGCGGAGATGGAGAGCGACTTGGGATAGATCTCGCCATTCTTCCGCCGATCCCAGATTTCTCCCTTCCATTCGCCGTCGCGATTCAGGCTCTGCCACATTTCCCGATAGAAGCTGTCGTCGTGGCGGCCGGACTTGAGCAGCCGCGGCGTCTTGCCCACAATCTCCGCCGGCGTATACCCTGTCGCCTGGGTGAAGGCGCGGTTCACGCTGAGGATCACGCTGTTGGCGTCGGTAACCACCAAGCCCTCTTGCGATTCAAAGGCCACCGCCGCGATGCGCAGCCCCTCGTCGGCCAGCTTGCGCTCGGTGATGTCTTGCACCGTGCCGCTGGAGCGCAGTGGCTTGCCGTCGGCGTCGAACACCGTGGTGCAGCGCTCTTGCACCCATTTGACGCGTCCATCGCTCATCAGCAGTCTGTGGGTGATTTCGTACGGGGCGCGATCGCCCAGCGATCTTTGGTAGGCCGCGTCGACCGCAGCGCGGTCTTCGGGGTGTATCGCGTTGAGAAACGCTCCATAGGTGGCGCCGAACTGGCTTGGGGCGATCTCGAATAGCCTGAATATTTCATCGCTCCAGCTGAGCTTGCCGTCTTGCAGATCCAAGGTCCAACTGCCGATGCGCGCTATGCGCTGCGCCTCGATCAGGCGCGCTTCGCTGGCCTGCAGGCGAAGCGCGGCGCTGGCGACGAGACGGTTCTGTTTCAACATGCGCAGGGCGAGGGCACTGACGATCGCCACCGCCGCGCAAAAGCCCAGCACCAACAGGGTCAAGCTGCGGCGCAAGCCCGCCATGAAGTCGTCAAGATCTTGTTCGGAAATGCCGACCACCAATCGCACCGGGTAATCGGCCAGCTGCTTGTAGAAGACGTCACGGCGGATGTTGTCGAAGGGGCTGAACACGCCGAAGGCGCTGCCGCTGCTATTGCTATCGCGGTCCATGGCAGAGCTCGCTGCCGAGTCGGCGATGACGCGGTCGTACAGCTCGGTCGCTGGCAGGGGTTGGCGCGCGATCAGCCGCCGCTCCCGGGTGAGCATGGTGACCGTGCTGTGCGGCGCCAGGCTCACGCTGCGGTAGAAATCGGTGATGTGCTCGGGCAATAGCGTGAGCACCACCAAGCCATCGAACACCCCGTCCTTGAACAACGGTCTGGCCATGCGGAACTGCCGCTTGCCGGTGAATTTGCCGAGCCGCGTGCCGCCGACGAAGATCGAATCGCCCGGATGCTGGACGAAGTATTGGAAGTGATCGAGTCCGGACATCTTGCCGAAGTCCCGCAACTTGTGCCGTGGCGTCTCCGACTGGTAGGTAACCCAGCCTTCGCGATCCATGGTGGTGACGATGCCCGAAAACAGCTCAGCGTGCGGCGCCTGAATTTCGCGCACAAAATGGTCGAGCGTGTCGACGTTGCCGTGCTCTGCCACATAGGCGCGGATGGCGCGAAGATGGCCATCGGCGTAGTCGAACATGCGTATCGAATGGGCCTCGAAGGCGAGCAGCAGCCGCTGCGCCTCTTCCCGCTGTTGGCCCTGTCGCTCGTCGCGCACCTTTTGATAGCTGACCAGGCAGCCGAGCACGAAGGTCAGCACGGCGAGCCCAGCCAGGGCGAAAACCACCAGGCTTTGCCGCTGCGGTTGCGCGAAGTGCAGCTTCATCGGCAGGCCCTGCGCCGGTCATCGCGCCGAGCGCGTACCGCCAGCCGAGCTTCGGCGCCGCGTTCGGCCAACCCGCTCATGGGCGCTGCTCCCGACCGCGGCGGGTGCCGTTTTGCTGCTCCAGCCGGGCTTTGAGCCACCATTGCTGCGGGTCCGGTGCGAACAGCGCGACCGCGTCTGGCGCCGGCATCGAGGGCGCGAAGCGGGTACTGTACATGAACACCGGGCTGGCGTCGCTGAGATTCGTTTCGAACATCTCCGTTTCGACAAATTTGCGACGCGCTGCCAGTGCGATGAGCTGAGCGGCTGTCGTCACGCAACCAGCAGCACGGCGCGGCGCTGGCTGCGTTGGCGGAGCCAGCCGCGGTCCTCGCTTGCAAATTGCCCGCTGCAGCATCACCGCTCCAGCCATTTTAACAAAGTCGCGAATAGCCTCTCCGGCTCGACCGGCTTCGAGATGAAGTCGTCCATTCCGGCAGATTGGCATTTCTCCCGATCCTCGGCAAAGGCGTTGGCGGTCATCGCCAAGATCGGGGTCGACGCGTAACCGCTGAGTTTGCGGATGGCACGGGTGGCGTCGAGACCGTTCATCTTCGGCATCTGCACATCCATCAAGATCAGATCGTAGCGGCCGTTGCTGGCCATGTGCAGCGCAGCTTCGCCATCGCTGGCGATCTCGATCTGCAGGCCGGCGTCGCCCAGGAACAGCTTGGCCACCTCCTGATTGACCTGCTCATCCTCGGCCAGCAGCAGGCGTTTGCCGCGATGCGCGCTCAGCGCCAGCGCATCGGTCGTTTCACGGGCCCGCGCCGGGCTGCTGTGCCAGCCGCGCGCCATCCTCGCCGTCAGCCAGAAGGTGCTGCCTTGTCCCAGCTGCGATTCGACGCCCACCTCGCCGCCCATCAACTGAGCGATGCGCCGATTGATAACCAGACCGAGGCCGCTGCCACCATACCTGCGCGTGGTCGCGTTGTCCCCCTGCTCGAAGGCGTTGAATACCCGCAGTTGCTGTTCTGGCGCCATGCCGACGCCCGTATCGGTGACGTCGAAGCGCAGCAGCCAACCCGCTGCCGATTCTTCCAAGACCCGCCCGCCGATGCTGATGCTGCCGCATGCGGTGAATTTGACGGCGTTGCCCAGGTAATTGAGCAGGGCCTGGGCAAGTCGCGTCGGATCGCCTTTGAGCGCCTGCGGCAGCGCGGAGAGGTCGACTTGCAGCTGCAGCCCCTTGTCCTTGATCGCCTGGCCAAGGACTGCGAGCACGGTTTGCACCACCTCTGCGAGCTGAAAGTCCGTCTCTTCGAGTGCGAGCTTGCCGGCATCGATCTTGGCCAGGTCAAGGATGTCGTTGATGATGCCCAGCAGGTGTTTGCCGGAAGCCACGATCTTGCCGAGCTGGTCCGCTTGCGCCGGACTGACGCTGCCGCGCCGCAGCACGTAAGCCATGCCCAGGATGCCGTTCATCGGCGTACGAATTTCGTGGCTCATATTGGCGAGAAAGGTGCTCTTGGCAATATTGGCGGCTTCGGCCGCCTGCTTGGCTGCCTCGAGTTCGTGGGTGCGGGTGTCGACCAACTCCTCCAGGTGATTCTTGTAGGCGTTCAATTCTTCGGCGTTGCGCTTGTGCTCGGTGACGTCGTCCTTCACCGCCACGTAGTGGCTGACCTTGCCGTCGGCTTGGCGAATGGGGCTGATGCTGGCGAACTCGACGTATTCGCGACCGTCCTTGGCCCGATTGTAGAGTTCGCCCTTCCACGAGCGGCCCCGCGACAACGCCTGCCACAGCGCGACAAAGGTCTGCGGCGGCGTCTTGCCCGATTGCAGGAGACGCGGGTTCTGGCCGATCACTTCGTCGCGCTTGTAGCCGGTCGTCTTCAGAAAGGTGTCGTTGACGTATTCGATCTCCGCTGCAAGATTGGTGATGACCACGCTCTCTGAGCTTTGCTCCACCGCCAAGGAGAGCTTGCGCACTTGGTCCTCCGCGGCCTTGCGCAAACTGGTGTCGCGCACGGTGGCCTGGAGGAAGACGCTGCCGCCCTTGGCGATGCGGGTCAGCAGCACGTCGGCGGGAAAGCGACGGCCGTCGAGCCTTTGATGTTCCCACTCGAAGAAGTGCGAGCCATCGCGCAAGGCGATGGCGATCATTTCCTTCGCCTTGTCGCCCGACGGTCGGCCATCGGGTTGCGTCGCGGGTGAAATATCTGCGGGGCCGAGCGCGGCAAACTCCTCCAGGCTGGCCGCGCCGAAGAGCTGCAGCGTCGCCGCGTTGGCCTCGGTAAAGCGCATCGAAGGTGGGCTCGAAACCATCAACGCGTCGCGCGAACTCTCGAACAAGCGGCGAAATTCCTCGCCGCTCTCGTGCACCGCCCGTTCCGCGGCCTTGCGCTCCGTAATGTCGGAGATGGTGCCGATCATGCGCAGCGGCGCGCCAGCGGCGTCTCGCTCCACCACCTGTCCTCGTCCCGACATCCACTTGAGCTCGCCGGAACGCGTGATCATCCGATAGTCGAATACGCTGATCGCGGTCTTGCCCTGCAGGTGGGCCTCCACCGCTGCCATCACCGTGGACAAATCGTCCGGATGAACGGTGCTCTTGAAATGCTCGAGGTCCGGCGTCGCTTCATCGGGCCGGTAGCCGGACATGGCGAAATAGCGCGGGGCGAAATACGCGCGGCCGCTACGCAGGTCCCAGTCCCACAGTCCATCGCTGCTCGCGTCGAGCGCCAACTGCAGTTGCCGCTCGCTCGCTGCCTGCTTCTTCCAGGAATCGACGAGCAGGCGCGACGACGACAGGGTCAACAGCAGAAAGCTGGCGAGCAGCGCTGCCACGCCCCCGAATTGCTGGCGCCAGGCGAGCAAGGAGTCTTCGCTGGCGATGCCGACGATGATGTAGAGGGGCAAGTTGCCAACCTTGCGGTAGGAAAAGGTGCGGTCGATGTTGTCGATGCCGGCGCGCACCCGGAACGTACCGTCGCTGTGCCCGGCCGCTACCATCGCCTGGAACTCGGGCGAGACGATCCTGTTGCCGACGGTGCTGCCGACGCCGAGCGGCTCCGGGTAGCGGGCGACGATGCCCAAGTTGCCGTCGCGCAGCGTCACCGAGCCGTGCGCACCCACATCCAGTTCGGCAAAGGAGCGGATCAATCTTTCGATCGCCAGATTGGCATAGACGACGCCGGCGAACGAACCGTCAGCGCCGTTGATGCGTCTTGCCAGGGACACCGCCCACTGCCCGCTGATCCGTCCGATGATCGGCTCGGAAATGACCAGGCCGGCCTCGGCTTGGTCGCGCACGGCGATGAAGAAGCGCCGGTCGCTGATATCGATCGGCTTCGCGGCATCGACCTTGCGTCCCAGGCGAATCAGGCCGCTTGAGTCGGCAACGCGCAGACTCTCGAACTCCGGCAACAGGCGCGCGTGCCGTTGCAGCGATCGGCCGATCCAGCCTGCGCCGAAATCGCGCTGGGGCGGCTGCCTGGCGTACTCGTCGGCCACCGACAACATGGCGCTGTCGGCGCTCCTGATGAGGCCGGCGGTGTCGTGGGCCAGGGTCTTGGCCAGGTTGGCGCTGGTGATCCGGTCGATCTCGAGATATTGCTGGTGGCTATGGCTCAGCCAAAGGGTCGCCACGCCGATGAGGAACAGATTGGCCACCAGCCCCGCCAGCAGAACGCGGCGAAGAAATGGCGTGGCCGGCCGCGGCCGTCGGGCAGCGGCGGCTGGCCGCCAGGTCATCGCCGATTCCCGTTCCGGCAGCGCGACCAGGGCCGGCTGGTCGAAGCGTCGCTCAGCTGGCGCCGCGCTTGCCTCACCCAAGGCCCGCCAACGCTTCCATCTCGCCGATGGGCAGGGGGCGGCCGAACAGATAGCCCTGATAGGCGTTGCAGCCATTGTGCGCGAGAAAGTCCTTCTGCGCCTCGATCTCCACGCCCTCGGCGATCACCGTCAGGCCCATGCTCTCGGCCAGGGCAACGACCATCTTGGCGATGGCGGCGTCGTTGCTGTCGCTGAGGATGTCCTTGATGAAGCTCTGATCGATCTTCAGCTGGTCCAGGGGCAAACGCTTCAGGTAGGAGAGCGACGAATAGCCGGTACCAAAATCGTCGAGCGAGAAACAAACGCCCTTCGCCTTGAGCGCGGTCATCTTGCCGATCACGCCCTCGACATCGTTCACCAGTATGCTTTCGGTCAGTTCCAGCTTCAGGCGCCGCGGATCGGCACCGGTCTTGTCGAGCACCGCCAACACCTGGCCGACGAAGTTCGGATGGTGCAGTTGGCGCGCGCTGACATTGACGGCAACGGTCAGGTGGGCCTTGTCGGGCTGGTTCGCCCAGAGCGCCAGTTGCGCACAGGCGGTCTCCAGCACCCATTGGCCCAGGGGCAGGATCAGACCGATGTCCTCCGCCAGGGAAATGAACTCGAGCGGCGACACCAGACCGCGCTGCGGATGCTGCCAGCGCAGCAGCGCCTCCATGCCGGTCAGCCGTCCCTTGCCATCGACCTGCGCCTGGTAGTAGAGCACGAACTGGTTCTTCGGCACGGCGTCGCGCAGATCGGCCTCCAGCGCCGCTCGGGTCGCCACCACGGCCTGCATCTCCGGGTCGAAGAAGCGCAGCGTGTTGCGCCCCGCCGCCTTGGCTTGGTACATCGCCAGATCGGCACGCTTCAACAGGTCGTCCAACGGCCCTTGATGGTTGGCGAACAGCGTGACGCCGACGCTGGGGGTGCTGTGGTGCCCGTTGGCGCCGAGCTGGTAGCTCTGATTGAGCGTGGCAAGAACTTTCTCGCCGACGGCCTCGGTCTGGTTTGCGGCCTCGAGCAGGTTCTCGCTCAGGTCTTCCAGCATCACCACGAATTCGTCGCCGCCCAGGCGCGCCACGGTGTCGCCCTCGCGCACGCAGGTGCTCAGGCGCTGGGCGACCTGCTGCAGCAGCAGGTCGCCGATGTCGTGGCCACGGGTGTCGTTGAGGGTCTTGAAATTGTCGAGATCGAGAAACAGCAGCGCGCCGTGCCTGCCACTGCGCGAGCTGGT
>JAHFRE010000106.1 GCA_023258955.1 Sterolibacterium sp.
TGCCGGCGTTCTCCGCCTTGATCGCGGCGATGCGCGCCGAATCGACGCGGCTCATCTGCCCGGCGCCGACGCCGACGGTGACCCGGTCGCGACAGTAGACGATGGCGTTGGACTTGACGTACTTGGCGACCACCCAGGCGAACAGCAGATCGCGCGTCTCGGCGTCGGTGGGGGCGCGACGACTCACCAGCTTCAGCTCGGCGGCGCCGACGATCGCGTTGTCGCGCGATTGCAGCAGCAGACCGCCGCCGACGCGCTTGTAGTCGAGGGCTGGTTCGCTGCGTCCGAGGCGCACGGCGAGGACGCGCAGGTTCTGCTTGGCGGCGAACACGGCGCTCGCTTCGGGCGTGATCTCGGGGGCGATGATCAGCTCGGCGAACTGGCCCGACACCGCCAGCGCGGTCGCCTTGTCGATGGCCACGTTGAAGGCGATGATGCCACCGAAGGAGGAGGTCGGATCGGTGGCGAAGGCTCTGCTGTAGGCTTCTGCGGCGCTGGCGGCGATGGCGACGCCGCAGGGGTTGGCGTGCTTGACGATGACGCAGGCGGCCATGCCGTCGTCGCGCGGGAAGGCCTTGACGCATTCCCAGGCGGCGTCGGCGTCAGCGATGTTGTTGTAGGACAGCTCCTTGCCCTGCAACTGCGTGTAGCTGGCGATGCTGCCGGCCGCGGTGCGCGGCTCGCGGTAGAAGGCCGCCTGCTGGTGCGGATTCTCGCCGTAGCGCAGCTCCTCGACCTTGTCGAAAGCCAGTTGCAGCCGCTGCGGGAAGAGGGTCGGTCGCGCGTCGGCGTCGAGGCCGGTCAGCCAGTTGCTGATGGCGCCGTCGTAGCGTGCGGTGTGGGTGAAAGCCTGCTTGGCCAGCGCCAGGCGGGTGGCGTGGCTGAGCTCGCCGCCGTTGGCTTGCAGCTCGGCGGCGATCGCCGGGTAGTCGTCGGGATCGGTGACGACGCCGACACCACCGGCTTGATCGCCGTGATTCTTGGCCGCCGCGCGCACCATGGTCGGGCCGCCGATGTCGATGTTTTCGATCGCCTCTTCGAGCGTGCAGCCGGACTTGGCGACGGTCTGCTCGAAGGGATAGAGGTTCACCACCACCAGATCGATGGTCGGGATGTCGTGCGCGGCGAGGGTCGCCAGGTGCGCGCTAGCATCGCGCCGCGCCAGGATGCCGGCGTGGACCCTGGGGTGGAGGGTCTTGACGCGACCCTCGAGCATCTCCGGAAAGCCGGTGTAGTCGGCGACCTCGGTGACGTCGAGGCCGGCTTCGCGCAGCAGCTTGGCCGAGCCGCCGGTCGACAGCAGCTTGACCTTCATGGTGGCCAGCGCGCGCGCAAAATCGACGATGCCGCGTTTGTCCGAAACGCTGATCAGTGCCTGGGTAATCTTCATGGTCGAGAGAGAATGTCTATCAGAGCAAGCCGTAGTCGCAGAGCTTGCGGCGCAGCGTGTTGCGGTTGATGCCCAGCATGTCGGCGGCGAGGGTCTGGTTGCCGCTGGCCTTGTCCATCACCACCTCGAGCAGAGAATGCTCGACGCTGCGCAACACCATATCGTAGATCGCCGTCGGCTGCTCGCCGTCGAGATCGCGAAAATAGCGGTTCAAGCTGCGCTTGACACAGTCCGAAATTTCGCTGCTCATGCGGCCAGTGCTCCCTCTGTCGCCTGGGGCAAGGGCAGGCGGTCGTTGGCGGCGTCGCCGAGAAAGAAATCGTCGGCCGCTGCCAGTTGTGCGTCGATGTCCGACAAGGAGTTCATGCGCGAGCGAAATTGCGCCGCCCCGGTCAGACCCTTCGTATACCAGGAGATGTGCTTGCGCGCGATCTTCAGGCCCGTCTCCTCGCCGTAGAAGACGTAGAGATCGGCGAGGTGGCGGCGCAAGATGGCGTGGATCTCGGCGGCGCCGGGCGGTGCCAGCTTCTTCCCGGTCGCCAGGTAGTATTCGATTTCGCGAAAGATCCAGGGCCGACCCTGGGCGGCGCGACCGATCATGACACCGTCGGCGCCGGTGTGGGCGAGCACGCGCCTGGCCTTCTCGGGGGTGTCGATGTCGCCGTTGGCGATCACCGGTATGCCCACCTGGGCCTTGACCGCGGCGATGGTGTCGTACTCTGCCTCGCCCTGGTACTGGTCGCTGCGAGTGCGGCCGTGGATGGCCAGGGCGCGCACGCCGCAGTCTTCGGCGATGGTGGCGATGGCCGCGGCGTTGCGGTTGTCGCGGTTCCAGCCGGTGCGCAGCTTCAGCGTCACCGGCGTGGCCGGCACGGCGCGCACCACCGCTACGAGTATGCGCGCCACCAGCCCCTGGTCCTGCATCAGCGCCGATCCGGCCATCACGTTGCAGACCTTCTTCGCCGGGCAGCCCATATTGATGTCGATGATCTGGGCGCCGTGGTCGACGTTGTAACGGGCCGCGTCGGCCATCAGCCGCGGATCGGCGCCGGCGATCTGCACCGAGATCGGATCGACCTCGCCCTGGTGGTCGGCGCGCCGGCGCGTCTTGGCGCTGCCGTAGAGCAGGGAGTTGGAGGTGACCATTTCCGACACGGCGAGGCCGGCGCCAAGGGATTTGCACAACTGCCGGAACGGTCGGTCGGTCACGCCTGCCATCGGTGCCACGAACAAGTTGTTCCTGAGGGTGAACCCGGCAAATTGCATGGTCGGAACGCGGCAGGTCGAATTTCGGAAGGGAGCAATTCTACCGCAAACTCCGGCGGCGATTTTGGCTGATTTTCTTCAGCTGCGGTTTGCGCATCGCGCCGTCGCGCGGCGTGCGGGCAGCTTGATTTTATGGTTTTTGCATCTATAAACAGACTTGGGGCCGTCGCTCCTTGCTGCGGCGCTGCTGGCGACGAGCGCGGCTCGGGCGCGTCCCCCGATCGGTAGCTGCAAATCCACTCAACCAAGCACGAGGAGAACATCATGGCGCGCAAGTATGTCGACTGCCGGCAGTTTCCCAGCGAGGTCAAGTGCACGGTAGCGATCTCGGCCGACAGCGAGCAGGAGTTGATGGAAATCGCGGTGCAACACGCGGTAGCGGTGCACCGCCACCAGGACACACCCGAATTGCGCGGACAGTTGAAGGCGGTGATCAAAGAAGGCACGCCGCCGGCCTGAGCGCTGTCGTCGATCCATGAACGCCGGCCCCCCGCCCGGGGCGCTCCGCTTATCCGCCCGCGAGCTCGCGCCTGCGTGGCCGGCGAGTTGCGCCGCGTCAGACAGCGAGATCATCGCGGCGCTGTGCGAGCCGCGGGCGCGCATTTCGCCGAAGTATTTCTACGACGCCGCCGGCTCGGCGCTGTTCGAGCGCATCACGCGCTTGCCGGAATACTATCCGACGCGCACCGAGCGCGCGATCATGACGCTCGCCGCCGGCGAGCTGCGCCAGCAGCTCGGCGCCGGCGCGACGGTGATCGAATTGGGCGCGGGCAGTTGCGAGAAAGCCCGGCTGCTGTGCGACTTGATCCAGCCGCGGGCTTATCTGGCGGTGGACATTTCCGCCGACTTCCTCGGCCAGGCGGTGGCGGGTTTGCGTTGCGCCCTTCCCGGTGTCGAGGTGCGCTCCCTGGTCGCCGATATCGAGGACGAGGTCACGCTGCCGGCGGATCTCGGCGGCGGGCAGCGCCTGGTCTTCTATCCCGGATCGTCGATCGGCAATTTCGATCCGGAGCCGGCCGCGGCCCTCCTGGCCAGCATGCGCCGGCTCGCGGCGGCGGGCGGGCTTGCCTTGATCGGCGTCGACCTGATCAAGGAGCGCTCGCTGCTTGAGGCGGCGTACAACGACGCGGCGGGTATCACTGCGCGCTTCAATCTCAACGCGCTGGCTCACCTCAATCGCTTGATCGGTAGCGATTTCGACCGGCGCCAGTGGCGCCACCTGGCCTTCTTCAACGCCGCCCGGTCGCGCATCGAAATGCATCTGCAGGCGACGGTCGACGCGCGCGTCTGTTGGCGCGGCGGCGAACGCAGCTTCCGCCGTGGCGAGTGCATCCACACCGAGAACAGCTACAAGTACACCATCGAGCATTTCGGCCGCATGCTCGAGCGGGCTGGGTTCCGCGAGCGCCTTTGGTGGACCGATCAGCGCCGCTGGTTCGCGCTGTTCTTGGCGCGCGCCTGAGTCGGGCAGGGGCATCGCGTCGATGCAGGCCGGCGAACTGGGTGCGCGCTACCAGCAAGTCCGCGAGCGCAGCGTGGCGCTCGCGGCGCCGCTCTCCGCCGAGGATTGCTGCGTGCAGTCGATGCCCGACGCCAGCCCGGTGAAATGGCATCTGGGCCATAGCACCTGGTTCTTCGAGACCTTCATCCTCGAACGCTGGTCAGAGCGCTTCGTTCCATTTCACGCGGCCTTCCGCGTGCTCTTCAATTCCTATTACAACGCCGTGGGCGAACAACACCCGCGTTCGCAGCGCGGCCTGCTGACCCGTCCGTCGCTGGCGACCGTGCTCGCCTATCGTCGTGCCGTCGACGAGCAGGTGCTGGCGCTGCTCGACGTCGACAGCCGCGACCCGCAGCTCGAAGCGCTGCTGATCCTGGGGATGAATCACGAGCAGCAGCACCAGGAGCTGTTGCTGACCGACCTCAAGCACCTCTTTTCCTGCAATCCGCTGGCACCGGCCTATTGCAGCGCGCCGCTACGGGCGGCGGCGCCAGCGCCGCTGCGCTGGTGCGAGTTCGCCGGTGGCCTGACCGACATCGGCCATCGCGGCGACGGCTTCTGCTTCGACAATGAGACGCCGCAACACCGCGTCCATCTGCAACCTTTCCTGTTGGCGTCGCGCCTGGTCACCAACGGCGAGTACCGGGAGTTCATCGATGGCGGCGGCTACGACGAGGCGCGTCTGTGGCTGGCCGAGGGCTGGGAGTGGCGGACCGCCGCCGAGCGCCGGCAACCGCTCTACTGGCGGCGCGCCGACGGCTGGCAGGAATTCGGCCTGGGCGGTGCGGTAGCGCTCGACCCGGCCCGACCGGTGGTGCATCTGTCCTACTACGAGGCCGACGCCTTCGCGCGTTGGGCCGGCGCGCGTCTGCCGAGCGAAGCCGAGTGGGAGCACGCGGCGAGCGGCGTCGCCGTCGCGGGCAACTTCGCGGCGAGCGGCGAGCTGCACCCGCACCCGGCGACGGCTGCGCGGATGGCGCAGCTGTTCGGCGACGCCTGGGAATGGACCCGCTCGAGCTACGCTGCCTACCCGGGGTTTCGCGAAGGCGCTGGCGCGGTGGGGGAGTACAACGGCAAGTTCATGGTCAATCAATACGTCTTGCGCGGCGGCTCCTGCGTCAGCCCGGAAGGACATTTGCGCGCCAGCTATCGCAACTTCTTTCCCGCTGCGGCGCGCTGGCAGTTTTCCGGCATCCGCCTGGCCCGGGACGCCGGCTAGCTCCGGCATCGCGACGTGCCACGGGGCGCTCTCAAGAAAACGTAGGGCCGCCCCAAGTTTTCTTGACCCCACGGGGGGCGGGCTGGGCGTAGCCCGGCCCTGGGGGCGCTTAATACGCGCGCGCACCGAAGATCATGCGCCTGGCCAAAAAATGGCGCAGCGGCGGCGCCAGGTCGAGCGCGAGCAGCGCAGCGCCGCGTGCGGCGCGAGCGAGCGGCGCCTTCACGGCGAAGGCGCGGACCAGCGCGTCGGTGAGACGGATGCTGGCGATCCGGTCCAGCCGGCGCGCCGCGGCGTAGGCCGCGAGCACATCCCTGTGGCCTGGGTCGCTGGCGCCGGCGAGACTGCGCGCCAGTTGCATCACGTCGCGCAGCGCCAGGTTGAAGCCCTGGCCCGCCACCGGGTGCAAGGTCTGCGCGGCGTTTCCCAGCCAGATGCTTCTCGCGCCCAGCGGCGATCGCCGGTAACGCAAGGAGAGCGGGAACAAGGCGCGCGGCGTCGCCGCGACGAACTCGAGGCGGGTGCCGAAATTCGCCTGCAGGTCGGCGAGGAAGGCCGCGTCGTCCATCCGGATCAACTCTTCGGCCCTGGCGCTGGCGCAGCTGTAGACCAGCGCCATGCGGGGACCCAAGGGCAGCAGGGCGATCGGTCCCTGCTCGGTGAAGCGCTCCCAGGCGGTGTTGGCGTGCGGCGTTGCCACCTCGACGGTACAGATGACGGCACTCTGGCCGTAGTCGTGCTCGATCGCCGCCTCGCCGGCGCCACCCTCGGCCCAGACCACCAGTTGCGCCGGCACCGTGCCAGCGCTGCTGGCGAGCTCCACGCCAGCGGCGTTGGCGACCGCGCCGCTGACGCGCACCCGCTCGCGCACGCAGACTTCGGCGCGGCGCAGGGCCGCGTCGAGCGCTTGGCCCAGCGCTGACGCTGCCACCACGTAGCCCAACGCCGGCAGCCTCTCCTCGGCGGCGCTGATCCGGGTGCGAGCGAAGCCGCCGCGTTGCGACACGTGGATGGCGAGGATCGGTGTGGCCTCGAGCTGTGCCCAGGCGCCGAGCGACTCGAGGATCTGCCGCGAACCGAAGGACAGCGCCAGGATCCGCTGGTCTTCGGCGAACGCGTGGCGGGCGCGCGCCTCGAAGATCTGCGCCCGCTGGCCCCGCTGCTGCAGCGCCAGGGCCAGCGCCATGCCGACGGGCCCGCCGCCGACGATCGCGATCGGTGAACCTTCTTCCCGCCCCCCCTGCCGCGGAGGGGAGTGAGCGCCGCTCGCTACGCTCGCAGGTATCGTGCGTTCAGCGCCCATCGCGCATCAGCGCTTCGATGTCGGCGATGGTCTTCGGCGCCGCGTCGGTGAGCAGGTCGCAGCCGTCGCTGGTGACCAGCGCATCGTCCTCGATGCGCACGCCGATGTTGTGGAAGGCGGCGGGTATGTCGTCGGCCGCCCGGATGTAGCAGCCCGGTTCCACGGTCAGCACCATGCCCGCCTCGAGCGTCTTCCAGTGCTCGCCGCGTTTGACTTCGCCGGCGTCGTGCACGTCGAGCCCGAGCCAGTGGCTGGTGCGGTGCATGTAGAAGCGCTTGTAGGCCTCCGACTCGATGACGCCGTCGACCGAGCCGGCGAGCAGCTTCAGGTCGATCAGGCCGCGCACGATCACCGCCAGCGCCGCTTCGTGGCCGTCGTTGAATGCGGCGCCGGGACGGATGGCGGCGATGGCGGCGGCCTGGGCGTCGAGCACCAGATCGTAGACATCGGCTTGCGGGCCGCTGAAGCGGCCGTTGATCGGAAAGGTGCGGGTGATGTCGGCGGCGTAGCCGTCCAGTTCGCAGGCGGCGTCGATCAGCAGCAGCTCGCCGTCCTTGAGCGGCTGGCTGTTGCCGACATAGTGCAGCACGCAGGCGTTGGCGCCGCCGGCGACGATGCTGTTGTAGGCCGGCGCCTGGCTGCCGCTGGCGCGAAATTCGCACAGCAGTTCGGCTTCGATCTGGTACTCGAACTTGCCCGGTGCGCTCGCCCGCATGGCGCGCCGGTGCGCGGATGCCGAGATGTCGGCGGCGCGGCGCATCAGCGCGATCTCTTCGACCCCCTTGATCTGGCGCATGGCGTCGAGGGCGGCGTGCACGTCGTGCACCGTGGTCGGCGCCCGGCGCCCGCTGCGCGCCTGGGCGCGCAGGGCGTTGATGGCGCGGCTGATGCGCGCGTCGAATTCGGCGTCGTGGCCCAGGGAATACCACAGCGACGGATGGGCCGCTAAGAGTTCCACCAGCTTCTCGTCGAACTCTTTGATGCTGTGCGCGGCGTCGACGCCGAAGTGGCCCGGCGCCGCTGCCGGCCCGTAGCGGAAGCCGTCCCAGACCTCCTTCTCCGGATCCTTGTCGCGGCAGAAGAGCAGGCTTTCCTTCTTCGTCTCGCCGGCGACCAGCAGCAACACCGCCTCGGGCTCGGGAAAGCCGCTCAGGTAGTGAAAATAGCTGTCGGCGCGGAAGGGGAAGTGGCTGTCGCGGTTGCGCAGCTTCTCCTGGGCGTTGGGGATCACGGCGACGCCGCCGCCGGCAGCGGCCATGATCGCGAGCAGGCGCTCGCGGCGCGCTTTGAAACACTGGTAGTGATCGCTCATGAGGCGATTATAGGCCTGCGCCGAGTTCGGCATCGAGCGCCGTCAGGCGCTCGATCGTACCCACGTCTTCCCAGCGGCCGCCGTGACGTTCGCCGCTGACCCGGCGCTCGGCCATCGCCGCAGAGAGCAGCGGCGCCAGCCTGGCCCGCTGCCCCGGTCGCAGGGAGGCGAACAGCGCCGGCTGGTAGATGCCGATGCCGGAGAAGGTGAGGCGCTCGCCTTCCTGCTCGCCCTCTGCCCACACCCGCCCGCCGCAGAGAAAGAAATCGCCGCCGGCGTGCTGCGGCGGGTTGGGCACCATGACCAGGTGGGCGAGGTTGTCGCGGCGGCTCAGCGCCGCGGCGATGGCCTCCGCCGCGGCGAGGTCCCAGTCGCAATAGACGTCGCCGTTGATCACCAGGAAGGGCCCCTCGCCGAGCAGGGGCAGGGCTTGGGCGATGCCGCCGGCGGTCTCCAGCGCCCCCGGGGGCTCCGCCGACCAGTGGATACGCAGGCCGTGGGCGCTGCCGTCGCCGAGGCGTTGCCGCAGCATCTGCCCGAGGTGAGCGTGGTTGATCACCACCTCGCCCACGCCGGCGGCGGCCAGCCGCTCCAGGTGACGCACGATCAGCGCTTTGCCGCCGACTTCGAGCAGCGGCTTGGGACAGTTGTCGGTGAGCGGCCGCAAGCGTTCGCCGCGGCCGGCAGCGAGGATCATCGCACGCATGGCGATGGCGGCTAGAAGCTGTAGCCGATCTGTCGCACCGGCTGCTCCAGGTCCTCGATCAGCTTGGCCAGCGGCCCCAGTTCGCGGTAGCGGCTGCAGGTCTGGTGCAAGCTGCGCGCCACCAGCGGCATGTCGGCGAGGTAGGCGGACTTGCCGTCGCGGTGGGCGAGGCGGGCGAATATGCCCAGCACCTTGAGGTGGCGCTGCACGCCCATCCATTCGTAGTTGCGATGGAAATCGGCGAAGTCCGCCGGCACCGGCAGCGAGATGCGCTTTGCCGCTTCCCAGTAGCGGATCAGCCAGTCGAGGGTCAACTCTTCATCCCAGGCGATGTAGGCGTCCTTGAACAGCGACACCAGATCGTAGCTGATCGGTCCGCAGACGGCATCCTGAAAATCGATAATGCCGGGATTGTCATCGGCGAGCCGCATCAGATTGCGCGAATGGTAGTCGCGGTGCACGAACACACGGGCTTCGCCCAGATTGACCGCCAGGATCTTTTCGAAAGCCTGGTCCAGGACCAGCGCCTGGGCCGCGCTCAAGGTTGCGGCGAGGTGCCGGCCGATGTACCACTCGGGAAAGAGCTCTAGTTCACGCTTGAGCAGCGCCCTGTCGTAGTCTGGCAGCGCGCCGGGCCGCGAGGCGGCCTGGATGCGCAGCAGCGCCGCCGTGGCGTCGGCGTAGAGGCGAGCCGCCTCGGTCGGCGTCGTCGCGCGCAGGCAGGTGAGATAGGTGCTGTCGCCAAGATCGGAGATCAAGAGGAAGCCGCGCCCCAGATCCTCGGCCAGCACCTCCGGCACGCGGGCGCCGGCAGCGCGGAACAGACGCTGCACGGCCAGCCAGGGACGGCAGTCTTCCCGCGTCGGCGGTGCATCCATGACGATGGCGCTGGCGCCGTTGTCGAAGGTGGCGCGGAAATAGCGGCGGAAGCTGGCATCGGCAGAGGCGGGTGCCAGAGCGACGGCGCGCTGCGGATGCAGCTGGGCCAGCCAGGACTCGATCTGCCGCTGCCTTTCCATGGGGCCGCCCCACCGCAATGCTAGAATCAACGATTCTATCATTGGCCCAGCCGGGGTCTCGACCGGTGTCCTGCGACGCGATGGTGGCAGCGACGGTGGCAGCGATTGTTGCATTCACAAACAAGACATGCACATGCCTGGGCGCGAAAAATTCCTGATAGCGGTGGTCGCGACCTGCTGTGCCGGTGCCGTTGTGGCGGCCGAGACGATGCCGCCGCTCGAGGCGCCGCCGCGGATCGTCGAGCCTGCCCCGTTGCCGCCGCTCTACTCGGCCCACGCCCAGGCCGGGCTGCTGCCCGAGCCGGCGTTGCGCCCGACCGCGCGACTGCAGCCGCTGCCGCGCCTGAGCAGCGAGCCGCGGCCCAGCTTCGTCGCTGCCGACCGCATCAGCGGCCAAACCGACCAGACGGTGGTCGCCGAAGGCGCCGTCGAATTGCGCAACGCCGGCCGGTCGCTGACCGCCGATCGCCTGACCTACTGGCAGGAAGAAGACGAGTTCGAGGCGACCGGCGCGGTCGAATTGCGCAGCGCCGAGGACCTGATCAAGGGGCCGAAGCTGCGCCTCAAGGTCGAGGACAACGTCGGCTACTTCGAACAGCCCCACTACGTGATCAGAAGGCCACCGCCGCAGCAGAAGCCGGGCGAGGTCCTGCCCCTGACCACCGGCAGCGGCGAGGCGGCGCGCATCGACTTCGAGGGCGAGGACCACTACCGGCTGACCAACGCCACCTACAGCACCTGTCCGGCCCCCGATCGCGCCTGGTACGCGCGCGCCGGCGAGATGAAGCTCGACTACGAGACCGAGGAGGGCGAGGCCAGCGACGCCACGCTGGTCTTCCAGGGCCTGCCCATCCTCTACTCGCCCTGGCTCAGCTTCTCCCTCAACAACGCCAGGAAGAGCGGCCTCCTGGCACCGACCTTCGGCAGCACCAGCAAGAGCGGCCTCGAAGCGACGCTGCCCTATTATTGGAACGTTGCGCCGAACGTCGATGCGACCGTGGTGCCGCGGCTGATGGGCAAGCGTGGCCTGCAGCTGGGCGGCGAAGTCCGCTACCTGGATTTCAATTACAAAGGCCAGGCGCGCGTCGAGTACCTGCCCGACGACCACATCACCCACGACACGCGCAGCAGCGTCTCGCTGCAGCACAACCAGAACTTCGGCCAGGGCTTCAGCGGCACCGTGGACTTGAACCAAGTCTCCGACGACAGTTATTTCACCGACCTGTCCTCGCGCATCGCCAACATCGCGCAGAACAATCTGCTGCGCCAGGGGAGCCTCAACTATCAGGCCAACTGGTGGCGCGCGGGGCTCACCGCGCAAAGCTACCAGACGTTGCAGGATCCGGCGTTGCCGCCGGTGGCGATTCCCTATCGCCGTCTGCCGCAACTCACATTCAATGCGCAACGTTCCGATCTGCCCGGCGGCAGCGCGCTGACCGTCGATGGCGAGTTCGTCGACTTTGCCCATCCGACCCAGGTGCTCGGTCGGCGCACCACCGTCTATCCGCAGTGGTCCCTGCCCTTGGCCAGCGCCGCCTTCTACCTGACGCCGAAGCTGGGCGTTAACGTCGCCAGCTACAGTCTCGAGCGCCAGGACCCGGGAACGCCGGCGACGCTGTCGCGCAGTGTACCGATCGTCAGCGTCGACAGCGGCGCCTACCTCGAGCGCAAGCTCGACTGGCTGGGTCGCGATCTGCTCCAGACCCTGGAGCCGCGCGCCTACTATTTGCTGGTGCCGGCGCGCGACCAGCACCTGGTGCCGGTGTTCGACAGCGGCATCGCCGATTTCAATTTCGCCCAGATCTTCTCCGAGAACCGCTACAGCGGCGGTGACCGCATCGGCGACGCCAACGAGATCACCATGGCGCTGACCTCGCGCCTGGTCGATCCGGCCAGCGGCGCTGAACTGCTGCGCGCCATGGTCGGCGAGCGGATCTACTTCCGGCATCAGGCGGTGACCCTGCCCGGCGAACAGGCGCGCAACAGCACCCTCGCCGACGTGCTCGCTGCCGTCTCCGGGCAGGTGCTGCCCAAGACCTACGTCGATGCCGCCTGGCAGATCAACCCGAGCAACAGTCGCATCAACAGGTTGAACCTGACGGCGCGCTATCTGCCGGAGCTGGGCAAGGTGATCAACGCCGGCTATCGCTACAATCGCGACGACCTGACACCGACCAACAGCCTGAACCAGATCGATGTCTCCGGGCAGTGGCCGCTCCTCGGCAATTGGTACGGCGTCGGTCGCTACAACTATTCGCTCAAAGAGCGGCGGGTCATCGAAACCGTCGGCGGCCTCGAATATAATGGCGGCTGTTGGATTTCGCGGGTGGTGCTGCAGCGTCTGGCCACCGCCAGCGGCGACTCCAGCACCGCTTTCTTCGTCCAGTTGGAGTTGAACGGATTTTCCAGCCTCGGTTCCAGTCCAATGGACCTGTTGAAGCGCAGCATCCCTGGCTTCGGCCGCATCAATCAGCCCGTGGCTGATCCGAGTTTCGCCGCCAATTAATCTTCGCTGTGGATAGATCGCCATGAGAATTTTCCGCCTCTGCTCCCTGTTCCTCCTGCCGCTCGCAGCCGCCGTGGCTCAGGCGCAGACGCCCAAAGCGGTGGTCGCCGACCGCATCGTCGCCGTGGTCAACGACGAGGCGATCACCGCCAACGAACTGGCGGCGCGGGTGGCCGCGGTCGAGCGACAATTGCGCGGCCAGGGCACGCAGTTGCCGCCGAAGAACGTGCTCGAGACGCAGTTGCTCGAGCGCCTGGTGATGGACCGCATCCAGCTCCAGTTCGCCAAGGAGACCTCGACCCGGGTCGATGATGCGCAACTGGACGCGGCGCTGCGGCGCATCGCCGAGAGCAATCGGATGGGCTTGCCCGAGTTCAAGCTGGCACTGGAAAAGGACGGCATCGTGTGGCCCAAGTTCCGCGAGGACGTGCGCGACGAGATCGTCGTCTCAAGGCTGCGCGAACGCGAGGTGGACAACAAGATCAACGTCTCCGACGGCGAGATCGAGAACTATCTGGCCAATCCGCAGCGGGCGGCGAGCGCTTCTGACGACATCCAGCTGGCGCACATCCTGCTGCGCGTGCCGGAGCAGGCCAGTCCCGACCAGTTGCTGCGCATCCGCGCCCGCGCCGAGCAGGCGCTGCTGCAGATCAAGCGCGGTGACGACTTCGGCAAGGTGGCGGCCAG
>JAHFRE010000309.1 GCA_023258955.1 Sterolibacterium sp.
GATCAGGCGCTCGATCCGCTCGAACGTGTCGGCCTCGACGATGCGCATCTGGTCGACCAGGTCGAGCTTGTAGCGCTTCAGCTCCTCGTCGATGATCTGCTGCGCGCGCTTGTCGCGCTCTATGCCCTCGCGTGTGAACACCTGCACGTCGATGACCGTGCCGGAGATCCCGGAAGGCACGCGCAGCGAGGTGTCTTTCACGTCGGACGCCTTCTCGCCGAAGATCGCGCGCAACAGCTTTTCTTCCGGCGTCAGCTGGGTTTCCCCCTTGGGGGTGACCTTGCCCACCAGCACGTCGCCCGCCTCGACTTCGGCGCCGATGTAGACGATGCCCGATTCGTCCAGGCGCGACAACTGCGCCTCGGACAGATTGGAAATATCGCGGCTGATCTCTTCGGGTCCAAGCTTGGTGTCGCGCGCCACCACCGTCAGCTCCTCGATATGGATGGAGGTATAACGATCGTCGGCGACCACGCGCTCGGAGATGAGTATCGAATCCTCGAAGTTGTAGCCGTTCCAGGGCATGAACGCGACCAACATGTTCTGCCCCAGCGCCAGCTCGCCCATGTCGGTCGAAGCGCCGTCGGCGACCACGTCGCCCTTGGCGATTCTCTCCCCTACATTCACCAGCGGACGCTGGTTGATGTTGGTGTTCTGGTTGGACCGGGTGTACTTGACGAGGTTGTAGATGTCCACGCCGACGTCCCCGGCTACGGTTTCGTCGTCATTGACGCGCACCACGATGCGGCTGGCATCGACGTAATCGACGACACCGCCGCGGAGCGCCTGCACCGCGGTGCCTGAGTCGACCGCGACCGTACGCTCGATGCCGGTTCCGACCAGGGCCTTCTCCGGGCGCAGGCAGGGCACCGCCTGGCGCTGCATGTTCGAGCCCATCAACGCGCGGTTGGCGTCATCGTGCTCGAGGAACGGAATCAGCGAGGCCGCCACCGACACGATCTGCGACGGCGCCACGTCCATGTACTCGACGCGGTCCGGGGTCGCGAGCATGAACTCGTTGCGGTTGCGGCACGACACCAGGCCTTCCTTCAGCTTGCCCTTGTCCAGATCGGCGTTCGCCTGGGCAATGACGAAGTTGCCTTCCTCGATCGCGGACAGGAAATCGATCTGGTCGGTGACTTTGCCGTTTTCGACCTTGCGGTAGGGCGTCTCCATGAAACCGTACTGGTTGGTTCGGGCGAACAGGGCGAGCGAATTGATCAGGCCGATGTTCGGGCCTTCCGGCGTCTCGATCGGGCAGACGCGGCCATAATGCGTCGGATGCACGTCGCGCACCTCGAAGCCGGCGCGCTCGCGCGTCAGGCCGCCGGGTCCCAGGGCCGAGACGCGGCGCTTGTGCGTGATCTCCGACAGCGGATTGGTCTGGTCCATGAACTGCGACAGCTGGCTTGATCCGAAGAACTCCTTGATCGCCGCCGAAATCGGTTTGGCGTTGATCAGGTCGTGCGGCATCAGGTTGTCCGATTCGGCCTGCGACAGGCGCTCCTTCACGGCGCGCTCGACGCGCACCAGACCCGCTCTGAACTGGTTCTCGGCCAGCTCGCCCACGGAACGCACCCGGCGATTGCCGAGATGGTCGATATCGTCGATCTCGCCGCGGCCGTTCCTCAACTCGACCAGGATGCGGATCACGGCGAGGATGTCTTCGTTCGACAGCGTCACCGAACCGGTCAGCTCGCTCCTGCCGACGCGGCGGTTGAATTTCATGCGGCCTACGGCGGACAGGTCGTAGCGTTCCTCCGAGTAGAACAGGCCGTTGAACAGGGACTCCACCGCCTCTTCCGTGGGCGGCTCACCCGGGCGCATCATGCGGTAGATCGCGACACGCGCGGCGAACTGGTCGGCGGTCTCGTCGATACGCAGGGTCTGCGAAATGTACGGCCCCTGGTCCAGATCGTTGGTGTAGATGGTATGAATGCTGGTGGCTTCGGCTTCCTTGAGCTTGGCCAGCACGGTTTCGGTGATCTCGTCGTTCGCGTTCGCCAGGATCTCGCCGGTCGAGGTGTCGACGACGTTATGCGCCAGCACGCGCCCGAGCAGGAAGTCGTCGGGAACGGCGATTTTCTTGATCCCCGCCGCCTCCATGTCGCGGATGTACTTGACGGTGATGCGCTTGTCCTTGGGCACGATCACCTTGTCGTGCTTGTCCAGGATATCGAATTTGGTGGTCTCCCCGCGCAGGCGTTCCGGCACCAGTTCGAACTGGATGCCCTTCTTGCTGAAATGGAACGTGTCGAAGGCGAAGAATTCCTTCAGTACCTGCTCCGGCGTCAGACCGATCGCCTTGAGCAGAATGGTCACCGGCATCTTGCGCCGGCGGTCGACGCGGAAATAGAGGTAGTCCTTCGGGTCGAACTCGAAGTCGAGCCAGGAGCCGCGGTAGGGAATGATGCGCGCCGAAAACAGGAGCTTGCCCGAGCTGTGCGTCTTGCCGCGGTCGTGCTCGAAAAACACGCCCGGGGAGCGGTGCAGCTGGCTGACGATGACGCGCTCGGTGCCGTTGATCACGAACGAGCCGGTGGTGGTCATGAGCGGAATCTCGCCCATGTACACCTCCTGCTCCTTCACTTCCTTGATCGTGGGTTTGCTCGCTTCCTTGTCCATAATGGTCAGGCGCACCTTGGCGCGCAGCGGGCTGGCAAAGGTGAGGCCGCGCTGCTGGCACTCCTTGACATCGAACGGCGGCTCGCCCAGCGCAAAGCTGACGAATTCCAGGCGCGCGTTCTTCGAATGGCTCTCGATCGGGAAAATCGAGGTGAAGGCCGCCTGCAGGCCTTCGTTCTTGCGTTTCTCCGCCGGCACCGCGGCTTGCAGGAACGCGGTGAAGGAATCGAGCTGCGTAGCCAGGAGGAATGGCACGTTCAGCACGGCTGCGCGTTTGGCGAAGCTCTTGCGGATACGCTTTTTCTCGGTCGAGGTGTAATTGATGGCAGCGGCGGTCATAACAGCTCCAGTTCAGGATGCAGGAGTCGGAATTCGGAAATCAGGGGTCACAAGGGAGGGATCAGCGATGGGAAAAGCCATCGGTCTGATCACTCTCTTCAAGCCTCTGCGCTATGGATCCGTGCTTCTCGAAAAGGCAAAAGGCCGGCAGCCGAACTGCGCAAAGCGGCTGCCAGCCCGATTGCCGCAACGTTTACTTCACCTCGGCTTTGGCGCCGGCTTCAGTCAGTTGTTTGAGGATGTCTTCCGCATCTTTCTTGGACACGCCTTCCTTCACCGCCTTGGGCGCGCCGTCCACGAGGTCTTTGGCTTCTTTCAGACCCAGGCCGGTGATCGCGCGGACCACCTTGATGACATTGACCTTGCTCTCGCCGCATGCGTTGAGCATGACGGTGAATTCGGTCTGCTCTTCGGCGACCGGAGCGGCGGCGCCGGCAGCCGTCGGAGCGGCCACGGCGACGGCGGCGGCGGATACGCCGAATTTCTCTTCCATTTCCTTGATCAGGGTGGAGAGTTCCAGCACGGTCATGGTTGAAATTGCGTCTAGAAGTTCTGCTCTTGCGATTGCCATTTGTGACTCCTGAATGTTAAGTCGTTTAAGTCGTTGATAACTGGTATGGAAGTTCGTGAAACGAAGCTAGGCGGCCGCTTGCTCCTGCCGATCGCGAACCGCTGCGAGCGTGCGCACGAATCTGCCCGGCACTTCGTTGAGCGTCTGCACAAATTTGACCACCGGCGCCTGCATGGTGCCAAGCAGGGTGGCGAGCAACTGTTCACGGCTGGGCAGGTTGGCGAGCGCAGTGACTTCCTTGGCGGAAATCACCGAGTTCGGCAGGCCCCCGGCCTTGATCACGAAGTGCTCGTTTGCCTTGGCAAAATCGTTCAGCACCTTGGCGCTCGCGACCGGGTCGGACGAAATGCCATAGACCAGCGGCCCGACCATCTTCTCGGCCAGCTTGTCGAACGGCGTGTCCTTCACGGCACGGCGCACCAGGGTGTTTTTCAGCACCCGCAGGTATACGCCCGATTTGCGCGCCTTGGCGCGCAGACCGGTCATGGCGCCCACTTCCAGACCACGGTACTCAGCGACGATGATCGCCTGCGCCTTCGAAACCTGCGCCGACACTTCAGCGACTACCGCCTTCTTTTGCTCGAGATTGAGACCCAAGGTCTACCTCCAATCAAATGCAGAGTTCGGA
>JAHFRE010000310.1 GCA_023258955.1 Sterolibacterium sp.
TGCCGCCTCGATGGCTGCGCGGGCGCCCTTGCTGGCGCCCAAGCCGGTGAGCTTGACCTTGCGGGTCAGCTTGCCGGCGAGGATCACCTTGGCCGAGAGCGCGTCACCGGGGACGACGCCGGCCTGCTTCAGCGACAGCAGATCGATTTCCTCCAGCGGCAGCTTCTCCAGATCGGACAGGCGCACCTCGGCGTTGCGCTCCCGCGTCAGCGAATGGAAGCCGCGCTTGGGCAGACGCCGTTGCAGCGGCATCTGGCCGCCCTCGAAACCGGTCTTGTGGAAGCCGCCGGCGCGGGACTTCTGCCCCTTGTGGCCGCGACCGGCGGTCTTGCCCAGGCCGCTGCCGATGCCGCGACCGACGCGGCGCTTGGAGTGCGTCGAGCCGGCGCCGGGCTTGATATTGTTCAATCGCATGGTCTTATCCTTCGCACTTCACAAGGTAGGCGACCTTGTTGATCATGCCGCGCACCGCCGGCGTGTCCTCGAGCGTGGCCGTCGAATCGATGCGGCGCAGGCCGAGGCCGCGCACCGTGGCGCGATGGTCCTGCTTGGTGCCGATCAGGCTCTTCACCAAGGTAACTTTGACTGTCTTTTGGGCCATGGCGCTCACTCCATTATTTCCTGGACGCTCTTGCCGCGCTTGGCGGCGATCTGCGCCGGCGTGTTCATGCGCATCAGGCCGTTCAAGGTCGCGCGCACCACGTTGTAGGGGTTGGCCGAACCGAGGATCTTGGCCACCACGTCGGTGACGCCGGCGACCTCGAACACGGCGCGCATCGGCCCGCCGGCGATGATGCCGGTACCGGCTGCGGCTGGCTGCATCAGGACGCGCGAGGCGCCGTGGCGGCCGATCACCGCGTGCTGCAGGGTGCCGTCCTTGAGGCTGGCGCGGTTCATCTTGCGCCGCGCCTCCTCCATGGCCTTTTGCACGGCCACCGGCACTTCGCGCGACTTGCCCTTGCCCATGCCGACGCCGCCGTCGCCGTCGCCGACCACGGTCAGGGCGGCGAAGCCGAGAATGCGGCCGCCCTTGACCACCTTGGTGACGCGATTGATCGAGACCATTTTCTCGCGCATGCCATCGTCGCGCTGCTCCGTGGTCTGTTGCTGTTTCCTGCCCTGTGGTTTAGCCATTGCCTGCCTCGCTTAAAACTTCAGTCCGCCCGCGCGCGCGGCTTCCGCCAGCGCCTTGACGCGACCGTGGTACTGAAAGCCGGAACGATCGAAGCTCACCTGCTCGATACCCTTGGCCTTGGCGCGTTCGGCGATCAACTTGCCGACCAGTTCGGCGGCGGCGACCGTGCCGCCGTTCTTCACCTTGCTCCGCACTTCGCCCTCGGCGGTCGAGGCGGCGGCCAGCACCTGGGTGCCGCAACCGGAGTACACCTGCGCATAGATATGGCAGTTGCTCCGGTGCACACTGAGGCGCACCGCTTTGAGCTCGGCGATCTTGGCCCGGGTTTTGCGGGCCCTGCGCAAACGCGTCAGCTTCTTGTCCATGGTTTATCTGCCCTTACTTCTTCTTGGTTTCCTTGATGACCACGCGCTCGTCGGCATAGCGCACGCCCTTGCCCTTGTAGGGCTCCGGCGAACGATAGGCGCGCACTTCAGCGGCGACCTGTCCCACCAACTGCTTGTCGATGCCCTTGATCACGACCTCGGTCTGCGTCGGCGTCTCGACCTTGATGCCCTTGGGCATCGAGTGCACCACCGGGTGCGAGAAGCCCAGCGACAGGTTGAGCTTGTCGCCGGCGGCGGCGGCGCGATAGCCGACCCCGACCAGGGTCAGCTTCTTCTCGAAGCCCTTGGTGACACCAGTGACCATGTTGTTGAGCAGCGCGCGCATGGTGCCGGACATCGCCCCGCCGTTGTCGGCGCCGGGCACGGCCTTGCACTGCAGCTTGTCGCCGTCCTGCTCGACCGCGACCGCCGGCAGCATGAACTGGGTCAGCGTGCCCAGCGGCCCCTTGATGCTGACCGCTTCGGCGCTGAGCTGCGCCTCGACGCCCTTGGGCAGCTCGACCGGATATTTGGCTATTCGTGACATCGCAATCCCCTTAGGCGACGATGCAGAGGACTTCGCCGCCAAGGTTGCTGGCGCGCGCTCTGCGATCGGTCATGACCCCTTTGGGGGTGGAGACGATGGCCACACCGAGGCCGTTCATCACCTTGGGCAGATCGTGGCAGCCCTTGTACACGCGCAGGCCGGGACGGCTGACGCGCTCGATGCGCTCGATCACCGGCTGACCGGCGTAGTACTTGAGGGCGATGTCCAGTTCGGGCTTGCCGGCGTTGGGACGCACCGCGAAGTCCTCGACGTAGCCCTCGTCCTTGAGCACGGCGGCGATGGCCCGCTTGAGCTTGGACGATGGCATCACGACGGCACTCTTCTGGGCGCGTTGGGCGTTGCGAATGCGGGTCAGCATATCGGCGACAGGATCGGTCATGCTCATGGCGTCCCCCTTACCAGCTCGACTTGGTCATGCCCGGCACCTCGCCGCGCATCGCCACTTCGCGCAGCTTGATGCGGCACAGGCCGAACTTCTTGAAGACGCCGCGCGGCCGTCCGGTGATGCGGCAGCGATTGCGCTGCCGCGTCGGATTGGCGTTGCGCGGCAGCTGCTGGATCTTCAGGCGGGCCGCCATGCGCTCCTCGTCGGTCAGCTTCTGGTTGTTGATAGCGGCACGCAGCTCGTTGCGCTTGGCGGCGTATTTGGCCACCAGCTTGGCGCGCTTGGCTTCGCGGTTGATCAGTGAAAGTTTCGCCATTGCTCCCTCAGTTCTTGAAAGGGAATTTGAAAGCGGCGAGGAGAGCCTTCGCTTCCTCATCCTTCTTTGCCGTCGTCGTGATGCTGATGTTCATGCCGCGCAGCACGTCTATCTTGTCGTACTCGACCTCGGGGAAAATGATCTGCTCCTTGACCCCGATGTTGTAGTTGCCGCGGCCGTCGAAGCTCTTGCCCGAGACACCGCGGAAGTCGCGGATGCGCGGCATGGCGACGGTGATGAAGCGGTCGAGAAATTCGTACATGCGGTTGCCGCGCAGCGTCACCATGCAGCCGATCGGATAGCCCTCGCGGATCTTGAAACCGGCGATGGCCTTGCGGGCGACGGTGACCACCGGCTTCTGCCCGGCGATCTTGGTCATGTCGCCGACCGCGTGCTCCATCACCTTCTTGTCGCCGATCGCCTCGCCGACGCCCATGTTGAGCGTCACCTTGGTGATCCGTGGGACCTCCATGACCGACTTGTAGCCGAACTTCTCCTGAAGTTGCGGCACCACGGTCTCCTTGTAAAACTCCTGCAAGCGCGCCATATTCTGTCCTTACGCGTCGACGACTTCGCCGTTACCCTTGAACACCCGCACCTTGCGGCCGTCCTCCAGCGTCTTGATGCCAACCCGGTCGGCCTTTTGCGTGCCCGGGTTGAACAGCGCCACGTTCGATATCTGGATCGGCATCTCCTGCTCGACGATGCCGCCCTGCTGCCCCTTGTTCGGGTTGGGCTTGACGTGCTTCTTGACGCGGTTGACGCCCTCGACCAAGACCCGCGTCGCATCGACCCGGCTGGTGACCGTGCCGCGCTTGCCCTTGTCCTTGCCGCTGATGACGATTACCGCATCGCCCTTGCGCATTTTGTTCATTGCCTGTCCTCGTTCTTGCGATGCTCGGCGCTCAAAGCACTTCCGGCGCCAGGGAGACGATCTTCATGAAGCGCTCGTTGCGCAACTCCCGCGTCACCGGCCCGAAGATGCGCGTGCCGATCGGCTCCAGCTTGTTGTTGAGCAGCACCGCGGCGTTGGCGTCGAAGCGCAGCAGCGAACCGTCGGAGCGGCGCACGCCCTTGGCGGTACGCACCACCACGGCGCTGTAGATCTCGCCCTTCTTGACCCGGCCGCGCGGCGCCGCGTCGCGAATGCTGACCTTGATCACATCACCGATGCCGGCGTAGCGCCGCTTGGAACCGCCGAGCACCTTGATGCACATGACGGAGCGCGCGCCGGTGTTGTCGGCGACGTTCAGTACCGTTTGCATTTGAATCATTTCATCTCTCCAACTTAATTCGCGCTCGATCCAACATCTTCGCGATCAGTCTTGGAACCCGTACGGGCAGTTCCACGGCGCCAGGCAGACGGATGCGCCGGGTAAGGCAAGCCGA
>JAHFRE010000107.1 GCA_023258955.1 Sterolibacterium sp.
CAGGGTCGGTGCGGCGTCGGCGCGCATGTAGGCCAGGCGCGCCTCGGGATAGGCCGGATCGAGCGGCAGATAGGCCCCGCCGGCTTTCAGCACGCCGAGCACGGCGATCCACATTTCGAGGGAACGAGGCAGCGCGATGCCGACGCTGCCTTCTGGCCCCAGCCCTTCGCCGATCAGGTAGTGGGCAAGTTGGTTGGCGCGACGATTCAACTCACCGTAGCTCAATGCCGTATCGCCGAAGCTGATGGCGACGGCCTCGGCAGCGCGCGCCACCTGCGCCTCGAACAATGCGGCGAAGGTCGCCGCCGCCACGGGCAGCGGGCGCTGGTTCATGCCCTCGAGCAGCTGCTGCCGCTCGTCGGCGGCCAGCATCTCCAAGCGGTGCAGCGGCAGCTCTGGCCTTGCCGCGACGGCGTCGAGCAGGGTCAGCAGGTGGCGCGCCATCTGCTCGATGCGCCAGCGGTCGAACAGATCGCGGTTGTAGACCCAGACGAACTCGATGCCGCCCTCGCTCTCGACCGCGTGCAGCTCGAGATCGAAGCGCACGCGCAACTCGCCGCTGTCGACGCGCGAGATCTCCAGGTCCTTCAGGCGCGCGGCGGCGGCGGGAGCGTTCTGCAGCGCCAGGGCCACCTGGAACAGCGGCGTCGAGCCCAGGTCGCGCTCCGGCGACAGCTCCGCCACCAGCCGCTCGAAGGGAACGCTCTGCTGCTGGTAGGCGTCCAGCGTGGTGCGGCGCACCTCGCCCAGCAGCTGGCGAAAGCTGGCGCCCTCGGCGACGCGCACCCGCATGACCAGGGTGTTGACGAAGAAGCCGATCAGCGGTTCGAGATCCTTCTCCTCGCGGTTGGCGATCGGCGAGCCGACGACGATGTCATCCTGGCCGCTGTAGCGCTGCAGCAGCAGCGCCAAGGCCGCGAGCAGCGTCATGTACAGAGTGGCGCCCGCCTCCTGGGTTAAGCGCGCGAGCGGCTGCAGCCGCGCCGCTGGCAACGTCGCATGCACCGCCTCGGCGACGAAGGTCTGCAACGGCGGCCGCGGCCGGTCGGTCGGCAGCTTCAAGCGTTCGGGAATGCCGCGCAATTGCTCCTTCCAGTAGGCGAGCCCGGCGGCCAGCCCGCCAGCCTCCATCCAGGCCCGCTGCCAGAGGGAAAAATCGGCGTATTGCAGGCGCAGCGGCGGCAGCGGATTGTCCCGTCCTTCGGCGAAGGCGGCGTAGAGCGTGGTCAGCTCAGCGCCGAGCACCCCGACCGACCAGCCGTCGGAGACGATGTGGTGGCTGGTCCACAACAGCAGGTGGTCGTCCTCGCCGAGCTTGAACAGCTGCACCCGCAGCAGCGGTCCGTGCGGCAGATCGAAGGCCTGCCGCCATTCCTGGCGGGTTGCCGCCGCGACCACCTGCGCGCGCGCCGCCTCGTCCAGCGCGCTGAGGTCCTGCAGCGGCAGCGCCAGGCGCAGAGAGGACTCGATGATTTGCAGCGGCTGGCCGTCGACCGAGGCGAAGCGGGTGCGCAGGGATTCGTGCCGCGCGACCACGGTGTTGATGGCGCGCTCCAGGGCAGCGAGGTCCAGCTTGCCACGCAGGCGCATCGCCTCGGGCATGTTGTACTCGGCGCTGCTGCCACCCAATTGATCGAGGAACCAAAGCCGCTGCTGGGCGTAGGACAGCGGGATGCGCTCGGGGCGCTCCTGCGCGGCCAGCGGCGCCGCCGCTGCGAGCTGCGGCCTGTCGTAGGACCAGCCCGCCCCATCCCACCAGACCGGCTTGCCGGTGGCGCCGTCGTAGGCTTCCTCGCCGATGACCAAGGCGTCATCAGCCACGGGGAGCTCCTCGCCGTTGCACCGCTGCCGGATCGGCGTGGCGCGGCGGCGGCGACGGCCGCGCGCGCTGTTCGGCGATGCTGCGCGCCAGCCCGGCGACGGTCGGCGCGTCGAACAGCGCGCGGATCGACAGCTCGACCGAGAAGGCCGCGCGCGCCCGACTCACCAGCTGGGTCGCCAACAGGGAATGGCCGCCCAGCTCGAAGAAGCTGCGGTCCACCCCGACCCGCTCGAGCTGCAGCACCTCGGCGAAGAGCGCGGCGAGCGTCCCCTCCTCCGCCGTTCGCGGCGCCAGATAGTCGACCGCCTGCCGCGGCGGCGGCGGCAGGGCGCGCCGGTCGAGCTTTTGGCTGGCGTTGCGCGGCAGGGCGTCGAGCGCGACGAAGCTGGAGGGCAACATCGTCGCCGGCAGGCGCGCCGCCAGATGCGCGCTCAGGGCTGGGGGATCGAGGCTAGACGGCACCACGTAGGCGACCAGCTGCAAGCCCAGGCCGTCGTTCCTGGCGACCACCGCCGCTTCCGTGAGGCCTGGATAGTCGGCGAGCGCGGCTTCGATTTCGCCCATTTCGATGCGCACGCCGCGCAGCTTGAGCTGCTGATCGGCGCGGCCGACGAACTCCAGCTGACCGTCGGCGCGGCGCAGGGCCAGGTCGCCGCTGCGATACATGCGCGTGCCCGGTGGGCCGTGCGGATCGGCGACGAAGCGCGAAGCGGTCAGCGCCGCCTGGCCCAGGTAACCGCGCGCCAGCCCGACGCCGGCGATGTACAGCTCGCCGACGACCCCGAGCGGCACCGCCTCGAGCCCGCCGTCGAGCAAGTGGAGTCGATAGTTGGGCAGCGCCTCGCCGATGCTGACGCGACCGCCATCGACGGCGCCGGCGCTGGCGTCGATGCAGGCCTCGGCCGGGCCGTACACGTTGACGATGCGCTTGGCCACGACCGCCGCGCACAGGCGGTCGGCGAGACGCTGCGGCAGCACCTCGCCTCCGACGACCAGGGTCTCCAGTCCCGCGGGCAGAGTGCCCGCGTCGAGCAGGGTTCCGATCAGGCTGGGCGTACCGTCGAACACCGACAGCGCGTGGTGCTGCGCATCGGCATATTCGCTCAGGACGACGCAGGCGGCACCGACCAGCAGCGGACAGAGGATCTGCTCGAGCAGCGGGTCGACGCCGATCGGGCTCGCCACCGCGACCCGGCTCTGCCCGTTCAGGCCCAGGTACTCGGCGAAGGTCTGGATCTTGTTGGCCAGGGCGCGATGCGAGACGACGACCGCCTTGGGCGGGCCGCTCGAGCCGGAAGTGAACATGATGTAGGCGGGATGATCGGGCAGCAAGCCGCCGCCGCGTTCCCCATCGCGCAGCGGGTCCGCCGCCAGCTGTGCGACATCGATCGCGGCGTCGACCACCAGGGTCGGCTGTGCGGCGGCGAGCATGGCCGCGATGCGCGCCGGCGGGTGATCCGGCTCCAGCGGCAGGAAGGCGGCACCCGCCTTGAGCACGGCCAGCAGGGTGACGACGAGCTCGGGCGAGCGCGGCAGCGAAACCCCGACGTAGCGCTCTGGCCCTGCGCCCTGCGCGATGAGGCTGCGCGCCAGTCGATTGGCGCGGGCGTGAAGCTCGCGATAGCTGAGCGACTCATCCTGGCAGATCACCGCGATCGCCTCCGGTGTGCGCGCCGCCTGCGCCTCGAGCAGCGCCGGCACGAGCTCAGGCCAAAGCGCGGGCGCCCGCTCGTCTTCGACCGCGAGCGGCCGGGCAGCCAGCCGATAGAGCGGCGCCTCCGGCTGCGCCGGCAGCGCCTCGACCAGTCGGACCAATTCTGCGCCGATGGCCGCCACCGTCTGCGCCTCGAGCCGGGCCGCGTCGAACTCGAGTTCGAGCTGCAGGCGTTCGCCGGGAACGACCAGCAGACTGAGCGGGTAGTGGGTCGCGTCGTGAGCTTCGACAGCCGTCACGCGCAGCGCTGAAGCAGCGCCGGCCGCGGCGGCGATGGCCGGATAGTTCTCGAAGATCATCAGGGTGTCGAACAGCGCCGCGCTGCCGGCGGCGCGCTGGATCTCCGCCAGGCCGAGGTGCTGGTGGGCCAGCAGCGATGCCTGGCTGCGTTGCAGGTCTTGCATCAGCTGCGTCAGCGTCTGCCCGGGGTGCAGACGTACCCGGCGCGGCACGGTGTTGATGAACAGACCAACCATCGTCTCGACCCCGGCGAGCTCGGCGGGTCGGCCGGAAACCGTGACACCGAAGACGACGTCGTCGCGGCCGCTGAAGCGTCCGAGGACGATCGCCCACAGGCCCTCCATCACCACGTTGAGGGTCAGACCCCGCTCCCGCGCATAGCGCTGCAGGCCGGCGCTATGCTCGACCGAGAACTGGCGCGACCAGCGCTGCGCGGCCCTCGCCGGCGCGTGCAGCAGCGGCGGCGGCGCGAGCTGGGTGCCGCCGTCGAGATCGCGCAGATGGTCGCGCCAGGCGGCCAGCGCCGCCTCGCGGTCCTGCCCGCCGAGCCAGCGCAGGTAGTCCTTGAACGGACGCACCGGCGGCAGCGCATCGAGGTCGCCGGCGTTGTCGTAGAGCGCCAGCAGTTCGGCGAAGAACAGCGGCATCGACCAGCCGTCCATCAGGGCGTGGTGCAGGGTCAGGACCAGCAGGCTCCGCTCCGCGCCCAGGTGCAGCAAGGCCGCGCGGATCAGCGGCCCGGTGGCCAGGGCGAAGGGCTCGCTGCGCTCGGCCAGGAGCAGCTCCTGGCGTTCCCATTCCAGGCTCGCCTCCTGTTCGCGCCAGCGGAACCCGGCCGTATCGGCGATCACCTGCAGCGGGCGGCTCAATCCCTCGTGGCGGATGGTCACCCGCAGATTGGCGTGGCGCCGCAACAGGGCGGCCAGCGCCGTGCGCAGGCGCGCGGCATCGAGCGCGCCGGCGAGCTCGACGGCGACCTGAACGCTGTAGACGTCGGCGGCGCCGCCGTCGTATTCGGCGTGGAAGGCCAGGCCCTCCTGCAACGGCGACAGCGGCAATATGTCCTCCAGCCCCGGACAGGCCGCCTCGAGCAGTTCGACCTCGGCCTGGGACAGGCGCAGCAGCGGGAAGTCCGAGGGGCTGTGGCCGCCCGCGCCGCAGCTGGCCAGCGACTCGAGGGCCTCCACCCAGCCCTGCGCCCAACGGCGCACCTGCGCTTCGGCGAGGTGGGCGCCGGCCCAGCTCCAGGTCGCCGACAGGCAACCGTCGACGGTTTGCGCGTTGATGCGCAGCAGGTGCGACAGCGGCGTCGCCGGGTCGGCGTCGAGCGGCAGCGCAGCCGTCGGCGCACCATCGAAGCGCCCGAGGTAGTTGAACTCGATCTGCGGTGTCGCTCGGGCGGCCAGCCGCGGCGCCGTCTCGGCGTTGAGATAGCGCAGCAAGCCAAAGCCCAGCCCCTTGCCGGGAACGACGCGCAGCTGCTCCTTGACCCGCTTGACGGCGCCGCCGAGATCACCGCGGTGGACCCCGCCGAGGTCGAGGCGAACCGGGAACAGGCTGGTGAACCAGCCCACGGTGCGCGACAGATCGAAGCGTTCCGAGTCGCGGCCATGGCCTTCGAGATCGATCAGCAGCGGCCCGGCCCGCCCCTCGCCGATGGCGATCGCCAGCGCGGTGAGCAACAGGTCGTCGATGCCGGCGTGGAAGGCAGCCGGCACCCTGGTCAACAGGGCCGCGGTCGCGGCGGCGGACAGCGCGACGCTCAGATGCTGCGCCGTTGCGTTGTTATCGCGGACCGGATCGAGCCGCGCCGCGGCGAGCAGCAAACCACCGTCCGCGAGCACGGCCTCCCAGGCCGGCAGTTCGGCGGCGAGCGCCGGCGAACTCGCCGCCTCGCCGAGGTGGGCCGCCCAGGCGCGGAAAGGCGTCGCGGCGAGGAGCGCCCTGCCCTCGAGCAGGTCAGCCAAATCGGAGGCAATGATGCGCCAGGAGACGCCGTCGACCGCCAGGTGATGGATGATCAGAAACAGCTGCGCCGCCTCCTCGCACCACAGCGCCTGCAGCACCCGACCGGCCTCCGGATCGAGCCTTTCCGCGGCGGCGCGCGCCGCCGCCGCCATCGCCCCGGCCTCGCAGCGTTCGAGGCAGGAAGCCGCGGTGACCTGCCCGCGCGGCGCGATGCGCAGCGTCGCACCGGCGAGCTGCAGGCGCAGCACGTCGTGCTGGTCGAGCAGCGCCTGCAGCGCCTGCAACAGGCGCGCTGGCGGCAGATCCGCCGGCAGCGGCAGCAGCAGCGACTGGTGGAAGCTGCGCAGCGGCCCGCCTTGCTCGAACAGCCAGTGCATGATCGGCGTAGCGACCAGCTCGCCGATTCCGGCCTGAGCATCCCATGGCGTTTCCTGCGGCGAGCTGGCGGCGATCGCCGCCAGACCTTCGACCGTCGGCTGCTGGAACACCTCGCGCGGCGTCAGCACCAGCCCCTGCTGCCGCGCCCGGCTCACCAGTTGGATCGACATGATGCTGTCGCCGCCGAGGCTGAAAAAGTTGTCGCCGATGCCCACGCTCTCCAGCTGCAGCAGTTCGGCGAACAAGCGGCACAGCTTCTCCTCGGTCGGCGTGCGCGGCGCCCGGCGGCTTCCGGCCTGACGGCTCGGTGCCGGCAGCGCCCGGCGATCGAGCTTGCCGTTGACGCTGAGCGGAAGAGCGTCGAGCAGCACGATCTGCGCCGGCACCATGTGCTCGGGAAGCCGTGCGAGCAGGCGCTGGCGCAGCGCTTCGGCAAAGCGCGCCGGATGCATGGGCGCCGCCGCAGTCGAAGTCGCCGCCGCCGGCCTTTGCCGCTGCGGATGGCGGGCGTAGACCGTATAGAGCTGGGTCGATTCGAGCATGGCCTCCTGTTCGACGGTCAAGGCAAAACCCTGGGCCTCGAGCAGATGCTGCACGCTCTGCAGGCGGCCGCCGCTGTCGTGCACCTCGATCACCAGCTGCGCTATCTTCGCCCAGTCCGGCGCCGCGATCCCCTCCAAGACTTCCAGCTCGCTCTTCTCCACGTCGACCTTCAAGAGATCGATGCGCTCAACGCCCTCGGCGGCGATCACCTGCGACAGGGTCCGCAGTTCGCATACGACCTGCTCCGAGTCGAGGTGCTCGGCCACCACGGTCTGCAGCGTCTCTTCGGCGATCCCTTCGTCGCGCCGCCGGTTGCGCAGGAAGGCCGCCACCGTGGCCCGCTCCTCCGCCGGGTCGGCGTACCGCCCCGAGAGCACCGAGTTGTGCCGGTACCAGGTGAAGCGCGCGCTCCCCGCCGCGTTCGACAATCCGCAGTTGTAGACCTTGACCCCGCCCGCCAGCTGCGCGTTGAGCCGCAGGCTGGCGAACACCGGCGGTATCGGCTCGAAGGCGTGGATCGCTGCCTGCGCCGCGCGTTGTCTGACGAACAGGGTGAACAGGCCGATGTTGGCGCCGACGTCGAACACGCAGGCGTCGGCGGCCAGGGTGATGCCGTGGCGCAGATAGCTCTGCTGCTCGAAGATTTCCTGATAGAGGATGTCGCTCTCGCTCTTGTTCTGCTGGCTGATCAGCATGCCGTTGGGCAGTTCGTAGCGCGCCTCGGGCGGCAGCTCGCCGCTGCGCTCCAGGCGCAACAGCTGCCACAGCCAGGGCGCGGCCACCCGGTCCGGCACCACGTAGGCGACGAGCTGCTTGCCACCCGGTCCGTCGTCGCGCGCCACGACCACCGCCTGCGCCACGGCCTCCTGCTGCGCCAGGGCCGCTTCGATCTCCGCCGGCTCGATGCGCTGGCCGCGGATCTTCACCTGCTGGTCGGCCCGCCCGAGGTACTCGAGCACCCCGTCGGGACGCCAGCGCGCCAGGTCGCCGCTGCGGTACATGCGCGACCCCGGTTCGCGGTGGTGCGGATCGGCGACGAAGCGCTCGGCGCTGAGCCCGGGTCGATGCAGATAGCCGCGCGCCAGTCCGACCCCGGCGATGTACAGCTCGCCGCTGACCCCGACCGGCACCGGCTCCAGGCCGGCGTCGAGCAGGTAGATGCGGGTGTTCCAGATCGGCGCGCCGATCGGCGGCGTCCGCTCGCCGTCCGCGCGCAAGCAGGTCCACGCCGTCACGTCGATCGCCGCCTCGGTCGGCCCGTAGAGGTTGTGCAGCGCCACGTCCGGAAACAGCGCGAAGAAGCGCGACTGCAGTTCACCGCTCAAGGCTTCGCCGCTGACCATCACCCGGCGCAGCGAGGGCAGCGCGCTGCCTGCGCCGGCGACGAAGGCGGCCAGCATCGAGGGTACGAAGTGCAGGGTCGTCACCTGCTGCCCCTCGATCAGCTGGCGCAGGGCCTGCGGGTCCTTGTGCGCCTCCGGCGGCGCCATGACCAGTGCGGCGCCGCTGACGAGCGGCCAGAAGAATTCCCAGGCCGAGACGTCGAAGCCGTAGGGCGTCTTCTGCAGCACCCGGTCGCTGGCATCCAGCGGGTAGGCCGCCTGCATCCAGAGGATGCGGTTGACCAGGGCCGCGTGGGTGTTCGGCACCCCCTTCGGCTCGCCGGTCGACCCCGAGGTATAGATGACGTACACGGGATGTTGCGGCCGCAGCGGCGTGATCCGCTCGGCGTCTTGCGGCTCGTGCGCGGGCCGCAGGAACTCGCCGGCATCGAGCGCGATCGCTTCGACGCTCTCCGCAAAGAGGCCGCGCAGGACGCTGCTGGTGAGGACGAGCGCCGGCCTGGCGTCGTCGACCATCGAGCGCAGACGCTGCGGCGGCAGGTCGGGATCGAGCGGCAGATAGGCCGCACCCGCCTTCACCACGGCGAGCAGGGCCACCACCAGGTGCAGCGAGCGCTGGAGGGCGACGCCGACGATGGCCTCGGGACCGACGCCGCGAGCGATCAACTCGTGCGCCAGGCGGTTGGCGCGCGCGTCGAGTTCGGCGTAGCTCAGGCTCTCGCCTGCGAACAGCAGGGCCGGCGCATCCGGCGTGCGCGCCACCTGCGCCGCCAACAGGGCGGTCAGGTGGGTCTTGGGCAGTTCCCTCGCCGTGGCGCTGTTGCCCTCGATCAGGGCCGTGCGTTGCGACGGGTCGAGCAGCGCCAGCCGATGCAGCGGCGTTTGCGGAGCGGCGATCACGGCGTCGAGCAGGCGCAGCAGGCTGGCGGCGATCTGCTCGATACGCGCCGGGTCGAAGCGACGAGCGTCGTAGTCGAGGCGCAGATGCAGATGCTGGCGTGGCATCACCACGAAGGCCAGGGGATAGTGCGAGGCGTCGCGTCCTTCGACGGCGCGCAGGCGCAGACCGGCGGCGGCCTGCGGGTCGCCGGCGCTGCCGGCGACCACCGGGTAGTTCTCGAACACCACCAGAGTGTCGAACAGCTCGCCGCTGCCAACCAGCCGCTGGATGTCGCTGAGGCCGACCTGCTGCACTCCCATCAGCTGCGCCTGGCCCTCCTGAATCTCCTTGAGCAGCGCCAGGAACGAGTCCGCGGGCCGCAGGCGCGCGCGCAGCGGCAGGGTGTTGATGAACAGGCCGACCATGCGCTCGACCCCGGCGAGCTCTGCCGGCCTGCCCGCCACGGTGACGCCGAACACCACCTCGTCGCGGCCGCTCAAGCGCCCCAGCAGCACCGACCACAGCCCCTGCATGACGGTATTCACGGTCAGCCCGAAGCGCTGGGCCAGCCCCTGGATGTCGGCTGTGCGCTGCGCCGACAGCTCCAGCGCCCAGCGCTGCGGCAGCGCCGGCGCCGCGTCGGCGGCCGCTGCCCCAAGCAGGGTCGCGCCCTCGAGACCGGCGAGGTAGGCGCGCCAGCGATCGAGCGCCGCATCGCGATCCTGGTCCGCAATCCAGGCCAGATAGTCGGCGTAGGGTCGCACCGGCGGCAACGGCGCCTCGTCCTGGTAGAGCGCGAAAAGGTCGCCGAGCAGGATCGGCAGCGACCAGCCGTCGAGCAGCAGGTGGTGGCTGGTCAGGCGCAGGCGGTGGCGTCGCACCCCCAGGCGCATCAGGGTGAAGCGCAGCAGCGGCGGCGCCGACGGGGTGAAACGCGGCTCCTCGCCCGCTTCGCCGTCCTGTTCGCGCCAGGCGAGGGCGATCTGGCTGCCGATGAGCTGCAGCGGCCGCGCCAGGCCATCGTGGACGAAGGCGGCGCGCAGATTGGGATAGCGGACCAGCAGAGCGCCCGCCGCCTGCCGCAGCCGCTCGACGTCGAGCTCGCCGTCGAGTTCGAGCTCCACCTGGACGGTGTAGACGTCCTGCCCGCGCGGGTCGTAGAGCGACTGGAAGAGCAGGCCCTCTTGCAGCGGCGACAGCGGCAACAGCTGTTCGAGGTCGGGGTAGCGCGCCTCGAGCGCCTCGAGTTGGGTGGCGTCGATAGCCACCAACGGAAAATCGCTGGGCGTGTGGCCGCCGGCCCCGGGCGCTTCGGCGTGCGCCGCCAGCGCCGCCAGTGCCTCCTGCCAGACCCGGGCCAGCGCCTGGACCTCGCCCTCGGCCAGGTGCCGCGATGCCCAGCGCCAGGTCGCCGACAGCTGCGGTCCCTGCGCACCGTCGAGCGTCTGCGCGTTGATGTCGAGCAGGTGAAACAGGGGCGTACGCGGGTCCTCGGCGGTGCGGATCGCCTCGTTCGCCGGCTGCCAGTCCGAACCGTCGGCCGCTCGCGGCGCTGCAGCGCGGCCGAAATAGTTGAAGCCAACCTGGGCGGCGCCGTGGTCCGTCAGTCGCGCAGCACCATCGGCATTCAGGTAGCGCAGCAGGCCGTAACCGAGGCCGCGGCCGGGAACCGCCCGCAGCTCTTCCTTGATCCGCTTCAGCAGATCACCCAGCGCCGCGCCGTCGCCGCCTTCGCTCTGCGGCAGGCTCAGCGCCACGGGGAAGATGCTGGTGAACCAGCCGACGCTGTCGGATAGATCGACGCCACCTTCCCAGGGCTCGCGGCCGTGGCCCTCGAGCTCGATCAGCAGCGCAGCGCCGGGCGCCTCGCCGCGGCTGCGCCGCCAGGCGGCGACCGCCGCCGCCAGCGCCGCCAGCAACAGCTCGTCGATGCGCGCGTGAAACTTGGCGCAAACGCTGTCGAGCAGGACCGCGGTCAAGTAGGGAGGCAGCTCAAGCCGCAGCTCACCCGCGTGCGCCGCGTCGTCCTGCGCCGCATCGAGCAGAGCACCGGGGACCAGGGGCTGGCCGCGCTCGAGGATCGCTTGCCACAGCGGCACCTCGGCGACCACCGCGGCGGCGCGGGCGCGCTCGTGCAGCAGACCCGCCCAGGCGCGGAAGGGCAGGCCCTGCGGCTGCCAATCGGGCCGGCGCAGCGATTCGATCAGGATCGGCCAGGACACCGCGTCGACCGCCAGATGATGGATGATGAGGAGCAGCAGAGGCTGCTGCTCCTGGAACCAGACCGCCTCGACCAAGCGCCCCGCTCGCGCGTCGAGACGGCCCGCCGCCGCTGCCGCCGCCGCCCTCATCGTCTGCTCGCGTGCCGCGACTCCTAGTCCGCCCAACTCGACGCAGCGCAGATGATCGGCGGCCTGGACGCTGCCGCGCGGCGGAATGTGCAGCCGCTGCGCGTCGACCCGCAGGCGCAGGACATCGTGGCGGTCGAGCGTGGCCTGCAAGGCCGCGAGCGCCTGCGCCTGGGTCATCCCCGCCGGCGCGCGCAACAGCAGCGACTGGTGGACGCGCGAGCTGGCACCGCCGCGCGCGAGAAACCAGGCGATCACCGGCGTTGCGCTGAGCTCGCCGCAACCCGCCTGGGCGTCGCCCGGCACCACGGCGTCGGCGACCTGGACGATGGCCGCCAGCGCCTCGACCGTCTGATGCTGGAACACCTCGCGTGGACTCAGGAGCAGGCCCTCGGCGCGCGCGCGTCGGACCAGTTGCAGCGAACGGATGCTGTCGCCACCGATGGCGAAGAAGTTGTCGTCGATGCCGACCCGCGCCAGCGACATCACCTCGGCGAAGAGGCGGCAGAGCTGGCTTTCCGTGGGATTGCGCGGCGGCCGCTGGATCGCCGCTTGCAGACTGGGCAGCGGCAGCGCCGCCAGCTCTAGCTTGCCGTTGGCGTTGAGCGGCAGGGCCTCGAGCAAGAAGAACGCCGCCGGCACCATGTAGTCGGGGAGCCGCTGCAGAGCCGCGGCGCGCAGGCTCGCCGGCACCAGCTGAGCGCCGCGCTGGGGCACGACGTAGGCGAGCAATTGTTGCCCGCGCAGCAGCACCACCGCCTGGGCGACGCCGTCCTGCGCCGCCAGCGCCGCTTCGATTTCGCCGAGCTCGATGCGGAAGCCGCGCAGCTTGACCTGTTTGTCGACGCGACCGAGGAATTCGAGGTTGCCGTCGGCGCGCCAGCGTACCAGGTCGCCGCTGCGGTAGATGCGGCTGCCCGGCGCGCCGTAGGGGTTGGCGACGAAGCGCGTGGCCGTCAGCGCCGGCTCACCGTGGTAGCCGCGCGCGAGGCTTTCCCCGGCGACGTAGAGCTCGCCGCTCACGCCCACCGGCAGCGCTTCGAGCCCGTCGCCGAGCACGTATACCCGCGTGTTGCAGATCGGCGCGCCGATCGGTGGCGGTAGCGCGCCCGACAAGGCCGCGCTGACGGTGGCGATGACCGTCGTCTCGGTGGGGCCGTAGGCGTTGTGCATGATGCGGCCCGCCGACCAGCGGCCGACCAGCTCGCCGGAACAGGCCTCGCCGCCGACGATCAGGCATTCGAGCGCGAGGCCGGCCGCGGCCTCGTCCAAGGTCGGCAGCACCGCCGGCGGCAGCAGGGCGTGGCTCACCCGCTGCGCCACCAGCACCTCCTGCAGCGCCGCGCCGCTGCGCGCCTCGGCGCCGAGCAGGACCAGCGCGGCGCCGCTGGTCAGCGCCATCACCCATTCCCAGACCGCGGCGTCGAAGTTGAGCGAGGCGAACTGCAACAGCCGCGAGCCCGGGCCCAGCTTCATGATCTCCAGCTGCGCCGCGCGCAGGCTGGCGATGCCGGCGTGGCTCACCACCACCCCCT
>JAHFRE010000311.1 GCA_023258955.1 Sterolibacterium sp.
CGATCTCCTCCAGGGTCTCCAGGCAGTCGCCGGCGAAGCCCGGGCAGATCACGTCGACCCGGCCCAGCCCCTGGCGTCCCAGCGCTTCCAGCGTCGCCTGGGTGTAGGGCTGCAGCCACTTGGCGCGGCCGAAGCGCGACTGGAAGGCGAGCTGCCAAGCGTCGTCGGCGAGGTTCAGCGCTGCGGCGAGCAGGCGCGCCGTCGCCTGGCATTCGCAGAAGTAGGGGTCGCCCCAGTCCAGCGTGTGTTGCGGCAGGCCGTGGAAGCTCATCACCAGCTTCGCCGGTCCGCCCTGCTGGCGCCAGTGCTCGCGCACGCTGGCGGCGAGCGCGGCGATGTAGCCCGGATGGTCGTGGTAGTCGCGCACCAGGCGCAGCTCCGGCAGGTTGCGGGTGCGGCTGAGCCAGGCGGCGACCGCGTCGAAGGCCGCGGCGCTGCTGCTGGCGGCGTACTGCGGGTAGAGCGGCAGCACCAGGATGCGCCGCGCACCCTCGGCCTTCAACCGGTCGAGGGTGGCGGCGATATTCGGTTCGCCGTAGCGCATGGCCCAGCCGACGACGAGCTGCGGATCGGCACCGAGTGCGCCGCGCAGCAGCTTGGCTTGACGTTCGGTGTGCACCGCCAGCGGCGAGCCCTCGCTGGTCCAGATCTTGGCGTATTTCAGCGCCGACTGCCGCGGCCGCAGGCGCAGCACGACCCCGTGCAGGATCAGCCACCAGAGCAGTCGCGGCATCTCGACCAGGCGCGGATCGGCGAGGAATTCGCCGAGGTAGCGGCGCAGCGCCGCCGCCGTCGGTGCCGCGGGTGTGCCCAGGTTGATCAGCAGCACGGCGGTCTTGCCCCGACTGCCGTGGACGTGGGGCGGCTCCGGCGAAAAGCGCGACATGCCTGTGTCTAGGGCGCCGAGAGGGCGCTGGAGAGCAGCTTGGAGGTGATATCGACGATCGGGATCATGCGTTCGTAGGCCATCCGCGTCGGGCCGATGACGCCGACCGAGCCGACCACCTGGCCATCGACCTCGAAGGAGGCGGCGACGACGCTGCACTCGTCCAATTGGGCGATGCCCGACTCGCCGCCGATGAAGATCTGCACCCCGTCGGCGCGGGTGCCGATGTCGAGCAGTTGCACCAGCCGCGTCCTCTGCTCGAACAGCGCAAACAGCTCGCGCAGCCGGCGCATGTTCGAAGACAGGTCCTCCACCTCGAGCAGATTGCGCTCGCCGGAGATCACGTACTGCGCCGAGGTCTCGGACATGGCCTGGCCGCTGGCGTCGAGCGCGGCGCTCATCAGTTCGGTCATATTGGCGTGCAGCTGGTGCAATTCGTCGTGCACCCGGTTCTTCACCTGCAGGAAATCGAGACCGCAGCAATTCTGATTCAGGTAGTTCGCCGCTTCGACCAATTCGCTGGCGACGTACTCGCGCTTGGTGAACAGGATGCGGTTTTGCACCTCGCCGCTCTCGGTGACGATGATCAGCAGGATGCGCTTTTCGGACAGCTTGAGAAACTCGATCTGGCGGATGCGCGGCTGCTGCCGGCGCGGGGCGATGACGACGCCGGCGAAGTGGGTCAGCTGGGACAGCAGCTGCGACGCCTGGCTGATCAGGCGTTGCGGCTGGTCGGGCTGGATCGCGCCCTCGATCTCCGACAACTCGGCCTGCGCCAACTTCTGCACGGTGAGCAGGGAATCGACGAACAGGCGATAGCCGCGCGGCGTCGGCACCCGTCCGGCGGAGGTGTGCGGGCTGACGATGAAGCCCATCTCCTCGAGGTCGGACATGACGTTGCGGATGGTGGCCGGCGACAGCTCCAGCCCCGAATGGCGGGCCAGGGTGCGCGAGCCCACCGGCTGACCTTCCGCTATATAGCGTTCGATCAGGGTCTTGAGCAGGGTCTGCGCGCGTTGGTCGAGCATGACCCGCATATTATATCGGCTGGGGTGTTGGGGGCAGACGTTTGTGGTTTAATTTGGCGGATGAACAAGGACTTCCGCACCGTCGCGCTGATCGGCAAGTACCAGAGTCCGGAGATCGCCGGCGCCCTGCTCGACCTGGCCGCCTTCCTCAACGGCCGCGGCCTGGCCGTGCTGGTCGAGGAGGGCACGGCCGATTCGGTCGGTGCCGTGGGCCATCGCGTCGCTAGCTACGACGCCATCGGCGACCAGGCGGACCTGGCGATCGTCCTCGGCGGCGACGGCACCATGTTGAACGCCGCCCGCCGCCTGGCCGAGCACCAGGTGCCCCTGGTCGGAGTCAACCAGGGGCGGCTGGGTTTCATGACCGACATCGCGCGTCAGGACATGCTCGCCAGCATCACCGCCTTGCTCGAGGGCAAGTTCGCCGCCGAACAGCGGCTGCTGCTCGAGGTCGAGGTGCTGCGCGAAGGCAAGTGCGCGCTGCGCACGGTCGCCTTGAACGACGTGGTGGTGAACAAGGGCGACATCGGCCGCATGATCGAGCTCGAGGTCAGGGTCGATGGCGAGCTGGTCTATCTCCTGCGCGCCGACGGCATCATCGTCGCCACCCCGACCGGCTCGACCGCCTACGCGCTCTCCGCCAACGGCCCCATCCTGCACCCGGCGGTGCCCGGCATCGCCCTGGTGCCGCTGTGTCCGCACGCGCTGTCCAACCGGCCGATCACCCTGTGCGACCGCAGCGTGATCGAGATCATCTTGCCGCCGCCGCACGAGGGCCGCATCCACTTCGACGGCCAGCTGCGCTTCGACGCCTGCGCCGGCGACTGCGTGCGCATCGGCCGCTCGCGCCATCAGGTGACCCTGCTGCATCCGCCCGGCTACAGCTACCTCGCCATGCTGCGCGAGAAACTGCACTGGAGCTCCATGCCGCGCCGCCAGTCGTCGTAGGACCGCCATGCTCAGCCGCCTGTTCATCCGCGATTTCGTCATCGTCGACCGCCTGGAGCTGGAGTTCGCCGCCGGCTTCACCGCGCTCACCGGCGAGACCGGCGCCGGCAAGTCCATCCTGGTCGACGCCCTGTCGCTGGCGCTGGGCGAACGCGGCGACGCCGGTGTGGTGCGCGCCGGTGCGGCGAGCGCCGAGGTCAGCGCCGAGTTTCGCTATGAGCCGGATTCGCCGCTGGCGGCCTGGCTCGCCGCCAGCGACTTCGCCGCCGACGGCGACAGCCTGCTGCTGCGCCGCGTCGTCGATGCCGGCGGTCGTTCGCGCGCCTACATCAACGCCACGCCGGCGCCCCTGGCGCAGTTGCGCGAGGCTGCCGAGTTCCTCGCCGACATCCACGGCCAGCACGCCCACCACTCGCTGTTGCGGGCCGAAGCGCAGCGCGCCCTGCTCGACGCGCACGCCGGGCTGACGGGGCTGGCGCGCCAGGTGGCCGAGCGCTACGGCGTCTGGCAGAAGCTATGCGAGGCGCGCGCCAACGCCGAACGCGACGCCGCGGGGGCGGCGCGCGAGCGCGAGGAACTGCTGTGGGCCCTGCAGGAACTCGAGGCGCTCGGCGTGGCGGCGGCGGACTGGGCGAACAACTGGCAGGAGATGAACCAGGAGCACGGGCGGCTGTCGCACGCTGCCAGCCTGATCGAGGGTACGGCGGCGGCGCTCGCCGTGCTCGACGAGGGCGGCGCCGATGGCACGCCGGTCCTGGCGCAGATCGAGACCCTGGTGGCGCGGCTGCAAGCTCTGACCGGGGTGGACCCGGGGCTGGCGGAGCCGGTCGAGCTGATCGCGGGCGCCGAGATCCAGTTGCAGGAAGCGGTGCATGCGCTGCGCCGCTATCGCGATCGGCTCGAAATCGAGCCGCAACGGCTGGCCGAGTTGGAGACGCGGCTCGCCGCCGTCGTCGCCAGCGCGCGCAAGCAGCGGCTGTCGCCCGAGGCGCTGCCCGGCCGCTACGCCGAACTGAAGGCGCGCGCCGAGGAGCTGGCGCTGGTGGCCGACCCCGCCCTGCTCGCGGCGCGCGAGCGGGCGGCCGGCGCGGACTATCGACGCCTCGCCCAGGAGTTGAGCGCCGGCCGCGCCGCCACTGCGGCCAAGCTGGGGGGGCTGGTCAGCGCCGCGATGCAGAAGCTGGCGATGGCCGGCGGCCGCTTCGAGATCGCCCTGGAGGCGCTGCCCGAGGCCAGCAGCCA
>JAHFRE010000312.1 GCA_023258955.1 Sterolibacterium sp.
CAAGGAGGCCGGCCAGGGGCCGCTGCTGCCGGTGATGCCGGCGGTGGCCAACGCCATCTTCGACGCCGTCGGCGTGCGCATCGACGAGGTGCCGATCACCCCGGACAAGATCCTGCGCGCGTTGCAATTGAAGCGCGCCGGCAAGAACCCGCGGGTGGGCCCGGAGCACTTCCCCGAGGTTCCCTATCCGCAACCCGTGTTCGTGTTTCCTCCCGGCGAAGGTGGCGACGGCAACGAGACCAAGCGCGCGACGGAGGAACAAGCATCATGATGCGTCTACCGTGGTTCAAGCATCGGGCGCCGCGCACGGTGGCCGAGGCGGCGCACATCTTGGCCGCCGAAGGCAAGGGGGCGATGCTGATCGCCGGCGGCACCGACTTGCTGCCGAACATGAAGCGGCGCCAGCAGACGCCGACCACCCTGGTGTCATTGCGTCGGATCGAGGGCCTGAAGCAGGTGGCCAACGGCGCCGGCCTGACCCTCGGCGCCGGTCTGACGCTGAGCGAACTGGTCGCCCTGCCGCAGGTCGGCGCACGCTATCGCGCCCTGCACCAGGCCGCCTCCCAGGTCGCGTCGCCGCTTCTGCGCAACATGGGCACCCTGGGCGGCAACCTGTGTCTGGACACCCGCTGCCTCTACTACAACCAGAACGAAGACTGGCGCCGCGCCATCGACTTCTGCATGAAGTGCGAGGGCAGCACCTGCTGGGTGGCCACCGCCAGCAAGCGCTGCCTGGCGGTGTCCTCGACCGACACGGCGCCGGCCCTGATCTCGCTCGGTGCCAGCGTCAGGCTGGTGTCGGGCCAAGGCGAACGCGATGTCGCCTTGAACGACCTCTACCAGAACGACGGCATGGATTATCTGGCGCGCCGTCCCGACGAGATCCTGACCGAAGTGTCGCTGCCCGATCTCGCCGGTTGGCAGAGCTGCTACTGGAAGCTGCGCCGCCGCGGCTCCTTCGACTTCCCGATCCTCGGCGTCGCCGTTGCCGTGCGCTGCGCGACCGACGGCACGGTCGAAGACGCCCGCATCGTGCTCGGCGCCGTGTCCTCGCGGCCGCTGCTGACCGATGCCGGGCCTTTGCTGATCGGCGCCAAACTCACCGACGAGGCGATCGCCGCCGCTGGCAAGAAGGCGACCTCGGCGGCCAAACCGATGGACAACACCGACCTCGATCTGTACTGGCGCAAAGACGTCGTCTCGGCTTTCGTCGGCTACGCCTTGCGCGAGTTGCGCGGCGAAGACATGAGCGCCACGCGGCGCCGCGTCGGCCAGCACGCCTGAGCGCTGCTCGGCCCCGGTTAGCCGATCGAACGACGCTAATACAGTTCGATGCTGCCCGTTTCCGGTTCCTTCAGGATGCCATCCCTGACCAGGTCGTCGTAGAAGCAGATGCGGTTGCGGCCGGCAGCCTTGGCAGCGTAGAGCGAGCTGTCGGCGCGGTTGAGTACTTCCTTCGGCAGCACCGCCGGGTCGGCGCTGCAGAAGCCGCCGCTGATGGTGACGTGCCCCACCTGCGGAAACTTGAACTGTTCGATCTTCTTTCGCGCCCGCTCGAACGCTTGGGTGGCGGAGGCCAGGTCATTGACGCCGATGACGGCGACAAACTCCTCGCCGCCGTATCGGTAGAGGAGATCGGATTGGCGCAGCGAAGCCTGCAGCAGGCGGGTGATCATTATCAATATTTCATCGCCGATGATATGTCCATAGCGATCGTTGACTTCCTTGAAATGATCGATGTCCAGCACTCCCAGCCAGTAGGTCTCGGGTGCGTTGGCGCGCAAGGTGTTGGCGCCTGGATTGTGCAAGCGCGCAGAGATCAGATTCCACAGCCGGTCCAGATTGGCCTCCAGGGAGTGGCGATTGAGCAGCCCCGTCAGTTGGTCACGCTGGCTGGTGTCGAGCAGGTCAAAATAGTTGGTGAACACCTCGAGTACGCCATGGATGATGGCGTCTTCAACGGGGGTGACCTCCCGCTCGCGCTGAAATACGAAGCAGGCGAGCAGTTCACCTTTACCGTAGACCGGATAGCAGATGAGCAGATCGGTCTCGAGCCTCTTGCTGCAGGACTTGCCCAGCATGCGCACGCTATCGAACAAGTTGAGCACGGCGTCGGGAATCTCTTTCGCGTTGGTGACTTCTTCGATGTGTTCCAGAATGCTGCGCGTATCGCCCTTCTGTTCCACGCTGCGCGAATGGTAGAGCGCACGAATCACCCGCCCGTGCTCGTCGATCCGATAGAAAGAAGTCGCCAGCACCCCGATCAACGGGCCCAGCGTGCGCAGCAGGCTCTGTTCAACCAGATAGGTGTCGCGGATGGCTGTCATCGCGGCAAGCTTTCTGAGCACGTTGGGCAGGCCGACCGCGTCGCGTTGATCATCCATAGACAATGTCCTGACTACCCGTTGCCGGGTGTTGAAAACCGGGATTCCAAACGATGCCTGGCGCTTGCTTGCGCGTCGCCCAACGAAGGTCGGCCGGCAGCTTTCGATTAGCCAAGGTGCCGCCGCCGTCGACCTTCCGATCTGCGCACGCCACCGCTCAACCTTGCCAAATCAGGCTTGCCAGCAGCTTCTTGACCAGAGCGGGCTCGAAAGGCTTGTCGCAAATGCCGGATACACCCGCTTCCTGTATTGCGGCAAGCCTGCCGGCATCCGCCTCACTGGTGACCATCAGGATGGGCACGGATGCCTGCCAGCTCTGCTGGCGGATGAATTCGACCAGTTCGCGACCATCCATCTCCGGCATGTTGTAGTCGGTAACGACGAGATCGACCATGGTCTCGGCCAGGATCACCTTTGCCTGGCGTCCGTTCTCGGCCTCGAGGAAGTTGCAGACACCGAGATTTTCCAGGACGTGCCTGATGAATTTGCGTGCGCTGGGGCTGTCGTCGACCAGCAGCACGCGCAGATTTTCGGCGTCAAGTTCGCGCGCAAGCTGTCCATCGTTGCCCAGGTAGTCGAGGGTCGTCGTCAGGGCGATCTTCAGTTGCGCTGTGCTGAACGGCTTGGGCAGGATCGCGCAGACTCCCGCCTGGCGTACCGGCTCCAGAGCCTGGGGACGCGTCTCACTGGAGATCAGCATGAATGGCAGATGCTCCAGCTCGGGCTCGCGGCGCATCGTGCCGACCAAGTCGGTACCCGACATATCGGGTAAATAGAGGGCGCTGACGACGACATCGGGGCGCGAGTCGCGCATGGCCTGAAGGGCATCGCCGCCGTTGCTGAACGTTTGCACGATGGCGATACCCAACTCGTCCAGCTGCGCGGCGATGAATTTTGCCAGGCTGGCTGAAGGTTCGATCAGGAAAACGCGAAGACTGTCGAAATAGACCGCCATGGTGCGAACCGTAGTAAAGACGCCCATTATAGGATAGCGCTGCCCCGAACAAGCCATGGCGTTCGGGTTTGTAGCCAGGATTCCCGGCTTTGTTCGTTCGTTCGCGGCGCCTGCCAAGGCGCAAAATAGGCTGTAGACGCCATACTTCCCCAAAACCGCCGGTTCGTCCATCGCGTCCGCAATCGCCAACCAGGTGCGCCAATGAAGAATAACCAGCCCGTCACCCAGCACGAAGTCCCCTTCCCCACGGGAAGATACGTCGTTTCCAAGACCGACCTCAAAGGGGTGACCACCTACGCCAACGACGCATTCGTGGAACTGTCCGGGTTCACCCGCGATGAGATCATCGGCGCCAGCCACAACATCGTGCGTCACCCGGACATGCCGCCCCAGGCGTTCGAGGATCTGTGGCGAACGATACAAGCGGGCCTGCCCTGGCGTGGCGTCGTCAAGAATCGCTGCAAGAACGGCGACCACTACTGGGTCGATGCCTTCGTCGTTCCCATCAGGGAGAGCGACAAGGTCGTCGGTTACATGTCGGTGCGCACGGCGCCGGCGCGGGCGGCGATCGCCGCCGCCGAAGCGCTCTACCAGCGCCTCAATGCGACCAGAGCGACGCTCGATACGCGCGTACCGCTGCTCAAGCGCATCTCCATTCGCACCCGGCTGTTGGCGACCATGGCTTTTCTGGGGATCCTCATCGCCGGTGGAACCATGGTCGGCATGGGCGGAATCTCGCTCACCAACGACGCGC
>JAHFRE010000108.1 GCA_023258955.1 Sterolibacterium sp.
CATTTTCGCGCCGCTGGTCGACCGCCTGCAGCGCCTGGGACTGCCGCGCCTGGTCGCGGTGGTGCTGGTGATGCTGCTGCTGCTGGGCCTCGCCGTGGCGCTGACGCTGATCCTGCTGCCACTCCTGCAGCAAGAGACGCGCGAGCTGATCGCCCGCCTGCCCGATGCCTTGCAGGCGCTCAACCAGCGTTTCCTCCCGTGGTTGCGGCAGACCTTCGGCATCCACCTGCGCCTCGATCCGGCCTCGCTGACGCAGCTGCTCAGCGACCATCGCGACAGCGCCCAGGCGGTCGCCGGCAAGCTGCTCGATTCCCTGCGCATCGGCGGCATGGCGCTGGTGGGCATCGTCACCAATCTGCTGCTCGCCCCGGTGGTGCTCTTCTACCTGCTGCGCGACTGGCACTCCTTGCTGGCGAGCATCGACAATGCCATTCCCCGTCCCTGGCACGGGCGGATATCGGCCATCCTGGGAGACATCGACCAGGTGCTGGCCGAGTTCCTGCGCGGCCAAATCCTGGTGATGTTGGCGCTCGCCACTTACTATGGCCTCGGCCTGTGGGCGGCCGACATCCCCTTCGCCCTGCCGGTGGGGATACTCACCGGTCTGCTGGTCTTCATCCCCTACATCGGCTACGCGATCGGTTTGTGCCTGGCGCTTCTGGTTGCCGTCCTGCAATTCGCCGGCGTGGGGCCGCTCATCGGCGTGGTGGTGGTCTATGGCATCGGCCAGGTGCTCGAAGGCGTGGTCCTGACACCGTGGCTGGTCGGCAAGCGCATCGGCCTGCATCCGCTGGCGGTGCTCTTCGCCCTGCTCGCCTTCGCGCAATTGTTCGGCTTCTTCGGCGTCCTGCTCGCCCTGCCCGCTTCCGCCGCCTTGCTGGTGGCCCTGCGCCAATTGCGCCTGTCCTACCTCGCCAGCCGCTTTTACCGCGGCGTCGAACCCGGGGCGAGCAAATGACGGCGCCACGGCAACTGCTGCTCAACATCCGGCCGGAAGAAGCGGCCAGCCTCGACAACTTCGTCGTCGGCGCCAACGCCGAACTGCTGGCGCGGATCACCGAACTGGCCGACCCCGGCGTCTTCGACCAGGTCTACGTCTGGGGCGCGCCGGGCAGCGGTCGCTCTCACCTGCTGCGTGCGGCGCAGGCGCGCGCCAAAGCCATGCGGCGGCCAACGCTCTACGTCTCGGCGGCGGCGCTCGGCGCCGAACTGGCGCCACCGCCGGGCGGCCTGCTGATCGTAGACGACGTCGACGCCCTGGGCGAAGCGGCGCAGATCGCCTTGTTCCGCGTCTTCAACGCCGCCAGATTGGTCGGCCTGGCGCTGCTCCTCTCCGGTCCCGAGCCACCGCTGCTGCTCGAGCTGCGCGAGGACCTGCGCACCCGCATCGGCGCCGCCTTGGTCTACGAGGTCAAGGCGCTCTCCGAAGCCGACAAGGCGCAGGCGCTGCGCCATCACGCGGCCGGTCGCGGCATGCCCATCGAAGATGCCCTGATCGACTACCTGTTGCGTCACGGCCGCCGCGATCTGCCTTCGCTGCTCGCCGCCATCGACCTGCTCGACCGCGTATCGCTGGAGCAGGGGCGGGCGCCGAGCCTGCCCCTGCTGCGCGAGCTGATGCAACGATCGCTGGAACTCGGAGGCGGCGAGCGATGACCGAACTCGTCCTGTTCGACCTCGACAACACGTTGCTCGCCGGCGACAGCGACTTCGAATGGGCGCAATTCCTGATCGATAAGGGTGTGGTAGACGGCGAAGTGCACGCCGCTCGCAACCAGGAGTTCTACGATCAATACAAGGCGGGCACGCTGGACATCCACGCCTTTCTCGACTTCCAGTTGCTGCCCCTGTCGCGCCACGACAGGCCGCAACTCGACGCCTGGCACGCGGAGTTCATGGATCGGCGCATCCGACCCATGATCACGCCCGCGGCCAGGGCGCTGGTGGCGCGCCATCTCGAGCAAGGCGCGCTGGTCGCCCTGGTCACCGCCACCAACAGCTTCGTCACCGGTCCGATCGCCCGGGAATTCGGCATCCAGCACCTGATCGCCACGATTCCGGCGCAGGAACAGGGCCGCTTCAGCGGCAAACCGCGCGGCGTGCCCGCTTTCCGCGAGGGCAAGGTGGTTCGCGTCGAAGCCTGGCTCGAATCGTTGGGCCTGTGGCACGGCGGATTCGCGCGCAGCTGGTTCTACAGCGACTCGCTCAACGACTTGCCGCTGCTCGAACGGGTCAGCGATCCGGTGGCCGTCGATCCGGACGAGACCTTGCGCGCCCACGCGCTGCAGCGCGGCTGGTCGGTGATCAGCCTGCGGCTTTCCCCGTGAATTCCGCTATCATTGCCGCCTTTCCGGCATACCGGCGACAACCAACCGCTACATGATCCGCAAGCTCCTGCGTCGCGTCTTCAGTGCCGCCCGACCCCAGCCCAAGGCCGGGCCGGCAGTGCTCGCGCGGGCACGCCACGGCATCGCCCGGGAGCACATCTCCAGCGGTGCCCGGCGCACCTGCGAGACGCTGCAGCAGGCGGGCTTTCGCGCCTTCGTGGTCGGCGGCGCGGTGCGCGACCTGATCGCCGGCATCACGCCCAAGGATTTCGACATCGCCACCGACGCCACCCCCGAGCAGGTGCGCGCCCTGTTCCGCCGCTCGCGGGTGATCGGCCGGCGCTTCCAGATCGTGCACGTCATGCAAGGAGGCGAGACGCTCGAGGTATCGACCTTTCGCGCCGCGCACGACGCCGACACGCAAAAGGATGAGCACGGCCGTGTGTTGCGCGACAACGTCTGGGGCAGCCAGGCCGACGACGCGGCGCGGCGCGACTTCACCATCAACGCCCTGTTCTACGACCCGGTGGCCGAGACCGTGCTCGACTACCACCACGGCGTGGCCGACCTGCAGCAGAAGACGTTGCGCATCATCGGCGACCCACGCAGCCGCTATCGCGAGGACCCGGTGCGCATGCTGCGCGCCATCCGCCTGGCGGCCAAGCTCGGTTTGAACATCGACCCGGAGGCGCGCCTGCCCATCCGCGACATGGCGCCGCTGATGGAGAACGTACCGGCGGCGCGCGTCTTCGACGAGATGTTGAAGCTGCTCTTCTCCGGACACGCCGCCGAGTGCGTGGCGCGTCTGCGCGAGGAAGGGCTGCACCACGGTCTGCTGCCGCTGCTCGACGTGATCCTGGAGCAGCCGCTGGGCGAACGCTTCGTCATGCTGGCGCTGGCCAGCACCGACCAACGGGTGCGCGCCGGCAAGACCACCTCGCCCGGCTTCCTCTTCGCCACCCTGCTCTGGAACGAAGTGCTGGCCAACTGGCAGGCGCGCATGGAGCGCGGCGAGCTGCGCATTCCGGCGCTGATGGAGGCGATGGACGAGGTGCTCGACCAGCAGTCGGAAAAGCTCGCCATCACCCGCCGCATCAGCGGCGACATCAAGGACATCTGGGCATTGCAGCCGCGCTTCGAGAAGCGCTCGGGCAAGCTGCCCATCCGCCTGCTGGCGCAGCCGCGCTTTCGCGCCGGTTACGATTTTCTGCTGCTGCGCGCCGACAGCGGCGAGCTGCCGCAGGAGCTGGCGCACTGGTGGCGCGATTTCCAGGAGGCCGACGAGGCAACCCGCGAGACCATGCTGGTGCCCGAGGTCCGAGGCAAGAAGCGCCGTCGCTCCCGCGCCAAGGCGGCGCAGCCGGAGGCCACAGCAGACGCTGGCGGGGCGGAGCCCGCTGCATGATCCGCGCCTACATCGCGCTCGGTGCCAACCTCGGGGCACCGGTCGCGACCATCACCGCGGCGCTCGCCGCGTTGGCCGACATCGCGGCGACGACGGTCGCGGCGCGTTCTTCGCTCTACCGCACCGCGCCGGTCGGCCTCAAGCACCAGCCCGATTTCATCAACGCCGTTGCCGCCGTCGACACGACGCTAGCGCCGCTACCGCTGCTCGAGGCGCTGTTCGAGCTCGAAGCGCGCTTCGGCCGCAGCCGCAGCCTGCCCAACGCGCCGCGCACGCTCGATCTCGACCTGTTGCTCCACGGCGACGCGCGGCAGGACACGGCGCGCCTGATCCTGCCCCATCCGCGCATGCACGAGCGCGCCTTCGTGCTGGCGCCGCTGGCTGAGATCGCGCCCGACTGCCAGATTCCTGGCCGCGGTCGGGTCGCCGAACTGCTGGCGCGCTGCCGCGACCAGCGCGTCGCCCGCCTGGAAGCGCACGCGCCTGGGGTTTGTGTATCCTAGGCAGCGTCCCAACCATTTCGCCCCAGCTGTGAGGCCATGAGCTACCTCGCCAACGACAAACCGGTGACCCTGTTCGAACTGGCTCGCTTGCACAAGTCCGGTGAGAAGATCGCCACCTTGACCGGCTACGACGCCAGCTTCGCCGCCCTGCTCGACCGCTGCGGCATCGATATCATCCTGGTCGGCGACTCGCTCGGCAACGTGCTGCAAGGTCAGACGACGACGCTGCCGGTGACCATGGAGCAGATGATCTACCACACCGGCTGCGTCGCCCGCGGCGCCAAGCGGGCCTTCGTCGCCGCCGACATGCCCTGGGGATCCTATCAGGAGAGCCCGACCCAAGCCTACGCCAACGCCGCGCGGCTGATGGCGGCCGGCGCGCAGATGGTCAAGCTGGAGGGCGGCGCGGTGATGGCCGAGACGGTGCGCTTTCTGACCGAGCGCGGGGTGCCGGTTTGGGCGCACATCGGTTTGACGCCGCAGTCGGTGCATGCCCTGGGCGGCTACCGGGTGCAGGGCAAGGGTGAGGCCAACGCGCAGCGCATGAAGGACGACGCGACCAGCCTGCAGCAGGCGGGGGCGGCGATGCTGCTGATCGAGATGATCCCGGCGCAACTGGGCCACGAACTCACCGCCATGCTCAACATCCCGACGGTGGGCATCGGCGCCGGCGCCGATTGTTCCGGCCAGGTGCTGGTGCTGCACGACATGCTCGGCGTGTTCCCGGGCAAGGCGGCGCGCTTCGTGAAGAACTTCATGACCGGCGCGGCGAGCATCGAGGCCGCCGTGGCCGCCTACGTGCAGGCGGTGAAGGACGGTAGCTTCCCCGGCGCGGAGCACTGCTACTGATGCAGGTCCATACGAGCATCGCTTCGCTGCGGGCGGCGCTCGCAGGCAGCCGCGACCACGCCCTGGTGCCGACCATGGGCAATCTGCACCAGGGCCACATCGCCTTGGTGGCGCGGGCGCGGCAACTGAGCGACGCCGTGGTCGCGACGATCTTCGTCAATCGCCTGCAGTTCCGCCCGACCGACGACTTCGACGCCTACCCGCGCACCTTCGAGCAAGACTGCGCCAAGCTCGAGACCGCCGGCGTCGCCCACCTGTTCGCGCCCAGCGAGAACGAAATGTACCCGCAGCCGCAGGCCTACCACGTGGTGCCGCCACCCGACCAGGATGGCATCTTGGAGGGAGAGTTCCGCCCCGGGCACTTTCGCGGTGTGGCGACGGTGGTGCTGAAACTTTTCCACATCGCCATGCCCAGGCTGGCGGTGTTTGGCAAGAAGGACTACCAGCAACTGATGGTGATCCGCAACATGGTGCGCGATCTGAATCTGGCGATCGAGATCGTCGCCGAAGACACCGTGCGCGCCCCTGACGGCCTGGCGCTGTCCTCGCGCAACGGCTATCTGTCGGCGCAACAGCGGGCCGAGGCGCCACGTTTGCAGAAATGCTTGGCTATAGTCCGAAAGTCTATACTCGGCGGAGACTCCGATTTTGAGCGGCTGGAGCGCGAAGCCATGGTGGAACTCCGCGCCAGTGGCTGGATTCCGGATTATGTTGCGGTGCGTAAAAAACTTGATTTACAATTGCCAATCTCTCACGATTCCGAGTTGGTAGTTCTGGGCGCAGCACTCCTGGGGAGCACGCGCCTGATCGACAACCTGGAAGTTTAGGCCACCGCGATGCGCTCATGCCGGCGCTGGCCAGCAGTGATACAGGGGGCCTGCCGTGTACGCCCCGGATCGCAAGCCTTTGCATGAGAAAGGAAGCGCAATGCAACGCACCATGCTGAAGTCCAAGCTGCACCGCGTCACCGTCACCCAGGCCGAGCTGCACTACGAGGGCTCCTGCGCCATCGACCAGAACCTGCTCGACGCCGCCGATATCAAGGAATACCAGCAGATCGAAGTCTGGAACGTCGACAACGGCGAACGCTTCACCACCTACGCCATCCGCGCCGAGCGCGGCAGCGGCACCATTTCGGTCAACGGCGCGGCAGCGCGCAAGGCCTCGCCCGGCGACCTGCTGATCATCGCCACCTTCGCGGCCTACAACGAGCTCGAACTCGCCAAGTACGAGCCCGACCTGGTGTACGTCGACGCCAGGAACCGCATCATGGACCGGCGTGGCAACATCCCGGTGCAGAGCGTCGCCTAGGCTGGCCGCAACAGCAGACCCGCCGCGCTCCCGGCGGGTCTTTTTTTGCCCCTCGCCCGGCGACAGCGCCGCCGCGGAAAATCCTTTATGATGCGCAGACACGCGTAACGCTGTCCGCCTTGACGCCCATGGACACCATCCCTGCCGATACCGCGAAGAAGCTCAGCACCGCCGTCGAGCGGATGCCGGCCTTTCCCAAGAGCGTGCAGAAGATTCTCGAGATCACCCGCAACATCAATTGCCGGCCCAAGGAACTGGTGAGCGTGATCGAGAAGGATCCGGTGATCACGATGAAGGTGTTGCGTGTGGTCAACTCGGCGCAACTGGGTCTCACCACCAAGATCACCTCGGTCAACCAGTCGGTGGTCTACCTCGGCCAGAACACCGTCAAGAACCTGGCGCTGTCGATCGCCGCGATCGGCATCCTGCCCTCGACCAATGCCGCGGGCTTCGACATCCAGCGCTATCTGATGCACTCGCTGACCACGGCGTCGTTCGCCCGGCAGTTGTGCGGAATCTATGCGCCGAACGAGGTCGATCCCGGCGATTGCTACATCGCCGGCCTGCTCCACGATTTCGGCAAGATCGTGTTCGCCCAGTACATGTCCGAGCAGTTCAAGCAGGTGCTCGCCGTCAGCGCCGAGAGGAAGGTCCCGTCGTGCGTCGTCGAGCACGAGGTCATCGGTGCCGATCACACCATCGTCGGCGCCATGCTGGCGCAGAAGTGGCAGTTTCCGCAGGCCCTGATCGACTGCATCCGCACCCACCACACCCAGGACGCGCCGAATACCGGAATGAACGACTGCCTGCGCATGGGCGACCTGATCAGCCGCCAGCTCGGCGATGCCAAGGGTACGCATCCCTATCGCGAGGGCGAAGCGCCGATCAATCCGCAGCGCTTCGGCGGCGATCTGGCGAAGGTGATTGCTGCCTTGGGCGACATGGACAAGCTCGTCGCCGACGCGATGAGCTTCGCGCAGGTGAGCCTGTCCAAATGAAGGTGCGCTTCTGGGGCGTGCGCGGTTCCATTCCCTCACCGGGACCGCATACCCTGCGCTACGGTGGCAACACCACCTGCATCGAGATCCGCAGCGACGCAGGCGAATTGATCATCATCGACGGCGGCACCGGCATCTTCGCGCTGGCCCAATCGCTGTTGAAACAGCTGCCGATCAAGGCCAACATTTTCATCACCCACACCCACTGGGATCATATCCACGGCCTGCCCTTCTTCACCCCGCTGTACATTCCCGGCAACTCGGTGCGCATCTCCGGCGCCTACGACGTCGTCACCTCGACCGGCATCGACCAGATCATGGCGGTGCAGTTGCAGTACAGCTACTATCCGGTGCGCGAAGTCGAGATGCACGCCGCCATCGAGTACGAGACCCTGGCCGTCGGCGCCGCGGTGACGGTCGGTGACGCGACCGTCACCAACGCGATCCTCAACCACCCGGTGATCAATCTCGGTTACCGGGTCGAGTGCAACGGCAAGTCGGTGTTCTTTACCGGCGACCACGAACCCTACTACAACATCTACGAGCCCGAGGACGAGGACTACGAGGAGTACCAGCAGTTGATCGCAGAAAAGCAATCGGCGGTGGACGAGGCGGTGCGCGGGGTCGACGTGCTGATCGCCGATTGTTCCTACACCGAGGAGGAGTACCCGTCGAAGCGTGGCTGGGGTCACGGCACTTTCGGCTCGTCGATCGAGCTCGCCCGCCGCGTCGGGGCCAAGAAGCTGGTGTGCACCCATCACGAGCCAACGCGCAGCGACGACGAACTGGAGCGGGTCTTTGCCGCGGCGCTGGCGCGTTTCGAGGTCGGCGCCGGCGACCCGGAGGTGATCCTGTCGCGCGAAGGTCTGGAAATCGACCTGTGAGTTGCAGACCTGTGGGTTGTGCTTGACGTCGCCGCAATTTCGCGTTTATAGTCGCGCCATGACTGCGATCACCATCTTCGCCGCTCTGTTTCTAAGCCTCTCCAGCCTGCTGCTGGCGAAGCTGCTGCGCCCCGCGCGCTAAACTCCCACTCCCACAATTCGGTTGCACCCCGCGCTCGGCAGATGAGCTCCCCAGCGCCAGCCCTACGCTATCAGGCCGCTTCAGGAGATCACCATGGACCAATTGAAAGTTTTCGACACCACGCTGCGCGACGGCGAACAGAGCCCCGGCGCCTCGATGACGCGCGAGGAGAAGCTGCGCATCGCGCGCCAGCTGGAGCGTCTGCGGGTTGATGTGATCGAGGCGGGTTTTCCGGCGGCGTCCAACGGCGACTTCGCGGCGGTGCACGCCGTGGCCGAGGCGATCAAGGAATGCACCGTGGCGGCGCTGTGTCGCACCCAGGACAAGGACATCGCCCGCGCGCTCGAGGCGATCAAGCCAGCGCGCTCGGGGCGCATCCACACCTTCATCGCCACCAGCCCGATCCACATGGAGAAGAAGCTGCGCATGGCGCCCGCCGACGTCATCGTCGCCGCGACCAACGCCGTGCGCTTCGCGCGCAACGGCATCGGCGAAGTCGAGTTCTCCTGCGAGGACGCCGGCCGCTCGGAAATCGACTTCCTCTGCCGCATCGTCGAGGCGGTGATCAAGGAAGGTGCCAGCGTCATCAACATCCCGGACACCGTCGGCTACAACCTGCCGGAACAGTTCGCCGAGCGCATCCTTCAATTGCGCACCCGCATCCCCAACGCCGACAAGGTGACCTGGTCGGTCCATTGCCACAACGACCTCGGTCTGGCCGTGGCCAACTCGCTCGCCGCCGTGCTCGCCGGCGCCCGCCAGGTCGAATGCACCATCAACGGCCTGGGTGAGCGCGCTGGCAACGCCGCCCTGGAGGAACTGGTGATGGCGGTGCGCACGCGCCAGGACGTGTTCGCCTGCGACACGCGCATCGACACGACGCAGATTCTGTCCGCCTCCAAGCTGGTGTCGGGCATCACCGGCTTTCCGGTGCAACCGAACAAGGCCATCGTCGGCGCCAACGCCTTCGCCCACGAATCGGGCATCCACCAGGATGGCGTGCTCAAGCACCGCGAGACCTACGAGATCATGCGCGCCGAGGACGTCGGCTGGAACGCCAACAAGCTGGTGCTGGGCAAGCACTCGGGGCGCACCGCCTTCAAGGCGCGCCTGAACGAGCTGGGCATCGCGGTGGACTCCGAACAGATCCTCAACTCGGCCTTCACCCGCTTCAAGGAGCTCGCCGACAAGAAGCACGACATCTACGACGAGGACCTGCAGGCGCTGATGTCGGAGGAGGAGTTGACCCTGGACCACGAGCACTACCGGCTGCTCTCCTCGCGCTTCCATTCGGAGACCGGCGAGACGCCGCACGCCGACATCACCCTGGCGGTCGGCGCCGTCGAGCACCACGCGAGCGCCGATGGCAGCGGCCCGGTCGACGCCGCCTTCAAGGCCATCGAGAGCGTGGCCAACAGCGCCGCCGACCTGCTGCTGTTCTCGGTCAACAGCATCACCACCGGCACCGACGCCCAGGGCGAGGTGACGGTGCGTCTATCCAAGGACGGGCGCATCGTGAACGGCCAGGGCGCCGACACCGACATCATCGTCGCCTCGGCCAAGGCCTACCTGAACGCGCTGAACAAACTGGAGTCGACCCAGGATCGGGTCAATCCCCAGGTCTGAACTCGGGGCGGTGCGGGTAGAATCGCGCAGGTCCCCGTCAAAGGAATCGCGATGTCAGACAAGAACATCCCCGCCGCCGAGCGCTTGATCGTCGCACTCGACGTCCCCGATCCGCAAGCGGCGCGCGATCTGGTCGATCGGCTCGGCGATGCCGTGCATTTCTACAAGATCGGCCTCGAGCTGTTCATGGGTCGCGGCTATTTCGAGCTGCTCGACCAGCTGTTGTCCCGAGGCAAGAAGGTCTTCGTCGATCTGAAGTTCTTCGATGTGCCCGAGACCGTGCGCGCGGCGGTGCGCGCGCTGGCGTCGAGCGGCGCCACCTTCGCCACGGTGCACGGCAACCAGGCGATCATGGAGGCGGCGGTCAAGGACAAGGGGGCGCTGCAGATCCTCGCCGTGACGGTGTTGACCAGCCTCGACCGCGGCGACCTCGACGATCTGGGCTTCGCCTGCGACGTCGAGGCGCTGGTGCTGTCGCGCGCCCGCCGTGCCTTGGAGACCGGCGTCGACGGCATCGTCTCTTCCGGCCTGGAGGCACCGCTGATACGCCGCGAACTGGGGCAGAAGCTGCTGGTCGTCACCCCGGGCATTCGACCGGTGGAGAACCGGCCGGCCGACGACCAGAAGCGCACGGTGGACATCGCCCAGGCCTTCGCCAACGGCGCCGACTACATCGTCGTCGGCCGCCCCATACGCCAGGCCGCCGATCCGCGCGCCGCGGCGGAAGCGGCGCAGAAGATCATCGCCGGCATCTTCCCGGCTGCCTCGAGCCGCGGCAAGGCCTTGATTTGAGCGGACGATCCGGCTATACTCGCCAGCTTTTTCCCGATTCCAGGAACCACCCCATGGTCGTCATCCGTCTCGCTCGCAGCGGCGCCAAAAAGCGTCCCTTCTACAACATGGTCGTCGCCGACTCGCGCAGTCGCCGCGACGGCCGCTTCGTCGAACGCATCGGCTTCTACAATCCGGTCGCCTCGGGCAAGGAAGTCGGCCTGCGCGTCGATCTGGAGCGGCTCGCCTACTGGCAGGGTCACGGCGCCCAGCTGTCGCCGACCGCAGCCCGCCTGGTGAAGCAATTCGGCACGCCCGCGGCGCCAACAGCAGCCAACTGAGCACCAAGCCGAACACCCCACTGAGCGCCCCGGCGAGCGGCGCTCAGACCACCCCGGAAATGGTCGTCCTGGGGCGCATCCTGGTTCCCTTCGGCATCCGCGGCTGGGTCAAGGTGCAGGCCTACGGCGATGAACCCGAGCGCTGGTGCGCGATGCCCAACTGGTGGCTGGCGCGCGACGCCAATGCCGCCGCCGCAGACTGGCGCCGCATGGACCTGCAGGAAGCCTCGCGGCACGGCAAGGGGCTGGTCGCAAAATTTTCAGGAATCGACGATCGCGACGCCGCCCTCGCCTTGAACGGCTGTTTGCTCGCCGCGCCGCGCGCGGCGCTACCCGAAAACGCAGACGACGAATACTACTGGGGCGACCTGATCGGCCTGGCGGTGGTGAACGAGGCCGGCGAGCGTCTGGGCAACGTCAAGAGCCTGATCGAGAGCGGCGCCAACAGCGTGCTCTGTGTCGTCGATGGCGAGATCGAGCGGCTGCTGCCCTTCGTCGCGGCGGTCATACTGCAGGTGGATCTCACCGGCCGGCAGATCCGCGTCGCCTGGGGCCGCGACTGGTGAGCCTAGAGATCGACGCGATCACCCTCTTCCCCGAGATGTTCGCGGCGGTGACGGCTTCGGGCATCAGCCGTCGGGCAATGGAGATGGGCCTGTGGCGTTTGCATTGCTGGAATCCCCGCGACTTCACAAAAGACAATCACCGCACGGTCGACGACCGGCCCTACGGCGGCGGACCAGGCATGGTGATGCTGGCCCAACCGCTCGAACTGGCGATAGAGGCCGCCAGGGCGCGGCGAGGGCAAACGGGAGAGGCCGTGGCCCGCGTGATCTACCTGTCGCCGCAGGGCCGGCCGCTGACGGCGGCGCGGGTGAGCGAATTCGCCGCCTCGAGCGGCGCCATCCTGCTCTGCGGGCGCTACGAGGGGGTCGATGAGCGGCTGCTGGAGCGCTGCGTCGATGAAGAACTGTCGCTGGGAGACTTCGTACTGTCCGGCGGCGAACTCGCGGCGCTGGCGCTGATCGACGCGGCGGTGCGGCAATTGCCGGGCGCACTGAACAGCGCCGATTCGGCGCTCGAGGAGTCGTTCGTCGATGGCCTGCTCGACTGGCCGCACTACACGCGGCCGGAGGAATACGCCGGAACAAGCGTGCCGGACGTGCTTTTGTCCGGCAATCATGAGAAAATACGCGTTTGGCGCCTGAAGCAGGCGCTGGGAAGGACCTGGCTGAGGCGCCCCGAACTGATCGCGGCGCGAACTCTGAGCAGGGAAGAAGCGAGCCTGCTGGAAGAATTCCGGCGGGAGTTGTGAGCTACACATAACAGCGCGCGCATCAGGCCGAATTGGATATCTGCTCTGCGCGAACGGCCCAAGGCCACGACCGAAAGGAAGCAGCATGAACTTGATCGAGCAACTCGAGCAGGAAGAAATCGCCCGACTGGGCAAGACCATCCCC
>JAHFRE010000109.1 GCA_023258955.1 Sterolibacterium sp.
GGGCGCCGACTTCCGCGGCGATCCCTCTTCGGCGCTGCTCGAGGTGCTCGATCCGGAACAGAATTCGACCTTCGTCGACCACTACGTCGAGGTCGAATACGACCTTTCCGACGTGATGTTCGTCGCCACCGCCAACACGCTCAACATTCCGCCGGCGCTGCTCGATCGAATGGAGGTGATCCGCCTCTCCGGCTACACCGAAGACGAGAAGGTCAACATCGCGCTGCGCTATCTGTTGCCGAAGCAGTTGAAGGCCAACGGCCTGAAGAAGGACGAGGTCTCGGTGACCGACGACGCGTTGCGCGACATCATCCGCTACTACACGCGCGAAGCCGGGGTGCGCAACCTCGAGCGCGACATCTCGAAGATCTTTCGCAAGGTGGTGAAGTCATTGGTGCTGAAGAAACGCGCCAGCAAAGTGATCGTCAACAGCAAGAACCTCGACAAATATCTGGGCGTGCGCCGTTACTCCTTCGGCATCGCCGAGAAGGAGAACCAGATCGGTCAGGTCACCGGCCTGGCGTGGACCGAGGTCGGTGGCGAACTGCTGACCATCGAGGCGGTCGCCGTTCCCGGCAAGGGCACGACCCAGACCACGGGCAAGCTCGGCGAGGTGATGCAGGAGTCGATCAAGGCGGCGCTGACCGTGGTGCGCCGGCGCAGCAAGGCCTTCGGCATTCCCGATGACTTCTACCAGAAGAACGATCTGCACATCCACCTGCCCGAGGGCGCTACACCCAAGGACGGCCCCTCGGCCGGCATCGCCATCGCCACCGCGCTGGTGTCTGTGCTCTCGGGCATACCGGTGCGCGCCGATGTGGCGATGACCGGCGAGATCACGCTGCGCGGCGAGGTGTTGCCGATCGGCGGACTCAAAGAGAAGCTGCTGGCGGCGGTGCGCGGCGGCATCCGCGTGGCGCTGATCCCCGAAGAGAACGTCAAGGACCTGACCGAGATCCCCGACATCATCAAGAACCGCATCGAGATCATCCCCGTCAAGTGGATCGACAAGGTGCTGGAACTGGCGCTTGAACGCGTGCCGGAGCCGCTCGCCGACGCACCGGCGGCGGCAGACGCGACCACCGTCGCGGCGCCGGCGGAGACGCCTGCGGGCGCCGGCGTCGTGACCCACTGAACGCGAAATAGCGAGAGCACCACGCACCCCGCCGTGCGCGGGGTGCGCATTTTAAAATGGCGAAAGCGGTGCTGCCGCTGGCTTGACAGGGGCTTTTTGGCCTTGCTATAAAGTGGCCGCAGCGGCACGGCGCCGCCGGCGAGTATCAGACCAAAACGATGAGGGGACCCGTCTTGAACAAATCAGAATTGATCGATCAGATCGCCAAGTCGGCGGACATTTCCAAGGCTTCGGCTGGTCGCGCGTTGGAGGCGGCCATCGGCGCCGTGAAGACCTCCTTGAAGAAGGGCCAGATGGTGACCCTGGTCGGCTTCGGCACCTTCTACGTGGGTAAGCGCGCCGCCCGTGCCGGCCGCAACCCGCGCACCGGTGCGACGATCAAGATCAAGGCGGCGAAAACCCCGAAATTCCGCGCCGGCAAGGCGCTGAAGGACTCGCTGAACTGAATCGTTTTCGGCAGGTGTAGCAGCAACTGCCCGCGGGTGCTTAGCTCAGTTGGTAGAGCGTCGTCCTTACACGGCGAATGTCGGGGGTTCGAGCCCCTCAGCACCCACCAAGTAACTATCCAAAGCGGTCCGCTAAAGGCCAGCAAGCCCGGTACATCATGAGTCGTAGGGGCTGTAGGACTTTTCCTCGATGAGCTTTGACCCGGTCAATTCATTCAGCTGCTTCTTCAGCAATGCGCGCTTGTCGTTGTGGTGATAGACGGAGCGGGCCAGTTCGACAAAGTGACTGCCAAAATCCTTGTTCCTTTCGCAATCGCGTATCCCGTCTTCGACATCCCATAGCAGGCTGTTGACTCGCCGCAGTTCCTCGACAAACTGCAGACCTTCATCGCTCAGTTGCAGCGACTCATCCGCAGCGGCCCGCAGCACGGCCAACTCACGCGCCACGTTCGAGCGTTTTGCCCCATCGGCAATCTTTAGGGCTTTGATTTCTAGAATAGTGATCTTGTCGAATAGCTCGCCGACCGAGATCGGCACCAGCATCGAGCCTGAGTGGCTAGGTCTTGTCATGTCGGGTCACTGAGTTGCAGCGATGGGCCACACTATGGGAGATTCGCCCGCAACGACGGATTCCAGGCGCCGCGCCACACGTTCAAATACGTCTGCCCAGTCGCCGCGGACGGTTTGGCGAAACAAGCGCGTATTGGGGTACCACGGACTATCTTCCCGATCCATCATCCACCGCCAGTCCGGGACAAGCGGAAGAACAACCCAGACCGGTTTGCCCAAGGCGCCTGCAAGGTGGCCGATCGAGGTGTCACAGGTAATTACCAGATCGAGGTTCATGATCAAAGCTGCCGTCTCCTCAAACGGTTGTGTCAGGCTGTCGATCTCGTGCCCAAGATCAAAAGCTGCGGACCCCGCTAGCGAGAGAAAATCATCGCGGCTATCGGGCTGCAATGCAAAGAAGCGCACATTGGCAAGGTTGCATAGTCGCCCGAATGGTGCCAAACCCGGTGATCGCTCGCCGTCGTGAGAATATGCACTGCCGCCTTGCCAGCAAACTCCCAGTCTGAATTCTTCGATAGGGGTGCATCGTGCAGCGATACGCTGCTGGAGTCCCGCGTCTGCAAACAGGTAAGGAACCACTGCGGGGATGCTTCCCAGCTTGGCGTTGCAATGAAGCGGAATGCTCAAGAGGAATGTCCAATAATCGTGCGTTGGGATCGCCGCCGCTTCTGTAGTGGTCAGAATCTCATCTGCGCCGTCGAATCTCTGGAACAGGGCTGTTAGGGGCGCCGCACAGACCAACGTGATGCGTCTTGCACCCTTCTGTCGCAGTATGGGCAGATAGCGGCAGAACTGTATCTGGTCACCCAAGCCCTGTTCGTGCCAAACGAGCAGCGACTTAGCAACAAGGGATTCACCCTGCCACATTGGAAACATGACCTCGGGCGGCCTCGATGAACGCTTCTGCCACTGCGAATCAAGACGCGATTCATAGTGCTCGAGCCCTTCCTCCAAATTGCCCATCAGTAGCAGGATGAGGCCAAGGTAAGTCCGTGCCTCGGCGTAAGACGGGTCGATCGCCAGCGCACGTTGGCAGCTAGCCACAGCTTCTGCCAAGTGTGCAAGATCCCTCTGCGTGACGGCCAGATTTTTGTAGGGCTCAGCGAGACCTGGATCAAGCAGCGACGCTCTTCGAAAGCTGCCCACGGCGTCACAAAGTCGCCCAAGGTCTGCGAGAACTGAGCCCAGCGTGTTATGTGCCTCAGCGAAGCGAGGATCGATATCTAGTGCTCTGCGACAGCTAGTCGCAGCATTATCGAGCATTCCGAGATCACGCAGGGCTGTGCCCAGATTGCTGTGTGCCTCAAAGTAGACTGGATTGATCAGCAGCGCTCGCTTACAGCCAGCCACAGCCTCCTCGACGCGTCCGAGGTCTCTATGGATGACCGCAAGATTGTTGTGCGCACCTGCGTATTGCGGGTTGCTCTTAAGTGCGCGAAGGAAGCTGGCTACCGCGGCGTCGTTTTGCCCGAGGCCTCTTTGAATATTGCCAAGGTTGTTGTGGCCTTCAGCAAGTCCAGGATTGATTTCCAGTGCTCTGCGGCAACTGGTCGCGGCGTTGTCAAGCTCGCCGAGGATGTGCTGGGCAGCGCCCAGATTGCTGTGTGCTTCGGCGCAGTCCGGGTTTATCTCCAGCGCCTTTGCAAAGCTCGCTACCGCGTCATTCACTCTCCCGAGGTCTCTTTGGACATTACCCAGGTTGTTGTACGTATCAGCACAGTTTGGATCGATCGCCAGCGCTTTGCGGTAGCTCTCTACCGCGCTGGTCAGCCGCCCAAGATTCCTTTGTGCGTTGCCAAGGTTGTTGTGCGCCATGGCGAAACCGGGACTGCTCGCCAGTGCAAGTTGGCAGCTCGATACGGCTTCGTCGAACTTGCCAAGGAGCCTGCGTACCTCGCCTAGGTTGCTGTGCACTTCGGCAAAGCTAGGATGGATCAACAGGGCCTTCTTGTAGCTGGCGATCGCTTCATCCAACAGACCGATGTCCCACTCAACGACGCCAAGGTTGTTGTATACCTCGGCATCGTTCGGCATCAACAGGACTGAATTCCGTATGGGGATGAGCGCATCGGCACTTCGCCCGATCTGTACCAACGACGACCCCAAGAGCTTCCATGCAAATCCGTGCAGAGGCCAACGCTGCGTCAGCTGCCGGGCAGGAGCAACCGCTGCGACGTACTGTCCTGCGGTGAACATTTCCACGAGTCTACTGATTTCACTGGGGCTCGGACCATCATCAGCTTCGGCTTGTAGGCAGCCGACGGTGTAGTCGTCGGGCTCGAGGTGTTCCTTGAAATCGAGCAGCGCTCGTGGTTGCGGGAGGATCTCGATGCCGCCGGACGTCGGTTTGGCGAGGGCACCTGCGTCGTCGATCTGCATAGACTATGGGCAATTGGGATGATCTGGCGCCGCTCCGCTCATCAAGATAACCCAGCCCCCTGTCGGGGCCCACCAATTGGGAAGGACGCGAAGCGAAGTCTACCATCGATGGTCAAACATTCCGTTGCAACTGCAGGTGAAGGCCATGCAGCAGAACATCAACGCAGGCACGGCGCGCAGCGCTCTGTTGGAACCCCTCGGCACCACCAAATGCAACAGCGTCGGACCGCGATCGATGCGCCAGTCGTCCGGGACGATGAGGTCGTTGCGCAGGCGATCATGTCTTTGGCGGCGGCCCGCCAGTCCGTCGCCTCGGCACGGCTCAGTGGGAATCAGGTGGCTCGGCGTTTCGTGCAACCGAGCGGTTGCTCTCTGTCTTGCGCACAGCTATCGCAGATGCCAAACGCGCTAAAGCAGGTAAGAAACACGTCGTGACATCCCCGGAGCTTTACCGAGGCGAGTCGCGCCTGGGCGACCTGGATCGATCCTATCCCACCCATGTCACCTTGACGGCAATCCTTGACGTCGATGCACAGCGGTAGCGAGGCCGCACGCGCCGCTTCCCTTCCGTCGCGCACCGCCCGCCAGACTGCGAGATCGAGCGCTGTGCCGACTTTGACGAGAACCTGGTTCTTTTCAACACTGAATGTCGCCGTCATGTCCCGTCACCTATGATCAAATGCATGAATCCTTATGCCTATTAGAGCGATTTGGCCGATCGCTGTAAATTGGACATTGGTCATATGATCAAAGGCATAGTTACTGTGGAGGGATCGCTAGTCGCTGCTGCATTTTCGTCCCGCGTCCTGATTTGCACGGGCCAGCGCCGGTCATCTTCCTGCGACGATCTGCAGTCTCACCTTCACCGTGTCGGCGACGCGAATCGCCCCGCCCAGGACGCTGAACGGCGCAATGCCGAAATCGGATTGCTTGATTTCGAATTGGGCCGTCACCCTGATCTCCTGGTCCAGGTAGGCGACGGCTACCGGGATGGTCAGATTTCGCTGTGCCGCTCCCAGCTTGATGCGCACCGTGAGCAGGGGCGCCGACGCCGAGCCGCCCAGCGCGACCGAGCGCACGTCGATGCGAGGGTAACGGCCGGCCTGCAGCACCCGGTCGCCGACCATATTCTTGGTGGTGCTGGCGATCGCCTCGGCGTCGGGCGCCGAGGCGAACTGTTCGCCTTCCTGGGCCCGCGCAGCTGCGGCATCGACCACCAGGCCCGCGACCGGAATGCTCAGCCAGAACTGAGACTGGGAGAATTCCGCGGCGAGGTAGATTTCGCCGACCACTCCCTGCGCCTGGACCACGTGGTTGTGACCGAGCGCCGCCAGCGGCCCCTCGCGGAAGACCAGAAAGCGTATCTCCGAGCGCTCGGCGTCGACCGTGTAGCGCGTCGCCTGGGGCGCGGCCGATGGCGGTCTGAGCGGCGGCGTGGTGTCTGCGGGCAGCGCGCGGAAATCTGGTGGCGTCGCGCAAGCGGCGAGCAGCGAGACCAGCGCCGCCAGCCGCAAGCGCTGGCTCGCCCGGCCGCTCATTGGGGTGTCGCTGCGGGCTGCAACAGGGTTGCCGTCCAGCCGCCGCCGAGCGCGCGCACCAGCTGCACGCTGGCTCGCCGCTGGCGGGTCGCCAGGTCGAGGGCGCTGCGCTGGGCGGTGAGCGCTGTCGTCTGCGCGCTGACCACCTCGAGGTAGTTCGCCGCGCCTTCGCGGTAGCGCGTGGTCGCCAGTTCGAGGGCGCGTTGCGCGGCGCTCAGCGCTGCGTTCTCCGAGCGTGCCGCGGCGCCGTAGTGGTTGAGCAGCGCCAGATTGTCTTCGACCTGCGCGAAGGCGCTGATGACGACGCTGCGATATTTCGCTCCCGCCTCGTCCAGCACCGCCTCGACGCGCGCGAGTTCAGCGTCGCGCTTGCCGGCGTCGAACAGGTTCAGCACCAGCGTCGGTCCAACGGCCCAGAAGGTGTTCGGCGCGCGGATGAAGCTGCCGACTTCGCTGCTCTGGTAGCCGACCAGGGCGCTCAGCGTGACCGCCGGAAAGGAAGCGGCGCGGGCGACGCCGACGCTGGCGTTGGCGGCCGCGACGCGGCGCTCGGCGGCGGCGATGTCGGGCCGGCGTTGCAGCAGGGTCGAGGGCAATCCCACGGGAATCGGCGGCAGGGCGATCTCCGTGGTCCGGGGAGGCAGGCTGAAGGCGGAGGCGGTCTCGCCGACCAGGGCGGCGATGGTGTGTTCGATCAGGGCGCGCTGCGCATCCGCCTGATGCGCCTGCGACCGCGTGGCCTCGAGCTGCGCTTGGGCCCGGGCCAGGTCGAGCCCGGAGGCGAGGCCTTCGTCGTGGCGCCGCGTCACCAGGTCGAGCGCCTTGGCGTAAGCGAGCTGCGTGTCGCGCAGCAGCGCCGCGTCGCGGTCTATGCCGCGCAGCAGGAGGTAGCTGTCGGCGAGCTGCGCCTGCAAGCTCAATCGCGCCGACGCCAGGTCGGCTTGCGCGGCCTGGCTCAGCGCGACGCCGGCGGCGACCTGGTTGCGCACCCGTCCCCACAGATCGATCTCGTACTCCAGATCGACGCCGAGGGTGTTGCTGCGGTAGAGGTCGGGGGAGAGCGGGCCCAGCACGCGCAACGGCCTTTGCTCGGCCTGACGATCGCTCTGGCTGTTCGCAGACAGCGCCAGCGATGGGTACTGGTCGGCGCGGGCCTGCGCCGTCGCGGCCTGCACCTGCTGGTAGCGGGCGAGCGCGGCGGCGAGATCGGGGCTGTTGGCGATCAGGCGTTGCTGCAGGGCGTCGAGTTCGGCATCGGCGTAGAGGGTCCACCAGGCCGTGCGCGGTAGATCGTCGGCGGGCTGCGCCGGCGTCCACGGTGCGATTTCCTTGTAGGCCGCTGCCAGGGGCGCAGCGGGCAGTTCGCGCAGCGGCGCTTGCGAGCAGGCGGCGGCGAGCAGGCATAGCGCTGCGGCCAGCGCGCCCCGCCTGGCCTTGGCGCTAGCGGCCACGCCCGGCCTGCTCGGGCGCCTGGGGCGCGGCGACCAGCTTCACCGGGTCGCCATCGGCCAGGCCGTCGGGCGGGCTCTCGATCACCCGGTCGTCTGCGGCCAGTCCAGAGCCGATCTCGATGACGCTGCCCAGGTCGCGCGCCACGGTCACGGTCTTCAACACAGCCTTGTTGTCGACGCCGACGGTGGCCACGCGCAGGCCGGTCTTGCTGAAGATCAGCGCCGAGGGCGGGATGCTCAAGGCGCCGGCAGCGTGGGTCAATTCCAGCTTGACGTTGGCGAAGCCGCCGGGCAACAGCTGTGCGTCGGCGTTGTCGGTGGCCAGCTGCACCAGCATGCTGCCGGAGGCGCTGGCGATGGCTTGCGACAGCGACTGGACGGTCGCCACGTAGCTCTTGTCGGGACTCTCTGGCACGCTGAGGCGGGCCTTGGTGCCGCGCCTGACCAGCGCCGCGTAGCTCTGCGGTACGCTGACATAGACGCGCAGCTTCTTCAGGTCGGAGACCACGAACAGTTCCGAACCCGGTGCCCCGCCGGCGTTGATCAGGGCGCCGACGTCGGTGGAGCGCGCCGTGACGACACCGTCGAAGGGTGCGACGATGCGCGCGTAGCCCTTCAGCGCCAGGTAGCGCTCGACGTTGGCCTGCAGCGCATCGACGGCGGCGCGCTTGTTGGCCAGATCGCCGCTCTTCTCCTCCGCCTCCTGGCGCGACACCGAATCGGAGGCCAGCAAGGCCTGCCAGCGCTTGGCGGTGGAGGCGGACAGCGCCGCGCTGGCCTTGGCCGCTGCTAGCTCGGCCCGGGCCTGCATCAGTTGCTGGTCGAGATCGGGCGTCTCGATCTCGGCGAGCAGCTGGCCGGCCTTGACCGGGGTGCCGATGTCGGCCGACCAGCTCTTCAGGTAGCCGCCGACCCGCGCGTAGATGGGCGCGCGGGAGTAGGCCTCGATCCGTCCCGGCAGCTCGAGCGTGGCCGTGGCGGTCGCTTTTCCCGGGGCGAGGACGGCGACCGTGGGCACCGCCAGTTCCTCGGCGCGCACGCTCAGGTGCGAGGCCAGCGAGTAGCGCGCGAAAGCGCCCTCCACCAGGATCGCGATCGCGACCAGCCCGATCGCCACCGCGGCGAGCTGCAGCTTGCGGCGAGACAAGGGGGATGTTGCGGGTTCAGGCGACATGGGGTTCTCCGAGGGCCGCCGCGGCGCGCTTGCCGCTGCGGGGATGGACGAGGCTGAAGACCACCGGGACGAACACCAACGTGGCGATGGTGGCGAAGAGCAGGCCGCCGATCACGGCGCGGCCCAGGGGCGCGTTCTGTTCGCCGCCTTCGCCCAGGCCCAGGGCCATCGGCAGCATGCCGATGATCATCGCCAGGGCGGTCATCAGCACCGGGCGGAAACGCACGAAGCCGGCGTCGAGCGCCGCTTCGACGGCGTCGCCCAATTGCTCCAGACGTTCGCGCGCGAAGCTGATCACCAGCACGCTATTGGCGGTGGCCACGCCCATGCACATGATCGCTCCGGTGAGCGCCGGCACCGACAGGGTGGTGCGGGTGGCGAAGAGCATCCAGATGATGCCCGCCAGCGCCGCCGGCAGCGCCGACACAATGACGAAGGGATCCGACCAGGACTGGAAGTTCACCACGATCAGCAGGTAGATCAGCACGATCGCGGCGAGCAGCCCGAACAGCAGTCCGGAGAAAGCCATCTCCATGGTCCGCACCTGGCCGAGCAGCACCACCGACGAGCCCTTGGGCAGTTCGCCGGCGGTCTCGGCGATGGCGCGACGGATGTCGCCGGCCACCGCGCCCAGATCGCGGTCTTCGGTGGTGGCGTTGATCTGCACCATGGTCTGCACGTCGTACTGGCTGACCACCGCGTTGGCGTAGTTGCGGCTGAAGCGGGCCAGACCGCCCAGCACCTGCGGTGTGGCGCCGGCGCCGCCGCTGATCGGCAGGTTGGCCAGGGCGGAGAGCGAATCGAGCTGGTACTGCGGCGTCTGCATCACGATCGGATAGCTGGCGCCGTTGGCCGGGTTGAGCCAGTAGGTGGGTGCGACCTGGCTGCTGCCGGCGAGGCTGACCACCAAGCTGTTGGTTACGTCGCGCGTGGTCAGGCCGAAGTCCTGGGCCCGGGTGCGGTCGATGGTGACGTCGAACACCGGACTCTTCGCCGACTGCTGGATGCGCGCGTCGGCCACACCGGGAATGCGGCGGATGGCCTTCAACAGCTTGTTGGCGTATTCGAAGTTGGCCTCGAGCTTGGCGCCGCGGATCTGCACGTCGATCGGTGCCGGCGCACCGAAATTCAGGATCTGGCTGACGATGTCGGCCGGCGGAAAGGAGAACACGGTGTCGGGAAACTGGCGCGGCAGCACCTGGCGCAGCTCGCGCACGTAGTCGGCGGTCGGCCGGTGTTCCTTGCGCAGCGCGATCTGGACGTCGCCGTCCTGGGTGCCGACCACCCCGGTGTTGTTGTAGGCCAGGTTGATGGAGCTGGGTGGCAGGCCGATGTTGTCGACCAGGGTGGTAATCTCGTCGGCGGGAATCACGCGGCGGATCGCCGCTTCGATGGCGGCGAAGCGCGCGGCCGATTCTTCGACCCGCGTCCCCACCGGAACCCTGGCGTGCATCAGGATCTGACCGCCGTCGACCGCCGGAAAGAAGTTGCTGCCGAGGAAGGGCAAGAGCGCGAACGACGCCAGCACCACGCCCATGAAGCCGATCACCAGGGCGACGCGCCGGCCCATGGCCAGTCGCAACAGCTCGCGATAGCCTTCGCGCAGGCGCTCGAAGCCTTCCTCGAAGCGGCGCTGGAACAGCAGCAGCGGGTTCTTGGTCGGCGGCAGGGTGCTGCTCTTGCCGTGCATGTCGGTGTGCGCGGCGTGCGGGCGCAGCAGGTATTTCGACAGCGTCGGCACCAGCGTCCGCGACAGCAGGAAGGAACAGGCCATGGCGAACATCACGGCTTCGGCCATCGGCACGAAGAGGAAGCGCGCCACTCCCTGCAGATAGAACATCGGCACGAAGACGATGCAGATGCACAGCAGGGAGACGAAGGCCGGGGTGACGATCTGCCGGGCGCCGTCCATGATCGCGGTCTCGACCTCCTTGCCCTGCTCGAGGTGCCAGTTGATGTTCTCGATGGTGACGGTGGCGTCGTCGACCAGGATGCCTACGGCCAGCGCCAGGCCGCCCAGGGTCATGATGTTGAGCGTCTCGCCGATGGCCGAGAGGCCGATGATCGAACCGAGGATGGACAGCGGGATCGACACCGCGATGATCAGCGTCGAGCGCCAACTGCCGAGGAACAGCAGGATCATCAGGCTGGTCAGGGCCGCGGCGATCACGCCCTCGATGGCGACGCCGCTGATGGCGGCGCGCACGAACAGGGACTGGTCGTTGATCGGCAGCACCGACAGGTTCTCCGGCCACACCGTCTTGAACTCGGCCAGCTTGGCGCGGACCCCGTCGACGATGGCCAGGGTCGAGGTGGTGCCGTTCTTCAGCACCGACATCAGCACCGAGCGGTTGCCGTCGACGTGCACGATGTTGGTCTGCGGCGAATTGCCGTCGTGCACGTTGGCGACGTCGCGCAGGTAGACCGTGGCGCCGTTGACCACCTTGATCGGCAGGTCGCCGAGCTCCTTGATTGCCGACGGTGCGCTGTTCAGCTGCAGCGTGTATTCGAGGCTGCCGATCTTCTGCGTGCCGATCGGCACCAGCAGGTTCTGCGCCGCCAGCGTCGCCGCGACGTCCTGGGCGGACAGCCCGAGACCCTGCAGCGCGGTCGAATTCAGATCGATCTGCACCAGCCGCTGCTTGCCGCCGTAGGGATAGGGGATCGCCGCGCCGGCCACCGTCACCAGCGGCGTGCGCACCGTGTTGACGCCGAGGTCGAACAGGTTCTGCTCGGTCAGCCCCTTGCCGGACATGGCCAGCTGCAGGATCGGCACGGTCGAGGCGTTGTAGTTCAAGATCAACGGCGGTGTCGTCCCCGGCGGCATCTGCTTCACCGCCACCTGGGCGATCGCCGTCACCTGGGCGTTGGCCACGGCGACGCTGACCCCGGGTTGGAAGAAGATCTTGATGATGCCGACCCCGGCGTAGGAGTTGGCCTCGATGTGCTCGATGTCGTTGACCGTGGTCGTCAGAAAACGCTGGAACAGCGTCGAGATGCGGCCCGACATCTGCTCGGGGGGGAGACCGGTGTACTGCCAGGCGACGGCGATCACCGGTATCCTGATCTCGGGGAAGATGTCGGTCGGCGTGCGCAGCGCGGCGAGCGGTCCGATGATCAGCAGCAACAGCGCCAGCACCACGAAGGTGTAGGGGCGGTGCAAGGCGATGCGGACTATACCTAGCAGCACTCTAATTGCGCATGCGAAGATGCGACGCCTGCTCGAGCCGGTGGCCCGAGTTGCGCAGCGGGTCTATGGATTGAGGCGCAGCCAAGAATTGCGGGCTGGACCAGTAATAGCACCCGATAATGTAGCCGCTATCGCGGTGCTGGTGCAAGCACGTACCTGGTGCAAGCACGTAGCTGGTGCAAGCACGTATCTGGTGCAAGCACTGGTGGCGGTTGATCCGGCCTTGCGAATGGAATTACCATCGCCTCTGGCAGCGACATCGAGGGGTGTTGATGAACGCAGACGGGGCAAGGCGGCCGGGCGCCTGGCTGGAACGCCTGGTGGTGCTGCGTCGGGGCGAGTCGGCGGCGCTCGTCTGGTCCTTCGCCTACTTCTTCTGCCTGCTGGCCGGCTACTACGTGCTGCGTCCCCTGCGCGACGAGATGGGCGTGGCCGGCGGTGTACGCAATCTGCAGTGGCTGTTCACCGCCACCTTCGTCGTCATGCTCGCTGCCGTGCCGCTGTTCGGGGCGGTGGTGGCCCGCCTGCCGCGACGGCGCTTCATCCCCCTGGTCTACCATTTCTTCGTCGCCAACATCGCGCTCTTCTGGCTGCTGCTGACGGCCGACGTCGGCAGGATCCTGGTGGCGCGGCTGTTCTTCGTCTGGATCAGCGTCTTCAGCCTGTTTACGGTTTCGGTGTTCTGGTCCTTCATGGCGGATATCTACTC
>JAHFRE010000313.1 GCA_023258955.1 Sterolibacterium sp.
TTCAGGTGCTCGATGTCTTCGCCCTTCTTGCCGATCACCACCCCCGGCCGGGCCGAATAGACGGTGATGCGGGCGTTCTTGGCCGGGCGCTCGATGACCACGCCGCCGACCGAGGCGTGCGCCAGCTTCTTCGCCAGGTACTCGCGTACCCGCAGATCCTCGTTCAGCATGTTGGCGAAATTCTTGCTGTTGGCGAACCAGCGCGACGTCCAGTTGCGGTTGACCGCGAGGCGGAAGCCGATCGGATGAATCTTCTGTCCCATTGCTGCTCCTTAGTCGCCGACGGTGACGTAGATGTGGCAGGTCGGCTTGACGATGCGATTGCCGCGTCCCTTGGCCCGCGCCATGAAGCGCTTGAGCACCGCGCCCTTCTCCACGTGGATGACCTTCACCTTGAGCGCATCGATGTCGGCGCCGTCGTTGTGCTCGGCGTTGGCGATCGCCGACTCGAGCACCTTCTTGATGATCGTGGCGCCCTTCTTCGGGTTGAAGGTAAGGATGTTCAGCGCCTGATCGACCGGCTTGCCGCGCACCAGATCGGCGACCAACCGGCCCTTTTGGGCCGAGAGGCGAACGCCGCGCAGTATGGCATTGGTTTCCATCATCGCTCCTTACTTCTTTGACACGGCGGCCTTCTTGCCCGCTGTGTGACCCTTGAAGGTGCGCGTCATGGCGAACTCGCCGAGCTTGTGCCCGACCATGTTCTCCGACACGTACACAGGGATGTGCTGTTTGCCGTTGTGCACGGCGATGGTCAGGCCGACAAAATCCGGCAGGATCGTCGAGCGCCGCGACCAGGTCTTGATCGGCCGCTTGTCGCTGGTACCGCGCACGGCATCGACCTTCTTCAGCAGGTGGGCGTCGATGAACGGGCCCTTTTTCAGAGAACGTGTCATGGTTTACCTCTTGTTTCGCGGGCGACGCGCGACGATCATATTGCTGGTGCGCTTGTTGCGACGCGTGCGGTAGCCCTTGGTCTTGGTACCCCAGGGGCTGACCGGATGCATGCCGGCGGCGGTCTTGCCTTCGCCGCCGCCGTGCGGATGGTCCACCGGGTTCATGGCGACGCCGCGCACCGTCGGCCGGATGCCGCGCCAGCGGGTGGCGCCAGCCTTGCCGATCGAGCGCAGGCTGCTCTCCTCGTTGCCGACTTCACCGATGGTGGCGCGGCACTCGACGTGCACCCGGCGGATTTCGCCGGAGCGCAGCCGCAGTTGGGCGTAGCTGCCTTCGCGCGCCATCAGTTGCACCGAGGTGCCGGCGGCGCGAGCGATCTGCGCCCCCTTGCCGGGGATCATCTCGATGCAGTGGATGGTGGTGCCGACCGGAATGTTGCGGATCGGCAGGGTGTTGCCGGCCTTGATCGGCGCCTCGGCGCCGCTGATCAGCTGCGCCCCGACCGCGATCCCTTTGGGGGCGATGATGTAGCGGCGCTCGCCGTCGGCGTAGAGCAACAGCGCCAGGTTGGCGGTGCGGTTGGGATCGTACTCGAGCCGCTCGACCTTGGCCGGAATGCCGTCCTTGGCGCGCTGGAAGTCCACCACCCGATAGTGCTGCTTGTGACCGCCGCCCTGGTGGCGGACCGTGATGTGGCCGTGGTTGTTGCGCCCGGCCTTGCTATGCTTCTTCTCGAGCAGCGCCGCGTGCGGCCGGCCCTTGTGCAGGTCAGGGTTGACCAGCTTGACCAGCGAGCGACGGCCCGGCGAGGTCGGCTTGACTTTGACGAGAGCCATCACGCACCCCCTTCGACGAAGTTGATTTCCTGACCGGGCTGCAGGCAGACGAAGGCCTTCTTGAGGTTGCTGCGGCGGCCCATGAAGCGGCCGTAGCGCTTTTGCTTACCCTTCTGCACGGCGATCTGCACCGATTTCACCTGCACCTTGAACAACAGTTCGACCGCCGCCTTGACTTCCGGCTTGGTGGCGTCGGGGGCGACGATGAAGATCACCTGCTCGTTCTTGTCGGCGACGTAGGTGGCCTTTTCGGAGATTTGCGGCGCGCGCAGTATCTGCAGCAAGCGCTCCTGGTTGAAGTTGCTCATGCCAGCATCTCCTCCATCTTGGCTACCGCGCTCTTGGTCAAGAGCACCTTGGGAAAGCGGATCAGGGACAGCGGATCCGTCTCCGCCACCTCGAGCACCAGCACACCGATCAGGTTGCGCGAGGCGAGGTAGAGATTCTCGTCGAGTTCGGCGGTGACGACCAGCACCGAGTCGAGACCCATACCCTTCAGCTTGCCGACCAGCGCCTTGGTCTTGGGCGTGGCGCAGGCGAAGTCCTCGATCACCATGAGGCGGTCTTCGCGCGCCAACTGCGAGAGGATGGCGGCCAGGCCAGCGCGGTACATCTTGCGGTTGACCTTCTGGCTGAAGTTCTCTTCCGGCGAATTCGGGAAGATGCGTCCGCCGCCCCGCCACAGCGGGCTGGAGGTCATGCCGGCGCGGGCGCGGCCGGTGCCCTTCTGACGGAAGGGCTTCTTGGTGCTGTGATGCACCTGTTCCCGGTCCTTCTGCGCCCGGTTGCCGGCGCGGGCGTTGGCCTGGTAGGCAACGACGATCTGGTGCACCAGGGCTTCGTTGTAGTCGCGCGCGAACAGCGCGTCGGAGGCGTTGTGCTTGGCGGACGGTTGGCCCTGCTCGTTGATCAGCGTGAGTTCCATGACGTCCCCCTCAGTTGCCCGCCGGCACGGCAGGCTTAGCCTTGACCGCCGGACGAACGATGACGTCGCCACCCTTGGCGCCGGGAACCGCACCCTTGATCAGGAGCAGCTGGCGCTCGGCGTCGACGCGCACGACCTCGAGGCCTTGCTGGGTACGCGTGACGTCGCCCAGGTGGCCGGCCATGCGCTTGCCGGGGAAGACGCGACCCGGATCCTGCGCCATGCCGATCGAACCCGCGGAATTGTGCGAGCGCGAGTTGCCGTGCGAGGCGCGGTTCGACGAGAAGTGGTAGCGCTTGATGGCACCGGTGAAACCTTTGCCGATCGAGGTGCCGCTGACGTCGACCTTCTGGCCGACGCTGAAGATGGCGACGCTGACCACGTCGCCCGCCTTGAAGCCGGCGAGCTGCTCGGTCGTCACCTGGAATTCGCGAAACACGCTGCCGGCTTCGACGCCGGCCTTGGCCAGATGCCCAGCCGCGGGCTTGTTCACCCGGCTGGCGCGGCGTGTGCCGAAGGTCACCTGGACGGCGCAATAACCGTCGTTGTCAGGCGTTTTGATCTGGGTCACACGGTTGTTTGACACATCGAGCACCGTCACCGGGATGGTGCTGCCATCCTCGGCAAAGATACGCGTCATGCCAACCTTGCGACCGACAAGGCCTAAAGTCATTTCTTCTTTCCTCCAGAGAGGCGCCGACTGCTATTGGTCGGCAAATCACCTAAAGTGCAGCGGTCACGCTGCGCTGCTTGCTGCAAATTACAGTAGCGACTACTGTAGCTTGATCTCTACATCGACACCGGCGGGCAGGTCCAGCTTCATCAGCGCATCGACCGTCTTGTCGGTCGGATCGATGATGTCCATCAGGCGCAGGTGGGTACGAATCTCGAACTGGTCGCGCGAAGTCTTGTTCACGTGCGGGGAACGCAGCACGTCGAACTTCTCGATGCGCGTCGGCAGGGGCACCGGTCCGCGCACGACGGCGCCGGTCCGCTTGGCCGTCTCGACGATCTCCATGGCCGACTGGTCGATGAGCCGGTAGTCGAAAGCCTTGAGCCGGATACGAATTTTTTGTTGAGCCGCCATGGTGTTCCCTTAAAGAGCGATGCGCCGTGTTGATGTTGAGCGCGCGAAAGAGCGGAATTGTAACGCCCTCGCCGGCCCATTGCAAATTGTTTGTTGAATTATTCGATGACCTTGGCGACGACACCGGCGCCGACGGTGCGGCCGCCTTCGCGAATGGCGAAGCGCAGCCCCTCTTCCATCGCGATCGGCACGATCAACCGCACCGTGATCGACACGTTGTCACCGGGCATCACCATCTCCGTCCCCGCCGGCAATTCCACCGACCCGGTCACGTCCGTCGTGCGGAAATAGAACTGCGGCCGATAGCCGTTGAAGAAC
>JAHFRE010000314.1 GCA_023258955.1 Sterolibacterium sp.
CTGTCCATGGTCTGGTCGACCCCCGACGCCCACGCGCAGGAACTGCTCGCCCTGTCGCCGCGGGAGTTGGCGGACAGGGTGGCAACGGCGGGCAACTGGCGTCTGGGAGAGTTCTCCCTGCTAGCCCCCGCCGCGGCGTTTCCCCTGCGCCAGCTGCGCACGCGGCGCTGCGTGCTGCCGCGACTGGCGCTCATCGGCGACGCCGCCCACACCCTGCATCCCCTGTCCGGTCACGGCATCAACCTCGGACTGCAGGACAGCCAGGCGCTGGCCGCGGTCCTGCAGCGGCGGCCGGCGCACATCGATCCGGGCGATCAGCGGCTGTTGCGACAATACGAACGGGAACGCCGCGAGCAGGTGTTTGTTCTACAATCGGCGACGCACGCCTTGCAGCGCCTGTTCCAGCCACGCCACGCGTCCCTGTCATGGCTGCGCAACAGCGGCTTGAACCTTACCAACGCCCTGCCTGTCGTACGTGATGCCCTGGCGCGTTACGCGCTGGGTTGAAACCCCACCATCGGAGTCAATATGAACCAGAAGATTCTCGTCGGCCTCTGCACGATCCTCGCCCTGGCGGCAACGCCGGCCCGCGCCGACGAAGCGGCGATCAGAAAGGCGCTGACCTCGCTCTACGGTGGCAAGATTCCCGTCGATGCGGTGAAGAAGAGCGGCGTGCTCGGCTTGTACGAGATTCAGGTCGGCACCGACGTCATCTATTCCGATGAAAAGGGCAGCTATTTCATCCAGGGCGACATCATCGACGTCAAGGCAAAGAAGAATCTCACCGAAGAGCGCAAGAACAAGCTGTTGCAGGTCAACTTTGCCGATCTGCCACTCGATCAGGCGGTCAAGACCGTGCGCGGCAACGGCAAGCGCATCTTCGCCACCTTCGAGGACCCCAACTGCGGTTACTGCAAGAAGCTGGCGAAGGACATGGCGGCGATGACCGATATCACCATGTACACCTTCCTCATTCCCATCCTCTCGGCCGACTCGTCGGTCAAGTCGAAAGCGATCTGGTGCGCGCCCGACCGCGCCAAAGCCTGGAGCGAATGGATGGTCAATGGCAGCCTGCCGGCAGCGGCGAGTTGCGAGACGCCGATCGACAAGGTTCTCGCCTACAGCCAAAAGATCGGCGTGCGCGCGACGCCGACCATCTTCCTCTCCAACGGCGAGCGCATTCCCGGTGCCGTGCCGGCAGCGCAACTCGAACAAGCGCTCGATCGCGTCGCCACGGCAAAATGAGGGCGGCCCGGCGTGGCAGGCGGCGATGACCCGTCGCGGGCGAACACCCGGCTGAGTCTGGCGTTCGCCGTCTCGGTCAGCGCTCACGCCGCGCTCCTGGTCAGCTTCGCCACACACGGCGGCTTGCCCGGCGGGGACGAACAATCAGCCGCCAACCGGACGCCGCGACTGCTCGCGGTCTCGCTGCGGCCAGTGCCGGCGCGAGCCCCGCAGTCGCGCAGCGAGGCGCCGCTGGCGCAGGCTCCGGCAACAGTGCAGGGAGACGGCGGCCGCGACGGCGGGCCGCGGCCGCTCACTCCCATCGTCGCCGCCTATCCCGAGGGCGCCTTGGCGCTGGGTATATCCGCCAAGGTCGAGGTGCGGGCGATCGTCGACGAGAGCGGTCGGGTCGAACAGGCGAGCGTGGTCAGCGCAACCCTCGCCGACGTCTTTGACGGCTCCGCGCTCAGCGCCGTCCGCGCCACCCGCTTCGTACCGGCGACCGCCGCCGGCCGCCCGGTCAAGAGCGCCTACCGCGCGGTGATCTTCTACGACCTCAAATAAGCGCGGAGCCTTCGCCGCCGGGTCCCCCAAGGGGACTTCTTGAAGGTCGCCGCCCCAAGGCGAAGGCCGCGTTGGGCACGGAGGCCCGAAGGGCCGAACACCCGTCACCCCCTTTCCCGAAAAGGGACCATGCCTTGGGAAGGGGGCTGGGGGGATGGCTCAATCCTCGTCGTCTTGGATCTTGAAGCTGGCCATCAGCTTCTGCTGCAGATTGGCCGGCATCGGCGCGTAGCGCGCGAACTCCACCGTGTAGCTGCCCTGGCCGCCGGTCAGCGACTTGAGCTTCGACTGGTAGTCGCCGATCTCGGCCAGCGGAATCTCGCCGTTGATCTGGGTCATGCCCTGGCTGCGCGCGCCCTGGCCGGTGCCGGTGACGTGACCGCGGCGGCCGAGCAGGTCGCCGGTGAGATCGCCGACCGATTCGTCGGGTGCCGTCACCTCGATGTTCACGATCGGCTCGAGGACGATCGCGCCCGCCGCGCGGATCGCCTTCATCGCCGCCTTCTTGCCGGCGGCGACGAAGGCCACTTCCTTGGAGTCCACCGCGTGGTGCTTGCCGTCGAACACCGTCACCCGCACGTCCTCCACCGGTTGTCCGGCGATGACCCCGGCGTCGAGCGCCTGGCGCACCCCCTTCTCCACCGCCGGGATGAAGACGGTGGGAATGACGCCGCCCTTCACCGCATCGACGAACTCGAAGCCGGCGCCGCGCGCCAGGGGTTCGACGCGCAAAGCCACCTCGCCGAACTGGCCGGCGCCGCCCGACTGCTTCTTGTGGCGGTGAGTCGCCTCGGCGCTCTTGGTGATCGTCTCGCGATAGGGGATGGACGGCGCGCTGGTCGCCAGTTCGAGCTTGTACTGGCTGGCCAGGCGCTCCAGCTTGGCGCGCAGATGCATCTCGCCGAGGCCGCGGATCACCGTCTCGTTGCCGCTCGGATTGCGCTCGACCACGAAGCAGGGATCCTCCAGTTCGAGCTTGTGCAGCACTTCGAACAGGCGCTGCTCGTCGCCGCGCTTCTTGGTCTCGACGGCGAGACCCTGCATCGGCTTGGGGAACTCCAGCGGCTTCAGATGGATGTTGTCCTCGTCGTGCGAGTCGTGGAGGACGGCGTCGAACTCGATGTCCTCGACCTTGGCGATGGCTCCCAACTCGCCCGGCATCAGATGGTCGACCTCGAGGTACTCCTTGCCCTGCAAGCGGTAGAGGTGGCCGACCTTGAACGAGCGTCGACCCGAGCCGATGAACAGCTGCATGTCCTTCTTCATCGTCCCCTGGTGCACGCGGAAGATGCTCACCCTGCCCATGTAGGGATCGGGCACGATCTTGAACACGTGGGCGAGCACGTGCTGCTTGGGGTCGGGCACGGCGTGGAAGGCTTCGGCCGCGCCATCCTCGCCCTTGTAGAACGGCGGTGGATTGCCCTCGCTGGGGTTGGGCGCGAGGCTCTCCAGCACGTGCAACAGTTCGGCGATGCCCGCACCGGTGCGGGTCGAGGTGAACAGGATGGGCACCAGGTGGCCCGCGCGCAGCGCCTGCTCGAAGGCCGCGTGCATCTCCGCCGGCGTCGGATCCTGGCCGTCTTCGAGATAGCGCGCCAGCAGGCTCTCGTCCTCTTCGACCACCTGATCGATCAGGGCGCGGTGGGCGCTCGCCACCGACTCGATGTCGGCGTCGCCGTCATCGTGTTCCAGCACTTCGATCACTTCCTTGCGGTCGTGGGCCGGCAGATCGAGCAGCATGCACTCCTTGCCGAAGCGCTCGCGGATCTGGTTCACCAGGCCGCCGAGGTCCACGTTGTCGGCGTCGATCTTGTTGATCACGATCATGCGGCACAGGCCCCGCGCCGCCGACCAGCGCATCATGCGCTCGGTCGATAGTTCGACCCCGGTCTGGGCGTTGATCACCACCAGCGCCGTGTCCACCGCCGCCAGCGCCGCGATCGCCGGTCCGGAAAAATCCGGATAGCCGGGGGTGTCGACCAGGTAGAGTTTGGCGCCGTTCCACTCGGCGTTGGCCAGCGCCGAATTGAGCGAGTGGCCGGCGGCCTTTTCCTGGGGATCGAAATCGCAGACCGTCGTGCCCCGCTCGACGCTGCCGGCGGCAGCGATCGCACCGGTGCGCGCCAGCAAGGCCTCGGCCAGGGAGGTCTTGCCGGCGCCACCGTGGCCGACCAGGGCGATGCTGCGGATGGATTCGGTTGTTGGCATCGATGCTCCTCCTTGTTCGAAGCGTTTGGATCGGGTAAAACATTGTAAAGCCTACTTCG
>JAHFRE010000315.1 GCA_023258955.1 Sterolibacterium sp.
CCGAGGGCGGCTCGTCGCTGTAGTCGAAGGTGATGAAGCCGCTGCCGCCGATCGCGCGCAGGTCCACCGAGCGGAATTCCTTGCCGTCGTGGGCGGGCTCCGGCAGTTCGCCTTCACCGCCGATGCAGACGCAGGATCGCGCGTCGGTGACCTGGTACTTTTGGTTGTTGATTGTGATGTTGCGGCCGGCCTGCAGCTGCTCCAGCGGTGCCGGCGGCTGCGCCCTGTCGGCGCGGCGGGTCATGACGAACTGCGCCGAGGCATCGGACAGCCAACCGAGGCTGCCGTCCTGGAACTCCACCGCCCACTCGTTCCAGGCGCCATCGGCGTATTGCAGGCGCAGGCGGCCGATGACGGTGAAGCGCTTGGCCTTCCAGGCACCCTGGGTGCCGAGTTGGATCGGCGAGAAGTCGTCGAGGATTTCGGACAGCTTGCCCATGGCCGCGGCGCTCTGCCCGTCGCGCAGCACCGTCGCGCGGCAGAAGGAACAAACGGCGAGCGCCGCGGCCGCGGATTTGAACTCGACCTGGGCGCCGCAGGAGGGGCAGTTGCAGGTTTTCACCGCATCGCCTCTGTGCCGATCAAGACGGGTTTCAGCCGATCAACTTCTTCAGCAGTTCGGTCTTGCTCTGGTCGAACTCGGCCTGGGTGATCAGCCCCTTCGCCAAGAGCGCGGCCAGCTTCTCCAGCTTGGGCGCGATGTCGTCCTCGGTCGCAGCGGCGGCTGCGGGGGCAGATGCGGCCGGCTGCGCCAGGGCACCGGCCATGGCGCCGGCCACCGCCTGGCCGGCGCCGAGGCCGACGCCCAAACCCGCCGCCAGGCCCGCCAGCCCGCCCTCGTTCTGCGCCGCCAGCGGGATCGCGTCGGCAACCTGCAGCTTGGTGTATTCGGGGATGACGTCCTTCATCATGCCCACCGAGATGCGCTTGTCGAGCGCCGCCTGAATCTCCTCGGGCAGGGAGACGTTCTCGATCATGAAGCTGTCGAGCGCCAGGCCGTAGCGCACGAAGTCCGCGGCGAGCTTGGCTTTGACCGTATCGCCGAGCAGGCCCTGGTTGCCCGCCATGTCGAGGAAGGGCAGGTTGGCGCCGCCGAAGGCCGCCGTCATGCTGGCGACGACCTGGTTGCGCAGCTGCTGCTCGAGGTCATCGACGGTGTAGGTGTCGCGGGTGCCAGCGACCTCCTTGAAGAATACGCCCGGATCCTTGATCTGGTAGGAGTAGATGCCGAAGGCGCGCATCCGCACCATGCCGAAATCCTTGTCGCGGATGGTGATCGGCTGCTGGGTTCCCCAGCGCCGGCCCAGTTGCAGGCGGGTGGACATGAAGTAGACGTCCGACTTGAAGGGCGATTCGAACAGCTTGTCCCAGTTCTTCAGATAGGTGAGGATGGGGATGGTCTGGGTGGTGAGGGTGTGGGTGCCGGGGCCGAAGACGTCGGCCACCTTGCCTTCATTGACGAACACCGCCATCTGCGACTCGCGCACGATCAGTTGCCCGCCGTACTGGATCTCGAAGTCCTGCATCGGATAGCGCCAGGAGAGCACGCCGTCCGCATCCTCGTTCCATTGCAGGATGTCGATGAACTGTTTCTTGACGAAGCTCATGATGCTCATAGTCTTCTCCTCCAGGCGCGTGCAGCGGAACGAACGATCGCAGCCGGCTCAGGCGACGCAGGCGGCGTTGATGACGCCGACGACCAGCGCGATGCCGCCCGCGAGCATGCCGTAGGCGGGATTGTTGGCTTCGATCTGGGCGTCGACGTCCTTCAGGACCAGCTTCAAGAAGTAGTAGGTGGCCATCTGGGTTACCATCGCCACCAGCGCCCAGAACACGAAGGCCTGGGGCGAGGCGGTGTGGGAAATCGCGATTGCCAGCGGCAGCGAAAAGCCCAGGGCGCTGCCGATCAGGGAATAGGCGGCGGCGGTGTTGCCGTGGCGGATCAGTTGCATTTCGTCGCACTTGGTGACCGCCATGTAGGCGAGAAAATAGGCGCCGAGAAAGCACAGGCCGACGACGTAATAGGCGAAGAAGCTGGGGACGTGGGAGAACAATTCGAGCATTTCGTTCATTGTCTTGCTCCGCGATAATGTCCAGAAGCGACGGAAAACTCGTATCGTAGCGGCAATTTACCCTTTCCCGACGACGCCGGCAATTTGGCGCAAGCGGCTCTGCCTGAGAAGACATTGAACAAACTCGTCATCTTCTCCGTGTTCGTGGTGGCCTCCTGCGGCCTCGCCTACGAATTGATCGCCGGCGCCCTGGCCAGCTACCTGCTCGGCGACAGCGTCCTGCAGTTCTCCTCGATCATCGGCGCCTACCTGTGCGCCATGGGTGTCGGCTCCCACCTGTCGCGCTACGTCAAGGACCGGGTGGCCGAGCGCTTCGTCGATATCGAGATCCTGGTCGGGCTGATCGGCGGCTCGGCGGCGACCCTGCTGTTCATCGCCTTCGCCTGGTCAGCCGCCTTCCGCGCCCTGCTCTACGCCCTGGTCGGCCTGCTCGGGGTGTTGGTGGGCATGGAGATCCCCTTCGTCATGCGCCTGCTGAACGAACGAAAAGCCGAGTTCTCCAATCTGGTGGCCAACGTGCTGACCTTCGACTATTTGGGGGCGCTGGCCGTGTCGCTGCTCTTCCCGCTGCTGCTCGCCCCCCGCCTGGGTCTGATGAAGACCGGCTTTCTGTTCGGGCTGATGAACGTCGGCGTCGCCCTGATGACCACCTACGTGTTCAGGAAGGAGCCGGGATTTGCGGCGCGCGGTCGCTGGCTTCGCGGCGGTGCGGCGCTGCTGTTGCTGTTGGTCGGCCTGCAGGCCTCGGAGACGCTGAGCGGCTGGGTGGAGAAGGGCATCTACGCCGACGAGGTGATCTACGCCGCCAGCACCCCCTATCAGCGCATCGTCGTCACCCGCTGGAAGGACGATCTGCGCCTCTGGTTGAACGGCAATCTGCAATTCTCTTCGCGCGACGAGCACCGCTACCACGAGGCCCTGGTGCACCCTGGCCTGGCCAGCCTGCCCTGGGCGAAGCGGGTGCTGATCCTCGGCGGTGGTGACGGCATGGCGGCGCGCGAGGTGCTGAAGTACCCGAACGTGGAGTCGGTGACCCTGGTCGATCTCGATCGGGGCATGACCGAGCTGTTCTCGAGCGCGGCGGAACTGGTGCAACTCAACCAGGGTGCGCTGGGCAATTCCCGACTCAGGGTGATCAACGACGACGCCGCGAAATGGTTGGAGCAGTCGGAGGAGCTGTTCGATTTTGCGGTGGTCGACTTTCCCGATCCGTCGAACTACTCGCTGGGCAAGCTCTACAGCGTCTCCTTCTACAAGCTCCTGAAAAAGCATCTGGCCGAGAGCGGTCTGGCGGTGATCCAGTCCACCTCGCCCTACAACGGGCGCCGCGCCTTCTGGTCGGTGAACGCCTCGCTGGTGGAGGCGGGCTGGCGCACCTGGCCCTACCACGCGTTGGTGCCCTCCTTCGGCGAGTGGGGTTTCATCCTCGCCGGCCGCACCTACCGGCCGCCGGAAAAGATTCCCGTGGCGACCCGCTTTCTGACGCCGCAAGTGCTCGACTCGCTGTTCCTGTTTCCACCCGACATGGGACCGCTACCGGTCGAGGCCAACCACCTGAACAGCCAGCCGCTGGTGCGCTACTTCCAGGAAGACTGGGCGCGGGTGATCCGCTGATGGAGCGGCGCGATTTTCTCAAGGCCGGTGGCGCGATCTGCGCCGGGCTGGGTGCGGTAGCCGCGCTGCACTGGCCCGCCTCGCGCACGCCGCTGGCGGGGACGCTGGCGCGGCCGGGCATGGATCTGGGCCACGCCTTGCGCGACGGTGGCCTCGCGCAAGCCGCAAAGGCCGGGGAGAAGGTTGCGGTGCTGATCGTCGGCGGCGGCGTGGCGGGTCTGACCGCCGCCTACCATCTGTCGCAGGCGGGGATGACCGATCACCTGCTGCTGGAGATGGAAGACACGGTCGGCGGCAACGCCGCCTGGGGCGAGAACGCGGTCACCCGTTTTCCCTGGGGCGCGCACTATCTGCCGCTGCCCTCGCG
>JAHFRE010000110.1 GCA_023258955.1 Sterolibacterium sp.
GCCGATGCCGGCCTGCGCCACCCCGGTGGCCAACGGCATGAAGGTGTTCACCCACTCGGAACAGGCGGTGGCGGCGCAAAAGAGCGTGATGGAGTTCCTGCTGATCAACCATCCGCTCGATTGCCCGATCTGCGACCGCGGCGGCGAATGCCAGCTGCAGGATCTGGCCGTCGGCTATGGCGCAAGCGCCTCGCGCTACGAGGAAGAGAAGCGGGTGGTGGTCAACAAGAACTTCGGCCCGCTCATTTCCACCGACATGACGCGCTGCATCCACTGCACCCGCTGCGTCCGTTTCACCCAGGAGATCGCCGGCCTGATGGAGCTGGGCCAGGCCAATCGCGGCGAGCACGCCGAGATCCTGTCCTTCCTCGGCCAGACCGTGGATTCCGAACTCTCCGGCAACGTCATCGACCTCTGTCCGGTGGGTGCCTTGACCTCCAAGCCCTTCCGCTTCGCCGCCCGCACCTGGGAGCTGGCGCGGCGCCGCTCGGTGGCGCCGCACGACGGTCTGGGTTCACCCCTGATCGTCCAGACCAAGCACGACAAGGTGCTGCGGGTGCTGCCGCTGGACAACGAAGCGATCAACGAATGCTGGATTTCCGACAAGGATCGTTTCTCCTACGAGGGTCTCAATTCGGCCGAGCGACTGACCAAGCCGATGTTGAAGCAGGGAGGGGCCTGGCGCGAGGTCGAATGGAACCAGGCGCTCGACTACGCTGCCCACGCCTTCCGCGACATCGCCAAGAGCCACGGCGGCGCGGCGCTGGGTGCGCTGCTGTCACCGCACGCGACGCTGGAAGAACTGTATCTGGCGCAGAAGCTGATGCGCGGCCTGGGCTCGGACAACGTCGATTGCCGGTTGCGGCAGAACGACTTCTCGGCCGACGGCAAGCGCGGCGGAGCGCCCTGGCTGGGCATGAAGATCGCGGACATCGATGGTCTCGACCGCGTGCTCCTGGTGGGCAGCTTCCTGCGCAAGGACCAACCGCTCTTGGCGCAACGCCTGCGCCGGGCGGCGAAGAAGGGAACCCAGATCTCGGTGATCCACGCCGCCGACGACGATCTGCTGCTGGCAACCCAGGCCCGCGCCATCGTCCTGCCCTCGCAGCTGCCGCAAATGCTCGCCCAGGTGGTGAAGGCGGTAGCCACGGCCAAGGGCGGCACCATCGACGCGACCATCGCCGCGGTCAACGTCGGCGAACAGGCCAAGACGATCGCTGAGAGTCTGCTCTCGGGCAGCAAGGCGGCGATCTTCCTCGGCAACTTCGCCGAGCAGCATGAACAGGCGGGAACGCTGCAGGCACTGGCCAGCCAACTGGCCGGCTTGATCGGCGCCGGCTTCGGCTTCCTGGGCGCCGCCGCCAACAGCGTCGGCGGCTATCTGGCCAAGGCGCTGCCTAGCAGCGGCGGTCTCAACGCCGCCGCCATGCTGGCGCAGCCACGCCAGGGCTACCTTGTGCTCGGCGCCGAGCCGGAACTCGACTGCGCCAACCCGCAGCAGGCGGTCGCCGCGCTCAAGCAGGCGGCAACGGTGGTGGTGCTGTCCGCTTTCAAGTCCGCCGCAGCGCTCGAATACGCCGACCTGCTGCTGCCCGTTGCACCGTTCACCGAGACATCGGGCAGCTTCGTCAGCACCGAGGGCAGGTTGCAGAGTTTTTCCGCCGTCGCCAAGCCCCTGGGCGAGACGCGCCCGGCCTGGAAAGTGCTGCGCGTGCTGGGCAATCTGCTCGAACTCGCCGGCTTCGATCACGACAGCAGCGAGGAAGTGCGCAAGGAAGCGCTGGGCGCCGCCTCCGAGTTCGTCTCCGGTCTCGACAACGGCATCAGCGGCCTCGCGCTCAGCCTCGGCGGTGCTGCGGCCGGGCTCGAGCGGGTGGCCGACGTGCCGATCTATTTCGCCGATCCGCTGGTGCGCCGCTCGCCGTCGTTGGCGCGGGCGCGCGACGCGGCGCCACCCGCCGCGCGCATGAACGCTGCAACGCTCGCCCGCCTCGGTCTTGCCGCCGGCGCCAAGGTGAAGCTCAGCCAGGGTGACGGCAATGCGGTGCTCGAGGCCCGCCTCGATCCGCGCCTGCCCGACGGGGCGGTGCGCGTGGCCGCAGCCCATCCCAGCGTATCCGGTCTCGGTGCCGGCACCGGCACAATTACCGTGGAGGCGCTGTGATGACGACCTTCCCCCCGGCCCCCTTGCCAGGCAAGGGGGTGACTGTGGTTCGGCCGCTAAGGCGGCCTCCTATTTGTTGGCTGGTGCCCCCTTGGGTCGGCCCGGCGGAGGCACTGTGATGCTGCATCAGACAGTACAGTCCATGTTCGGTCCGGGCGCGCCGCTGGTGTGGGCGCTGCTGGGCATCGTCGGCATCATCCTGCCGCTGCTCCTGTGCGTCGCCTACCTGACCTTCTGGGAGCGCAAGGTGCTTGGTTGGATGCAGGTGCGCATCGGCCCCAATCGTGTCGGTCCCTGGGGCCTGCTGCAGCCGATCGCCGACGGCCTGAAGCTGGTGTTCAAGGAAATCATCGTTCCGGCCAAGGCCAACAGCGGCCTCTACATCATCGGCCCGGCGATGGCCTTCGCCACGGCGCTGGCGGCCTGGGCGGTGGTGCCCTTCGCCGATGGTTACGTGGTCGCCGACATTGACGCCGGCGTGCTCTACCTGCTGGCGATGACCTCGATGGGCATCTACGGCGTCATCATCTCCGGCTGGGCCTCGAACTCCAAGTACGCCTTCTTTGGCGCGATGCGCTCGGCCGCGCAGATGGTGTCCTACGAGATCGCCATGGGCCTGGCGCTGATCTGCGTGCTGATGGTCTCGGCCAGCCTCAACATCAGCGAGATCGTGCACGGCCAGGCGAGGGGCTACTTCGCCGCCCACGGCGCCGGCATCCTCTCCTGGAACTGGCTGCCGCTGCTGCCGATGTTCGTCGTCTACCTGATCTCGGGCCTCGCCGAAACCAACCGCGCGCCCTTCGACGTGGTCGAGGGCGAGTCGGAGATCGTCGCCGGCCACATGGTCGAGTATTCGGGCATGGCCTACGCGCTGTTCTTCCTCGCCGAATACGCCAACATGATCCTGGTCGCGACGATGACCTCGATCTTCTTCCTCGGCGGTTGGCTGTCGCCGGTCGGCTTCCTGCCCGATGGCTTTCCCTGGCTCGCCGGCAAGGCCTGCTTCGTCGTGTTCCTCTTCCTCTGGTTCCGCGCCACCTTTCCGCGCTACCGTTACGACCAGATCATGCGTCTGGGCTGGAAGGTGTTCGTCCCCCTTTGCCTGGTCTGGATGCTGGTCGTCGGCGTCTGGATGATGTCGCCGGCGAACATCTGGAAGTAAGTGACCATGACAGCCATCGCACAATACGTAAAGAGCCTGTTCCTCAAGGAGCTGTTCCAGGGCATGGCGGTGACCCTGCGCCACATGTTCGGGCACAAGATCACCGTCCAGTATCCGGAGGAGCGCACCCCGCAGAGCAACCGCTTCCGCGGCCTGCACGCGCTGCGCCGCTATCCCAACGGTGAGGAGCGCTGCATCGCCTGCAAGCTGTGCGAGGCGGCCTGCCCGGCGCTGGCGATCACCATCGAGTCGGCCGAGCGCGACGATGGTTCGCGCCGCACCACGCGCTACGACATTGACCTCCTGAAGTGCATCTTTTGCGGCTACTGCGAGGAAGCCTGCCCGGTCGACGCCATCGTCCTGACGCGCATCTTCGACTACCACGGCGAGAAGCGCAGCGACCTCTACTACACCAAGCAGATGCTGCTGGCGGTCGGCGACAAGAACGAGGCGCAGATAGCCCGCGACCGGCAGCAAGACGCCGCATACAGGTGAGCCTGATGGAACCGAAAACAGCGATCTTCTACGTCCTCTCCGCCATCCTGGTGGCGGCCAGCCTGCGTGTCATCACGGCGAAAAACCCGGTGCACGCGGTGCTCTTCCTGGTGCTCGGTTTCTTCTCCGCCGGCGGCCTCTGGCTGACGCTGCAGGCCGAGTTTCTGGCCATCGTCCTGGTGGTGGTGTACGTCGGGGCGGTGATGGTGCTGTTCCTGTTCGTGGTGATGATGCTGCACATCGACGTCGAGCGACTGCGCGAGGGTTTCTGGAGCAACCTGCCGGTGGCCATCGGCGTCGGCCTGCTGATGGTGTTCGAGATGGCCCTGGTGCTGACCGGCCGCTACTTCGGCGCCGACGCCCTGCCCGAGCCGGCGGCGGCCGCTGCCGGCTACAGCAACACCAAGGAAATCGGCCGCGTGCTGTTTTCCGACTACGTCTATCCCTTCGAGCTGGCTTCGGTGGTCCTGCTGGTGGCGATCGTCGCCGCCGTGGCGCTGACCAAGCGCCCGGGCAAGGACAAGAAGGAGCAGAACGTGCGCAAACAAACCGCGGTGCGCAGCGACGAGCGCCTGCGCATCGTCGCCATGCCGTCAGAGAAGGAATAGGGCATGCCCTCGCTATCCCACTACCTGGTTCTCGCCGCGATCCTGTTCGCCATCGGCATCGTCGGCATCTTCTTGAACCGCAGGAACTTGATCGTGCTGTTGATGGCGATCGAGCTGATGCTGCTCGCGGTCAACACCAACTTCGTGGCCTTCTCGCACTACCTGGGCGACATCAACGGCCAGGTGTTCGTCTTCTTCATTCTGACGGTGGCGGCGGCGGAGTCGGCGATCGGCCTGGCGATCCTGGTGATCCTGTTCCGCAACCTGGCCACGATAGACGTCGACGATCTCGATCGTCTCAAGGGATAGACCGACGATGGACATGCACACGCTCTACCTCACCGTGCCGCTGGCGCCGCTGGCCGGCTGCCTGCTCGCGGGCTTCTTCGGCAAGCAGATCGGCCGCGCCGGCGCCCACACCGTGACCATCCTCGGGGTCGCCGTCGCCTTCGTCGCCTCGCTGCTGATCTTCCAGGACGTGCAGGCCGGCCATCTGTTCAACGGCACCATCTACAATTGGATGGAGAGCGGCGGCCTCAAGCTCCAAGTCGGCTTCCTGATCGATCCCCTGACCACGGTGATGATGCTGGTGGTTACCTTCGTCTCGCTGATGGTGCACATCTACACCATCGGCTACATGGCGGAAGACCCAGGCTACCAGCGCTTCTTCGCCTACATCTCGCTGTTCACCTTTTCCATGCTGATGCTGGTGATGGCCAACAACTTCGTCCAGCTGTTCTTCGGTTGGGAAGCGGTCGGCCTGGTCTCCTATCTCCTGATCGGTTTCTGGTACACCCGGCCGACGGCCATCCACGCCAACCTCAAGGCCTTCCTGGTCAACCGCGTCGGCGACTTCGGCTTTCTGCTCGGTATCGGCCTGATCGCCGCCAACTGCGGCTCGCTCGACTACGCGACGGTGTTCGCCCAGGCGCCGCAGCTGGCCGAGAAGAGCATCGAGCTCTTTGCCGGCTCACCCTGGATGCTGCTGTCGGTGACCTGCATCTGTCTCTTTATCGGCGCCATGGGCAAGTCGGCGCAATTCCCGCTGCACGTCTGGCTGCCCGATTCGATGGAGGGCCCGACCCCGATCTCGGCCCTGATCCACGCCGCCACCATGGTCACCGCCGGCATCTTCATGGTCTCGCGCATGTCGCCGCTGTTCGAACTGTCGGAGACGGCGCTGTCGGTGGTGATGGTGATCGGTGCGATCACCGCCCTGTTCATGGGCTTCCTCGGCGTGGTGCAGAACGACATCAAGCGGGTGGTCGCCTACTCGACCCTGTCGCAGTTGGGCTACATGACCGTGGCGCTGGGCGCTTCGGCCTACTCGGTGGGCATCTTCCACCTGATGACCCACGCCTTCTTCAAGGCGCTGCTGTTCCTCGGTGCCGGCTCGGTGATCATCGGTTGCCACCACAACCAGGACATCCGCTACATGGGCGGCCTCAGAAAGCACATGCCGATCACCTGGATCACCTCGCTGATCGGCTCCCTGGCGCTGATCGGCTTCCCCTTCCTCTCCGGCTTTTACTCCAAGGACTCGATCATCGAGGCGGTGGCGCTGTCGCACACCCCGGGCGCCGGCTTCGCCTATTTCTCGGTGATCGTCGGCGTCTTCGTCACCGCCTTCTATTCTTTCCGCATGTACTTCCTGGTGTTCCACGGGCAGGAGCGTTACGACCAGGTACCCAAGCACGGTCACGGCCACGATGAGCACCATCACGGGGCCAAGCCGCACGAGTCGCCGGCGGTGGTCTGGCTGCCGCTGGTGCTGCTGGCCATTCCCTCCTGGGTGATCGGCTATCTGACGATCAAGCCGATGCTCTTCGGCGAGTATTTCGGCTCCTCCATCTTCATCGCCCCGGCGCACCACGCCCTCGAGCACATGAAGGAGGAGTTCCATACCTCCGCGGCGATGGCGCTGCACGGCTTCACCCAGCTGCCCTTCATCCTGGCGATGGCCGGCGTGGCGCTGTCCTGGTTCTTCTACCTGAAGCGACCCGACCTGCCGGTGGCCATCGCCCGCGCCTTCAAACCCATCTACACCCTGCTCGAGAACAAGTACTACATGGACAAGTTCAACGAGTGGTTCTTCGCCGGCGGTGCCCGCCTGCTCGGCCGCGGCCTGTGGAAGGGCGGCGACCAGGCGCTGATCGACGGCGTCGTGGTCAACGGCTCGGCCAAGATGGTCGGCTGGATATCGTCGGTGGTGCGCTTGCTCCAGGGGGGCCAGATCTACCGCTACGCCTTTTCCATGATCATCGGCGTCTTCGTGCTGCTGACGCTCTGGATCAACCGGGTCTGAGAGGAACAAGATGACCGCTTCCCTGCTCAGTCTGGCGATCTGGCTGCCCATCGTGGGCGCTCTGCTCGTCCTGGCCATCGGCTCCGACAAGAGTCCGACCCCGGCCCGCGCCCTGGCGCTGGTGGTCGCCCTCGCCGGCTTCCTGGTGACCGTCCCCCTCTACAGCGGCTTTGACACTGCCACCAGCGCCATGCAGTTCGTCGAACACGCGCCCTGGATCCCCAGCTACAACATCGCCTACCACCTGGGCGTCGACGGCATCTCGATGCTGTTCATCCTCTTGAACAGCTTCATCACGCTGATCGTCGTCATCGCCGGTTGGAAGGTGATCGACAAGCGCGTCGGCCAGTACATGGCCGCCTTCCTGATGATGTCGGGGCTGATGAACGGCATCTTCGCCGCCGTCGATGCGATGCTGTTCTACGTCTTCTTCGAGGCCTCGCTGATTCCGATGTACCTGATCATCGGCGTCTGGGGCGGACCCAACCGGGTCTACGCCGCCTTCAAGTTCTTCCTCTACACACTGCTCGGTTCGCTGCTGATGCTGATCGCGCTGCTCTACCTGTTCCTGCAGGCCGGCGGCAGCTTCAACATCCTCGACTGGCACGCGCTGCCGCTGCCGCTCAACGCCCAGATCCTGCTCTTCATCGGCTTCCTGGTCGCCTTCGCGGTCAAGGTGCCGATGTGGCCGGTGCATACCTGGCTGCCCGACGCCCACGTCGAAGCGCCGACCGGCGGCTCGGTGGTGCTGGCCTCGATCATGCTGAAGCTGGGCGCCTACGGTTTCGTCCGCTTCTCGCTGCCGATCGCCCCGGACGCCAGCCACGTGCTGGCGCCGATGATGATCGCCCTGTCGCTGACCGCCGTCGTCTACATCGGCTTCGTCGCCCTGGTGCAGACCGACATGAAGAAGCTGATCGCCTACTCGTCGATCTCGCACATGGGCTTCGTTACCCTCGGCTTCTTCATCTTCAACCAGCTGGGCATGGAAGGCGCCCTGGTGCAGATGATTTCGCACGGTTTCGTCGCCGGCGCCATGTTCCTCTGCGTCGGTGTCATGTACGACCGCGTCCATAGCCGGCAGATCGCCGACTACGGCGGTGTGGTCAATACCATGCCGAAGTTCGCCGCCTTCTTCGTCTTCTTCGCCATGGCCAACGCCGGGCTGCCGGCGACCTCGGGCTTCGTCGGCGAGTTCATGGTGATCCTGGGCGCCGTCAAGTTCAACTTCTGGACCGGCTTCGCCGCCGCCCTGACCTTGATCCTCGGCGCCGCTTACACGCTGTGGATGGTCAAGCGCGTGGTCTTCGGCGCCATCGGCAACGACAAGGTGGCCAAGCTGACCGACCTCAGCGGCCGCGAGTTCATCTTCCTCGCCGCGATGGCGCTGTGTGTGCTCGGCATGGGCCTCTATCCCTTCCCCTTCACCGACGTCATGCACAAGTCGGTCGACCATCTGCTGCGGCAGGTGGCGACGGGAAAACTCTAGGACCCACGCCATGAACTTCGTCATGCCCGATTTCTTCCCGGCGGCAGCAGAAATCTTCCTCCTCGGAATGGCCTGCGTCATCCTCCTGATCGACCTGGTGGTCGGCGACTCGAAGCGCTGGCTGATCGCGATGCTGACCCAGGTCACCCTGGTCGGTTGCGCCGCGATCACCGTCTACACCGCCGACGGTCAGGTGGTGCTGACCTTCAACAATATGTTCGTCGATGACCTGCTCGCCGACTTCCTCAAGCTCCTGGTGTACGTTTCGGTGGCGGTGACGCTGATCTACAGCCGCGGTTATCTGGTGGCGCGCGCGCTCGACAAGGCGGAGTTCTACCTGCTCGCCCTGTTCGCCACCTTGGGCATGATGGTGATGATCTCGGCGGCCCACTTCGTCACCATCTACCTCGGTCTCGAACTGATGTCGCTGTCGCTCTACGCCATGGTGGCGCTCGACCGCGACTCGGCGCGCGCCACCGAGGCGGCGATGAAATATTTCGTGCTCGGCGCCATGGCTTCCGGCTTCCTGCTCTACGGCATGTCGATGCTCTACGGTGCCACCGGCACGCTGGAGATCGGCGGCGTCGCCCAGGCCATCTACAACGGCGTCGCCAACGAGAAGGTGCTGGTGTTCGGCCTGGTGTTCATCGTCTCCGGCCTGGCCTTCAAGCTCGGTCTGGTGCCCTTCCACATGTGGATTCCCGACGTCTATCAGGGCGCACCGACCGCGGTGACCCTGTTCATCGGCTCGGCACCGAAGCTGGCGGCCTTCGCCATGACCATGCGCCTACTGGTCTACGGCATGTTCGAGGTGGCGGAGCAGTGGCAGTTGATGCTGATGGTCATGGCCGTGTTGTCGATGGCCTTGGGCAACCTCGCCGCCATCGCCCAGAGCAATCTCAAGCGCATGCTCGCCTATTCGACCATCTCGCACATGGGCTACATGCTGCTCGGCCTGATCAGCGGTGTGGCCAGCGGCGACAAACACTTCGCCCTCAACGCCTACAGCGCGGCGATGTACTACACGGTCGCCTACGTGATGATGAGCCTGGGCACCTTCGGCACCATCCTGCTCCTGTCGCGCGCCGGCTTCGAGGCCGAGCACCTCGACGATTTCAAGGGCTTGAACCAGCGCAGTCCCTGGTTCGCGGCGATCATGGGCATCCTGATGTTTTCGATGGCCGGGGTTCCCTTCTTCATCGGTTTCTTCGCCAAGTTCTCGGTGCTGCTCGCCGTGGTGGATACACAGAACTATTGGTTGGCCGTCACCGCGGTGTTCTTCGCCCTGATCGGCGCCTACTACTACCTGCGCGTGGTCAAGCTGATGTACTTCGACGCGCCGACCGACACCGCCCCGATCAAGGCCTCGCTCGACATGCGCCTGATGCTCTCCGCCAACGGCCTGGCGGTGGCTCTGCTGGGCATCTTCCCGCAGACGGTGATGGGCCTGTGCAGCTTCGCTCTGCTGCGTTCGCTCTAAGGTTGCGCGCTTGCCCTTGCCCGACGATGCGCCGGACCAGGACCGGGTCGATGACCGGCATCTGATCGAGTCGCCGCTCGCCAGCGAGGAACTGTTCAAGGGCAAGCTGCTCCACCTCAAGCGCGACTTGGTGCGCCTGCCCAACGGCGCGCAAGCCGAGCGCGAATACATCGTGCATCCGGGCGCGGTGGTGATCATCGCGCCGCTGGACAACGGCAAGCTGCTGTTCGAACGCCAATACCGCTATCCGCTGCACCAGGTGTTCCTCGAACTGCCGGCGGGCAAGATCGAAGCGGGCGAACCGATCCTGGACACGGCGCGGCGCGAACTGCGCGAGGAGACCGGCTACCGGGCGAAGAGCTGGCGCCACCTCGCCACCATGCACCCCTGCATCGGCTATTCGACCGAGAAGATCGAGTTCTTCCTCGCCCGCGGACTGTCCTACGTCGGCCACGAGCGCGACCACGAGGAGTTTCTCGACGTGCTCGAACTGTCGCTGGCCGATGCCATGCTCGCGGTGCGCGACGGCGAGATCAGCGATGGCAAGACCATTGCCGCGCTGCTCTGGGCCGAGAAGCTGTTTTCCGGCGCCTGGACGCTTCCCGCCTAGAACGCTTGCCGCGTGACGGTCCGGCTGCCGTTCACCCCGTTGATCGAATAGCTCATCGTTCCATTGTTGGCATCGGCAAAGGCGAAGGTGATGCTGCCAACTCGCGTCGTCAGCCGGCCGGCGCCGTTCCACGGGCTGGTCAGCGGCGAGCCGCCGGTCACCTGATACAGGTCGCCGTTGCAACCCATGCCGACCAGCGGACAATTCGATGCCACGTACCAGCGGGGGGCGCCGCCGCCATCGTAGGCGTACCAGGTCGCAAAGATCGTCGCGTATTGCTGGGTCAGCGCGACGCCCCAACCCGATTCGTTGGGGTTCCACCACAGATCGGTGTAGTCGACGCTGGGTGGGATGCTGCCCGCGGCGATGCTCTGGCGGGTGATCGCTTTGGAACCGATGGCGCCGTCGAGCGCGAAGCTGAAATAGCCGTTGTCGGCATCGCTGAAGGTCAATGTGCCCGTGCCAACGTTCGTCACCGTCTTGCCCGCATCGTTCCAGGCAACCGCCGGCGACGTGCCGCCGCTGACCCGGTAGAGCGGGCCGGTGCAGCCATTGCCCGACAGCGGGCAGTTGGACATGACGTACCAGACGGGCAGCCCGGCGGCGTCGTAGCTATAGGCCGCGGCGAAGATGGTGTTGCGGTGCTGGCTGACGCTGAGGCCCCAACCGGATTCGTTGGGGTTCCACCACAGACCGCTGTATGCACCGATGGCGGGCGCTGCACCGCTGCCCTGGCCCTGCAGCGCAACCTGCAGGCTGGCTGGGTCGGCGTTGGTCTGGATGGTGAGATTTGCGCTGACGGTCGCAGACGATCGTGGCGTGAAAGTCAGGGTGACGAAGCAGGTCTGTGCCGGCCCAAGATTGGCGCCGCAACCGCTGTAGACGCCGAATTCGCTGGCGCTGACGGTCATCGCGAAGATGATCAGCGTGCCGTTGCCGGTATTGGTCAAAGCCAGGCTGAGGCTGGTGCCGCTCGATCCCGCAAGCGGCGCTGGAAACACCAGCGACGGCGGGTTGCTGGCGATTCCCGGCGCGCCTTGGTTTGGATAGAAGACGCTGCCCAGATAGTTGGCGGCATCGTTGATCTGCGTCGTCGTCAGGTGGAACTGGCTGTTCAAGATTCCCATGCCACCGAAATTGGTGTTGATCAGGCTCTGTATCAGGGTAGGATTGTTGGCGCCGGCCTTGATGCCGTAGACGTTGGCGGCAGGGTCTGGACCGTGGCAGATGGAGCAGATGCTGTTGAAGACGACCTGGCCGCCAGCGACGCTGGGGCTGGTGGCGGCGCCGGCGGCCAGCTGCGCGAGACAGAGCACGGCGCCGAGAACGATTTTCCTGACGCTCGAATCGATGGCAGCCACCGGGTCGGCCTCAGCCCATGAAGCCCAGGTTGCTCGAGGCGAAGCGGCCGAGGTTCGGAAATACGCTGGCCAGGTCGGCCTCGGCGACGCCGAACCAGCGCGCCAGCGTTGCACCGTATTGGTCGACCGAGGTGGTGGGAATCCAGCGGCCGCGGCTGTCGGTGTCATCGGGCCCGCCCAGGGCGAGCGTCGGCAAGCTGCCGTAGATGTCGCTGCCCCTGACCGCGCCGCCGACGATCAATTGGTGGTTGCCCCAGGCGTGATCCGTGCCCTGGCCCGAGGCGGGTTGGAAGGTACGATTGAAATCGGACAGGGTGAATGCGGTGACCTGATCCGCCACGCCCAGTTGCAGCGTCGCGTCGTGGAACGCCTTCAACGCCGGCGACAGCTGCGAGAACAGCGTTTGCAGCACGGCCAACTCGTTGTTGTGCGTATCGAAGCCGCCCAGGGAGACGAAGAAGATCTGCCGCTTCACCCCGGTGGTCGCACGGGCCTCGATCAATTTTGCGACCTGGTACAACTGCTGCGCGATCGAGTTGTTGTTGGGGAAGCCGGAAAACAGACTCTTGATCGACGAGTTGCTGTTGCTGATGATGGCGTTGACCTCGGAACTCAAGCTCAAGGCCTGCGCAGCGATGTCTTTGGCGCTGGCAACGAAGGCGTTGCTGTTGTCGTCGCCGAGTATCTGCTGCAGCGCTGCGGAACGGGCGTTGCTCACCGCGCTATTGGTGTAGCCGCTCAAG
>JAHFRE010000111.1 GCA_023258955.1 Sterolibacterium sp.
TGCTGCTGGTCGATGCCGTCGAAGGACCGATGCCGCAAACCCGCTTCGTGACGCGCAAGGCGCTGGCCCTGGGCCTCAAGCCGATCGTCGTGATCAACAAGGTCGACCGCCACGGCGCGCGACCGGACTGGGTCATCGACCACACCTTCGATCTGTTCGACAAGCTCGGCGCAACCGAAGAACAGCTCGACTTCCCGGTGGTCTTCGCCTCGGCCCTCAACGGCTACGCCATGCTCGACGCGAAGCAGCCGGGCACCGACATGCGGCCCCTGTTCGAGGCCATCATCAAGCACGTGGCGCAGCCCAACGTCGATGTCGACGGTCCGTTGCAGTTGCAGATCTGTTCGCTCGACTACTCGAGCTACGTCGGCCGCATCGGTGTCGGCCGCATCACCCGGGGCAAGCTGCGCGCCGCGCAGGAGGTCACGGTGATGGCCGGCGATGAGAACATGGGTCGAGCCAAGATCGGCCAGGTGCTGGTGTTCAGCGGCCTCGAGCGGGAACCGACCCAAGAAGCGGAGGCCGGCGACATCGTGCTGGTGACTGGCGTCGAGGCGGTCGGCATCGGCGTCACCCTCTGCGACTCCGAGCAGCCCATGGGCCTGCCCCTGCTCAAGGTCGACGAACCCACGCTCACCATGAACTTCCAGGTCAACACCTCGCCCTTTGCCGGCAAGGAGGGCAAGTTCGTCACCAGCCGCCAATTGCGCGAACGGCTGCAGAAGGAATTGCAGGCCAACGTGGCGCTGCGCGTCGAGGACACCGACGACACCGACGTGTTCCTGGTCTCCGGGCGCGGCGAGTTGCACCTGACCATCCTGCTCGAGACCATGCGCCGCGAAGGCTACGAGTTGGCCGTGTCGCGGCCGCGGGTCATCATCAAGGAGGTCGATGGGGTCAAGCAGGAACCCTACGAGATGCTCACCGTCGACGTCGAAGAGGGACACCAGGGCGGCGTCATGGAGGAGCTCGGTCGGCGCCGCGGCGAAATCCAGGACATGCAGTCGGACAGCAAGGGCCGCGTCCGCCTCGAATACCGCATTCCGGCGCGCGGCCTGATCGGCTTCCAGGGCGAGTTCATGACGCTCACCCGCGGCACCGGCCTGGCCAGCCACGTCTTCGACGACTACGGTCCCCTCGCCGGCGACATGGCGGAGCGGAGGAACGGCGTCTTGATCTCGGCCGAGAACGGTCCGGCCGTGGCCTACGCGCTGTGGAAACTGCAGGACCGCGGCCGCATGTTCGTCTCGCACAACGATCCGCTCTACGAGGGCATGATCATCGGCATGCACAGCCGCGACAACGACCTGGTGGTCAATCCGATCAAAGGCAAGCAGCTGACCAACGTCCGCTCTTCCGGCACCGACGAAGCGGTGCGCCTGGTGCCGCCGATCCAGATCACCCTCGAGTCGGCGGTCGAATTCATCGCCGACGACGAACTGGTCGAGATCACCCCCAAGTCGATCCGCATTCGCAAGCGGTTTCTCACCGAGATCGCGCGCAAGCGCGCCAGCCGCGCCGCCGCCTAGCGCCTCTCGGCTGCTGGCTATTTGAGGGCGTAGATCGCCGGCAGGTTGCGCCAGGCGCCCTCGACGTCCATGCCGTAGCCGAATAGGTAGCGATCGGGCAGGGTCAGGCCGACGAAGTCGGCGCTGATCGGCTTCTTCCTTCCCAGGTCCTTTTCCACCATCACCGCCGTGTAACAGTCGGCGGCGCCCAGCGCTAGCAGGCGCGCCTTGATCGCGGCCAGGGTGACGCCTTCGTCGAGCACGTCGTCCACCACTAACAGGCAGCGTCCGGGGATCTTCTGGTCGGGCGAGACGCGCCACTGCAGTTGGCCGCCGCGGGTGCTGTCGTTGTAGCGGGTCACGTGGAGGAAATCGAACTCGAGCGGGAACGCCAGCTTGGGCAGCAGGTTGCCGGCGAAGACCACGGCACCGCCCATCACCGCCAGCACCAGGGGCTGGCGCTCGCCAAGCGCCGCCGTGATCTCCTGCGCCAGGCGCGCCAGCGCCGCGGCGACGGTCTCTGCGGAACACAGCTCCTCGGCCTGAGCCAGGAGTTGCCTTGCCTCGAGCGACTTCACAGCGACTCCAGATAGGAGGAGAACTCGGCGCCGACCTCCGCATGACGCCGGCCGAACTCGACCATCGCCTTCAGATAGCCGAGCTTGGAGCCGCAATCGTAGCGCGTCCCGGCGAAGCGATAGGCCAGCACCTGCTGCTCGCCGAGCAGGGAGGCGATGCCATCGGTGAGTTGGATCTCGCCGCCGCTGCCCGGCTGGACCCGCTCGAGGTGGGAGAAGATGTCGGGGGTCAGGATGTAGCGGCCGATCACCGCCAGATTCGACGGCGCCTGCTCCGGCTTCGGCTTTTCGACGATGGCGCTGATCCGCTCCACCCGTTCGGCCAGCGCCTGCGCGGCGACGATGCCGTAGCGGCCGGTGTCGGCCGGTGCCACCTCTTCGACGCCGAGCACCGAGCAGTTGTAGTAATCGTAGACCTCCACCATCTGCTGCATCACCGGGCGCGCCCCCGCCAGCAGGTCGTCGGCGAGTAGCACCGCGAAGGGTTCGTCCTTGATGATCGACTTGGCGCAGAGCACGGCGTGCCCCAGGCCCAGCGCCTCGGCCTGACGCAGGTAGCAGCAGTTGATCTGCTTGGGCAGCATATTGCGCACGAACTCCAGCAATTCGGTCTTGCCGCGACGTTCGAGCTCGGCCTCGAGTTCGTAGGCCTTGTCGAAGTGGTCTTCGATGGCGCGCTTGCTGCGGCCGGTGACGAAGATCATGTCGGTGATGCCGGCGGCGACCGCCTCCTCGACCGCGTACTGGATCAGCGGTTTGTCTACGATGGGCATCATCTCCTTGGGACTCGCCTTGGTCGCCGGCAGGAAGCGCGTACCCAGCCCGGCAACGGGAAAAACGGCCTTGGTCACTTTGCTCATTTCAAGTCTCCAGCAAATGCAGCAGTTGTGCCGCGTCGATCACCTGAATGCCCAGTTGCAGCGCTCGCTCGAGCTTGGCGCCGGCCTCGGCCCCGGCGACGACGAAGTCGGTCTTGGTCGACACGGAGCCGGTGACCCGCCCTCCGCGCGCTTCGATCATGTCCTTGGCCTGGTCACGGCTCAAACCAGCGAGCGTACCGGTCAGCACGAAGCTTTTGCCGGCGATCTTCGAGGTCGCCGCCGCGGCCGCTTCGCCATCGGGCCAGGCAACGCCGGCCTGGCGCAGCGCGCCGATCACCTGCAGATTGTGCGGCTCGGCGCAGAAGCGGCGGATCGAGGCCGCCACCACGGGTCCCACGTCGGGCACGCGCTCGAGCGCTGCCTCGTCGGCAGCGAGCAGGGCCTCGATGCGACCGAAGTGCCGCGCCAGATCGCGTGCCGTGCTCTCACCGACGTTGCGTATGCCCAGGGCGTAGATGAAGCGCGCCAAGGTCGTCGTCTTGCTTTTCTCTATCGCGGCGAGAATGTTGGCGGCCGACTTCTCGCCCATTCGCTCCAGAGCGGACAGCGCGGCCATATCCAGCCGGTAGATGTCGGCCGGCGTATTGACCAGGTTCGCCGCCACCAGCTGTTCCACCAGTTTGTCGCCTAGTCCCTCGATGTCCAGGGCGCGGCGCGAGGCGAAGTGGAGCAGCGCTGCCGTGCGTTGCGCCGGACAGTAGAGGCCGCCGCTGCAGCGGGCGATGGCCTCGTCGGCGGGCCGCTCCACGGCCGAGCCGCAGACCGGGCAGCGCGCCGGCATGGCGAACTCGCGTGCATCCGCCGGCCTTCTCTCCTGGATGACGGCCACCACCTCGGGGATCACGTCGCCGGCGCGACGCACCAGCACCGAGTCGCCGACGCGCACGTCTTTGCGCCTGACCTCGCCTTCGTTGTGCAGTGTCGCGTTGGTCACGGTGACGCCGCCGACGAACACCGGTTCGAGGCGGGCGACCGGGGTCAAGGCACCGGTGCGGCCCACCTGCACTTCGATGTCGAGCACCCGGGTCGCCTCCTCCTGCGCCGGAAACTTGTGCGCCAGCGCGAAGCGCGGCGCCCGCGAGACGAAGCCGAGCTGCTCCTGGGCGGCCAGGCTGTCCACCTTGTAGACGACGCCATCGATGTCGTAGGGCAGGCTGTCGCGCCGCGCGCCGAGGCGCTGGTAGTAGCCGAGCAGGCCGTCGAGTCCGGTCACCGTGTTGCGCTCGGCGGCCACCGGCAAACCCCATTGCGCCAATTGAGCCATGGCCGCGCTGTGGTGGCTGGGCATCGGCAGACCGTCGAGGGCGGCAACCGCGTAGGCGAGAAAGCGCAGCGGCCGTCGCGCCGTGATGCGCGGATCGAGTTGGCGCAGGCTGCCGGCGGCGGCGTTGCGCGGATTGATGAACTCGCGGGCGCCTGCTTCGCGCTGGCGCTGGTTGAGCTGGGCGAAATCGCGGCGGTAGAGCAGCACCTCGCCACGCACTTCGAGGCGCTCCGGCAAGACATCACCGAGCAGGCGCAGCGGCAGATTGCGCAGCGTGCGTAGATTCGCGCTAACGTCCTCGCCGCTGGTCCCGTCGCCGCGGGTCGCGCCGTAGGCGAACAGCCCGCGCTCGTAGACCAGGGTGATCGCCAGCCCGTCGAGCTTGGGTTCGCAGGCGTAGTCGACGCTTTCCGCGCCCAGCGCCTCGCGGCAGCGGCGATCGAAGGCGGCCACCTCCTCGTCCGCGAAGGCGTTGTTGAGCGAAAGCATCGGCGCGCTGTGCCGACGCTGCACGAACTGCGCCAACGGCGCGCCACCGACTCGCTGCGTCGGCGAATCGGCGCACAGCAATTCCGGATGGGCGGTTTCCAGGGCCTGCAATTCGCGAAACAGGCGGTCGTATTCGGCGTCGGCGATGGTCGGTGCGTCGAACACATAGTAGGCGCGGTTGTGCGCTTCGAGCTCGGCGCGCAAAGCCCGTACCCGTGCGCTGATCTCGCTGGCGACCGCCATGGCCGCGCCTAGGCGTAAAGCCGCAGGGCGCGTCGGCCTCCGGCGGGGACATCGGCGGCGGCCATCTTGTCCTGGAACTCGGCGATCTTGGCGCGGATCGCTAGCAGCGCCGCCTCGCCCAGGGCAGAGCGCTGCTCATCGACCAGCTGCGCCGGCTGCGCGGCGATCAAAGCCCGGGCAAAGGCCAGCAGGCGGTCGAAGGCGGCGGTAGCGTCGGCGACCAGGGGCACGTCGATGCTGAGACTGAGCCCGCTGCACGGCTGATCCTCGGCCAGGGCGGCGCCCGTCAGGTCGGCGACGACAAACTGCGTCTGTCCGGTGGCATCCACGGCGCGCCGGGCGCCATCGTCCTCCATGAGTTCGCCGGCGTCGAGCGCGGCGCGCAAGACGCCGGCGTCGAAGGCCTTGCCGTCGCCGCGCACCAGTTGCAGGGAGATGCGCCAGTCGACGCCGGCGCAGAAGCGGTCGAGCGCCTCGGCCTGCGCCAACACCGCGGCGGCGATCGGCAACTCGAGCGCGGCACCGATGGTCTCGGCCAGATCGCCGGCCCCCGCCAACAGTTCCCCCAGCGTCGTTGCGGCGAGCGGACCGCTGCGGTCGGCCAGCTGCAGGGCGCCGACGAAGACGCTGCAGTTGCCGGCGTCGTGAGCGTCGAGCTGGCGCCACTGGCCCTGGTGCCAGGCCAGCCAGCGCAGGCTGTCGGCCAGCGGATCGAGCCGCTGCTGCTGCGCCTGCCAGAACGTCGGCGCGGCGAGCTCCTCGCGCGGAGTCAGGCGCAGCAGGCAGTCGATGTCGGGGTCGGCGAGTTGCAGCGGCGGTGCGCCGACCGCCGCAACCTCTTCGCTGTCACTGCCGATCACCGGCTCGATGCGCTCGCCGCGCTCGGGCTGCCGCTCCGAGCGCGCTGCCAGATCGGACGCCAGCGCATCGCCGCCGCGATGGTCGTTGAAAATCTGCGCCGCGGCGCGGCGCTGCTTGAACTCCTGCCACTTGTTGTAGCTCCACACCGCCAGCACGAACAGCAGCGCCAGCGCCAGCAAAGAGAGTTGCAGCTCGCTCAGCGCGCCCATCAGGCGACCACTTCCTCGCTCATGCGCAGCGCTTCCACGATATCGACCTCGACCACCCGCGACACCCCCTGCTCCTGCATGGTGACGCCGATCAACTGTTGCGCCATTTCCATGGCGATCTTGTTGTGGCTGATGAAGAGGAACTGCGTCTGCTGCGACATGCGCTTGACCAGGGCGCAGAAGCGCTCGGTGTTGGTCTCGTCGAGCGGCGCGTCGACCTCGTCGAGCAGGCAGAAGGGCGCCGGATTCAGCTGGAACAGCGCGAACACCAGGGCCGTCGCGGTGAGCGCCTTCTCGCCACCGGAGAGCAGGTGGATGCTGGCGTTCTTCTTGCCGGGCGGCTGCGCCATGACCTGGATGCCGGCGTCGAGGATCTCGTCGCCGGTGAGGATCAGGCGCGCTTCGCCACCGCCGAACAGCTGCGGAAACAGCAGGCCAAAATGCTCGTTGACGCTGTCGTAGGTGCGCTGCAGCTGTTCGCGCGTCTCGCGGTCGATGCGGCGGATGGCGTCTTGCAGCGTGGCGATGGCCTCGGCCAGATCCTTGGCCTGATCCGACAGATAGCCGCGCCGCTCGCGCGCCGTGTTCAATTCCTCGAGCGCCGCCAGGTTCACCGGACCGAGCGCTGCAATCTCGTCTTGCAGCGACTGGATGTCGGCGGCGAGTACCGCTTCCTTGAGACCGGGCAGCAGATCGGTGGCCAGTTCCTGCTCCGCCGCCTCGTCGGCGATCTTCGCTTCGACCAGGCGCTCGATGTACTGCTGTTCGTTGAGCAGCGCCGCCTGGGCGCGCAGCTTCAATTCGTTGATGCGCTCGCGCATCGGATTGAGGCCTTGCTCGACGACCGCGCGCCCCTCGTCGAGCGCGCGCAACTCGCTGCTCGCTGTCTCCAGGGTATTGCGCCTTTGCGCCAGCAGCGATTCGCGCTGCGATCGCGCCTCCAGCGCCGCCTGCAGGCCCGCCTGCGCCACCTCGTCGCTGATGGCGGCGTGTTCGGCGTTCGCCGCCGCCAAGTCGGCGGCCACCCGCGCCAGCTGCGTCTTGGCCGTCTCCAGCGAGCGGGCGTTGTCTTCGAGCTTGGACAGGCACTCGCGTTCGGTGAAGCGCACTTCCTGCGCCTCGCGCGCCAGCGTCTGTTCCTGGGCGCGCGCCTCGCGCAACGCCGTATCGCCGGCCCGCTGCGCTTCCATCGCGGCGTCGAGCCGTGCGCGCGCCGCCTCCAGCTGGGTGCGAAATTCGGCAGCCTGCGCTTCGGCCCGCGCCAGTTCCAGCTTTTCGCTCGCCTCGCCGGCGGCGATTTCGCCCAGATCGCGGTCCAGCTGCGCCGCCCGCTCGTCGAAGCGGGCCTGCTCCTGGCTGAGGGTCAGCGCCTCGACCTTGGCGGCGTGGGCGCGCTGGCGCATCTCTTCGACACCGCGCCGCAGCTGCGCCAACTGTTGCAGCGCTTCGCCGCGGCGCTCCTCGCATTCGGTCAGCAGCGCCCGCGCCGCCTCTTCGTCGTCCGCCTGCTGCGCCAGCGCCGGACCGAGTTCGTCGATCTCGCGCTGGCGCTCGATCACGCCGTGGATGCGCGTATCGGGTACGTAGAGGAGCAAGCTGCCGGCGCTGCGCAGGTGACCGTGGTGGTCGACCCAGGTGGCGTCGCCGCTGACGTCGGCTGCAGCGACGTTCGCGCAGACGCGCACCCCGGCCAGCCAGCGATCGAGCGCGGTGGCGAAACGCGCCTCGCTGCAGCTGACCTTGCTGCGCAACGAATCGCCGCCGCCGGCAGCGGGGCTGGCGGGGTCAGCCAGCGCCAGCGCGAAATTGGTCGGCGGCGGATCGAGCAGCGCCGCTGCGGCCGTGGCGGCGTCGCTGGCCAGCGCCGCCAGCCGTTCGCGCAACACCGCTTCGAGCGCGGTCTCCCAGCCGGGTTCGACCTGGATGCTGCGCCACAGCGGCGTGGCCTCGGCCAAGCCCAGACGGCCCAACCAGTCGCCGATTTCGCCGTTTCTCTCGACCCGGCGCTGCAGCTGCAGCAGCGCTTCGCGCCGAGCGCGGGTCTCGGTCAGCTGTCGCTGGCTGCCCTGTAACCTTTCCCGGGCTGCGACCAGTTGCGCTTCCACAGCGGCCAGATCCGCATCACCCTCGGCCAAGCGCTGCTGCGCGTCGAGCAAGGCTTGCTCGGCGGCGTCGACCGCCTCTTCGCTCTGCGCCAGGCGCAGCGGGTCGGGTTGCGACAGGGCGGCGCGTTCCGTCTCGCAGCGGTTGCGCCGCTGCAGATAGGCGTCGAGCGCGCGCGCGGCGTGGATGCGATTGGCTTCGCCGACGCGAGCGCCCTGCTCCGCCTCATTGACCGCGCGGCGCGCCGCGGCGACGGTCTCTTCCGCCAGGCGCACCGCCTCTTCCGCCTCGGGCAGCTTGGCCAGCGCCTCCTGGTGCCGCGCCACCGAGCTGTCGACACGCTGGCGGGCGTTGTCGAGCAGCGCCCGCCAGCGACTCTCGTCGCGCTCCAATTCCAGGCGCGAAGCGCTCCAGTGCGCCTCTTCGGTGGCCAGTTGGGCGAGCCGTGCTTCGAGCCGCTGCCGCGCTTCGCGCAAGTGGCGGATCTCGGCTTCCAAGCGGTTCACCTCGGCGTTGGCCGCCACCATATCGCTCTGCGCGGCGTGCAGCAGGTCGCTGGCGCTGAAGTGGGCTTCGCGCGCCAGTTCGATCTTCGCCTCCAGTTCGCGCAGCTGCGCCGACTCCGCCTCGAGCCGGGTGGCCGCCTTGTCCACTTCGCGCTGGTGGCGCTGATGCTCGGCCCTGGCGTCGTTGCGCTTCTTCAGCCAGAGCAGGTTCTGCCGCCGCAGCAGGCGTCCCTGCAGCTCGTGATAGTGGCGCGCCACCTCGGCCTGGGCTTCGAGGCGGTCGACCTGGCCCTCCAGTTCGTTGCAGATGTCGCCCACCCGCGCCAGGTTGTCGCCGGCGTCGGCGAGGCGATTCTCCGTCTCGCGGCGCCGCTCCTTGTACTTGGTGACGCCCGCCGCTTCTTCCAGATAGAAGCGCAGCTCCTCCGGCTTGGCCTCGATGATGCGCGAGATCATGCCCTGCTCGATGATGGCGTAGGCGCGCGGACCGAGACCCGTGCCCAGGAACAGATCGATCACGTCGCGGCGGCGCACGTGCAGATTGTTGATGTGATAGCTGGAGTTGCCCTCGCGGTCGAGTATGCGCTTGACCGCGATCTCGGCGTACTGCGACCACTGGCCGCCGGCCCGCCCGTCGGCGTTGTCGAAGATCAGTTCGACGCTGGCGCGCCCCACCGGCTTGCGCGTGCCCGATCCGTTGAAGATCACGTCCTGCATCGATTCGCCGCGCAGCGCCGTGGCCTTGGACTCGCCCAGGACCCAGCGCACCGCGTCGATCACGTTGGACTTGCCGCAACCGTTGGGGCCGACGACGCCGACCAACTGACCGGGGAAGAGGACCGTCGTCGGGTCCACGAAGGACTTGAATCCGGCGAGTTTGAGTTTGGTCAGACGCACGGCAGCTCGGGCGAATTTGGGTGCGAGGTTGGGTACATTGTGGGTTCGTGGAAGCGGGAGCCGGCGCAGGCGGATGGGCAGCCACCCCGTAGCGATCGGGCATTATAATGGAATCCCTCGCATCTTTCCCCCGGCCCTTTCCCCGGCGATCCTCCATGCCCAGCCAACCTGCGCGCAGCCTCGAAACCTTCGCCAATCCGGCCGCCCAGCGCGACTACCGCATCCACATGCAGATCCCGGAGTTCACCTGCCTGTGTCCGAAAACCGGCCAGCCGGATTTTGCCGAACTGCTGCTCGACTACGTGCCCGACAAGCTCTGCGTGGAGCTGAAAAGCCTCAAGCTCTACGTCTGGAGTTTTCGCAACGAGGGGCACTTTCACGAAGCGGTGACCAACCTGATCCTCGACGACCTGGTGGCGGCGTTGCAGCCCCGTTTCGTGCGCCTCACCGCGCGCTTCTTCGTGCGCGGCGGCATTTTCACCAGCGTCGTCGCCGAGCAGCGCAAAGCCGGCTGGCTGCCCGCAGCCGCGGTCGAACTGGCGCCGCTCGACCACAATGCCGGCAGCACGCGCGCATGAACCCCAGGCTGGCGCTGCTCCAACCCTACCCGTTCGAAAAGCTGCGCGCCCTGTTTGAAGACAGCGGCGCGAGCACGACGCTGCCGGAGATACGCCTGTCGATCGGCGAACCGCAGCATCCGACGCCCGAGTTCATCAAGCGGGCCCTGACCGAGGCGCTGCCCGGCCTCGCCAGCTATCCGACCACCCAGGGCTCGGCTGCCCTGCGCCAGGCCATCGCCACCTGGATCGCCAAGCGCTACGCGGTGCCGCTGCCCGACCCCGAAATGCAGTTGCTGCCGGTGATCGGTTCACGCGAAGCGCTGTTCGCCATCGCCCAGACGGTGGTCGACGCCAGCCGCCCCGGCGCCCTGGTGCTTTGTCCCAACCCCTTCTACCAGATCTACGAGGGCGCGGCCCTGCTCGCCGGGGCGACGCCGCTGTTTCTCGACACGCGGGCGGAAGACGACTTCGAGATGGATTTCGACTCCCTGCCCGAGGAGGTCTGGCGCCGCGTGCAGTTGGTCTATCTCTGCTCGCCGGCCAATCCCACCGGCAAGGTGATGGCACTGGCGGCGTGGCGGCGCCTGTTCGACCTCGCCGAGCGTCACGGCTTCGTCATCGCCAGCGACGAATGCTATTCGGAGATCTACGGCGACGAGGAAATGCCGCCATTAGGCGGACTCACCGCCGCCCGCGCCTGCGGCCGCGACGACTACGCCGGGCTGATGGTCTTCTCCAGCCTGTCCAAGCGCTCCAACGTGCCGGGAATGCGCTCCGGCTTCGTCGCCGGCGACGCTGCCCTGGTCAAGAAATTCCTGCTCTATCGCACCTATCACGGCAGCGCCATGAGCCCGGCGGTGCAGGCGGCGAGCGCCGCGGCCTGGGCCGACGAGACGCACGTGATCGAAAACCGGCGGCTCTATCGCCAAAAGTTCGCCGAGTTGACGCCGCTGATATCACGCCACCTAGATACCCGCCTGCCCGACGCCGGCTTCTATTATTGGGCCTCGGTGGCCAGGTACGCGCCGCTGACCGACGCCGAGTTCGCGCGCCAGCTGAAGCGGCAATACAATGTCAGCGTTCTGCCGGGCAGTTTTCTCGGCCGTGCCGCGCCGAACGGGGGTACCAATCCAGGTGCAGGCTACCTGCGCATCGCCCTGGTCGCCGGCCTCGATGAGTGCCGCGAAGCGGTCGCCCGGATTGGCGAATTTTGCAAGAAACTATGAGGGATCACAGGGCATGGATGAAGCACAGCAGTTGATCGAACAGGCCTGGGAGCAGCGCGCCGAATTGCAGCCGGGCACGGCGCCGGCGAAGATAGGCGAGGCGGTGGCGTTCGTGATCAAGGAACTCGACGCCGGCCGCCTGCGCGTGGCGGAGAAACTCGACGGCGCCTGGCAAACGCACCAATGGGTGAAGAAGGCGGTGCTGCTCTCCTTCCGTCTCGAAGACAACCAGCTGCTCGATGCCGGCGCCACCCGCTGCTTCGACAAGGTGCCGAGCAAATTCGCCGACTACGACAGCCATCGCTTCGAACAGAGCGGTTTTCGCGTGGTGCCGCCGGCCCACGTGCGACGCGGTGCCTACATCGGGCGCAACGTGGTGCTGATGCCCAGCTTCGTGAACATCGGCGCCTACGTAGGCGATGGCACCATGGTCGACGGCTGGGCGACGGTCGGTTCCTGCGCCCAGATCGGCGCCAACGTCCATCTCTCCGGCGGTGTCGGCATCGGCGGTGTGCTCGAACCGTTGCAGGCGAATCCGACCGTGATCGAGGACAATTGCTTCATCGGCGCCCGCTCGGAGATCGTCGAGGGAGTGATCGTCGAGGCGAACTCGGTCATCTCCATGGGCGTGTTCATCGGCCAGAGCACCAAGATCTACGACCGGGCGACCGGCACGGTCAGTTACGGGCGGGTGCCGGCGGGCTCGGTGGTGGTGTCGGGCAACCTGCCCGCCGCCGACGGCAGCCACAGCCTCTACTGCGCCGTCATCGTCAAGCGCGTCGATGCGCAGACCAGAGCCAAGGTCGCGATCAACGAGCTGCTGCGCAGCGACTGATATTTTCCGGAGCAGCGGCGATGATCTTCGACAAGCTGTTCACCCTGATGGCCGAGAAGAGCGCCTCGGACATCTTCGTCACCGCCGGCGCGCCGATCCACATCAAGGTTCAGGGTACGGTGATCCCGATCAACCAGCAGATCATGGATCCGCCGACCATCGCCCGCATCGCCGGCGAACTGCTGACGCCGGAGCAGA
>JAHFRE010000112.1 GCA_023258955.1 Sterolibacterium sp.
AGTCGGCGCAGCGAGCGCACCGCCTCGTCGAGTATGGTCAGGGTGCGCAGGCCGAGAAAGTCGAACTTGACCAGGCCGACCCGCTCGACGTCGTCCTTGTCGAACTGGCTGACCATCGCCTGACCCTCGGCCCCGGCGGCGGCGGGCGGCGAATAGAGGGGGCAGAAATCGGTGAGCTTGCCCGGGGCGATCAGCACGCCGCCGGCGTGCATGCCGACGTTGCGCGTCAGACCCTCGAGGCGCAGCGCCAGGTCCCAGAGCTGGCGCAGTTCATCCTCCTGCTCGAGGCGGTCGCCGATCGCCGGCTCTTTCTCCCGCGCCTTTTCCAGGGTGATGCCCAGGTCGTTGGGAATCAGTTTGGCGAACTGGTCGACGAAATTGAAGGGCAGGTCGAGCACCCGCCCGACGTCGCGCACCACCGCCTTCGCCGCCATGGTGCCGAAGGTGACGATCTGCGCCACGGCGTGGCTGCCGTAGCGCTCCTTGACGTAGCTGATGACCTGGTCGCGGCCGTCCTGGCAGAAATCGATGTCGAAGTCGGGCATCGACACCCGCTCCGGATTGAGGAAGCGCTCGAACAGCAGATCGTAGCGCAGGGGATCGAGATCGGTGATCGACAGGCTGTAGGCGACCAGCGAGCCGGCGCCGGAGCCGCGGCCGGGACCCACCGGCACTCCCTGTTGCTTGGCCCAGCGGATGAAGTCGGCGACGATCAGGAAGTAGCCGGAGAAACCCATCTGGACGATGGTATTGATCTCGAAGGCGAGCCGGGTCTGATACTCGGGGCGCTTCGCCGCACGCGTCTGTTGGTCCGCGAACAGGACAGCCAGACGCGCCTCCAGTCCGCTCTCCGCTTCTTGTGCGAGATACTGGTCGATCGTCAGCCCCGCCGGCGTCGGGAAGGCCGGCAGCTTGCTCTTGCCCAACTCGATGGTCAGGTTGCAACGCTTGGCGATTTCCAGCGAGTTCTCCAGCGCCTCGGGCAGGTCGGCGAACAGCGCCACCATCTCCTCCTGCGACTTGAAGTACTGGTCGGGGGTGAACAGCTTCGGTCGGCGCGTATCGGCCAGCACGTAACCCTCGGCGATGCACACCCGCGCCTCGTGCGCCGTATAGTCGTCGCGTTCGAGAAACTGCACCGGGTGGGTGGCGACCAGGGGCAGGCCCAGGCGCTCGCCGAGGCGGGCCGTCGCGTTGAGCAAGGCTTCGGCCTGGGGCTGGCCGCAGCGCTGCACTTCGAGATAGTAGGCGCCGGGAAAGAGCTCGGCCCAGCGCCGCGCGCATTGCTCGGCCTGCGCCGCTTTGCCCGCCACCAGGTGCTGGCCGACGTCGCCGAAGGCCGCACCCGAGAGCGCGATCAGACCGCTGTTGTCGCCTTCGGCCAGGTCGGCGCGCGAGAGCTCGGCGCGGCCGCGCCGGCGCGGCCCGAGGTAGGCGCGGGAGAGCAGATCGCACAGGCGCAGGTAGCCGGCGCGGTTGGTGGGAAACAGCAGCAGGCGGCTGACGCATTCGCGCCCGGGGTCGCGGTTGTCGCCGCTGCCGTCGTCGGCCACCCAGGCGTCGCAGCCGATGATCGGTTTGATCCCGGCGGCGCGCGCCGCCGAGTAGAACTTGACCATGCCGAACAGGTTGGCCAGATCGGTGAGCGCCAGGGCGGGCATGCCGTACTCTGCGGCGCGGGCGACCGCGCCGTCGATGCGCAGCATGCCGTCGCTGATCGAGTACTCGCTGTGCAGCCTGAGGTGGACGAAACGGGGGGCGGACATGGGGCGGCGGCTATGCCTCAGCCCAGCGCAGGATGGGCTGCCATTGTGCCCAGTCCTTCTCGGCGCGCGAGGCCGGCAGGTCGAAGACTGACAGCCCGTGCGCCGCCGCCTGGACATAGACTTGCGAGTCGCGGATGTGGGTCAGCACCGGCAGGCCCAGCGATTCGAGAAAGCGCTCGAGCTGCAGCGCCGCGCGGGTGCGCGCGTCGACGCGCATCGCGACCACGGCGATGAAGGCCGCGTGCTTGCGCACCTGCTTCTCGTCGAGCAACTCGTCGAGGAAGGCCTTGGTCGCGAGGATGTCGAACAGAGAGGGCTGCAGCGGGACGATCACCCGCTGCACCAGCTTCAGCACCTGCGACAGCTTCTTGCCATGGAGACCGGCGGGGCTGTCGAGCACGACGTGGGTGGTGTCCTTGGGCGGCCGCGCCGGCTGCTCCGGCCGGATCTCCCAGCTGGCGATCGCGGGCAGCGCATGCGGACGCAGCTTCAGCCATTCGCGCGCCGACTGCTGCCGATCGATGTCGCCCAGCATCACGCGGTGGCCCTGGCAGGCCAGGGCGCCGGCGAGATTGGTGGCCAGGGTGCTCTTGCCGGCGCCGCCCTTGGGATTGGCGATGAGGAAGGACTTCATCGCGCTCTAGGGCAGAAGGATGGTCGAACCGGTGGTGCGCCGCGCGACCAGATCGGTCTGCGCCGTGGCGGCGTCTTTCAGGGCGTAGCGCTGATTGACTTCGATCTTCACCTGGCCGCTGCCGACCACCGCGAACAGTTCCTGTGCGGAGGCGACCAGGTCGTCGCGCTTGGCCATATAGGTCATCAGCGTCGGCCGCGTCACGAACAGCGAACCCTTGGGCGCCAGTATGCCCAGATCGACCGGCGGCACCGGCCCCGAGGCGTTGCCGAAGCTGACCATCATCCCCAGGGGACTGAGGCAGTCGAGCGAGCCCATGAAGGTGTCGCGGCCCACCGAATCGTAGACCACGGGAACGCCGGCACCGGCCGTGATCGCCCGCACCCGCTCGGTGAAATTTTCGCGGGTGTAGACGATGGGGTGATCGCAACCGTGGGCGCGCGCCAGCGCCGCCTTCTCATCGTTGCCGACGGTGCCGATCACCGTCGCACCGAGCGCCTTCGCCCACTGGCAGACGATCAGGCCGACGCCGCCGGCGGCGGCGTGGATCAGGATGGTCTGCCCGCGCTGGACCGGGAAGGTGCGGCGCAGCAGGTATTGGGCCGTCAGTCCCTGCAGCATCATCGCCGCCGCGGTGTCGAAGGCGATCGCCTCGGGCAGCTTGAGCAGCCGGTCGGCCGGAATATTGCGCACTTCGGCGTAGGCGCCCAGCGGTCCGCCGGCGTAGGCGACGCGGTCGCCGGCATTGATGCCGGTCTTGACGCTCGCCTCGGCAGCGATCTCCTCGACCACGCCGGCGCCCTCCAGCCCGATACCCGAGGGCAGGGGTAGCGGGTAGAGGCCGGTGCGATGATAGATGTCGATGTAGTTGAGACCGACCGCCAGATGGCGCACGCGCGCTTCGGCTGGCTGCGGCGCCGGCAGGTCCACCTCTTCCCAGCGCAGCACTTCGGGGCCGCCGGTTTGGTGCAAGCGTATCGCGTGGGTCTTCATGGGCGCTCTCCTTTCATCGCTGCAGGTGATTGGCGTCGACCACCGCCAGGGCCGTCATGTTCACCAGACGGCGCACCGTCGCCGTCGGCGTCAGGATGTGCACCGGCTTGGCGGCGCCGAGCAGCATCGGCCCGACGGTGATGCCGTCGCCGTTGGTCACCTTGAGCAGGTTGAAGGCGATGTTGGCGGCGTCGACGTTGGGCATGATCAACAGATTGGCTTCGCCGGAGAGGCGGCACTCCGGATAGAGCCGGGTGCGGATCGCCTCCGACAGCGCCGTGTCGCCGTGCATTTCGCCATCGACTTCCAGGTCGGGCGCGCGGCGGGCGATCAGTACGCGCGCCGCGTTCATCTTGCGCGCCGAGGCCGAATCGACGCTGCCGAAGTTGGAGTGCGAGAGCAGCGCCAGCTTGGGCTGGAGGCCGAAGCGGCGCACCTCCTCGGCCGCCATCAGGGCGATGTCGGCGATCTCCTCGGCGCTCGGCTCCTCGTTCACGTAGGTGTCGCAGAGGAAGAGCGTGAAGTGCTGCAGCATCAGCAGATTCATCGCCGCAAAGCTGGTGGCGTGTTCCTCCAGGCCGATCACGTCGGCTATGTGGCGCAGATGCTGGGCGTGGCCGCCGGCGGTGCCGCAGAGCATGGCATCGACGTAGCCGGCGCGCAACAGCATGGCGCCGATCAGCGTCGTCTCCTTGCGCAGCAGCTCCTTGGCCCGCTCCGGCGGCACGCCGCTGCGCCCCATCAGGCGGTGGTAGTCGCCGGCGAGTTCGCGGTGGCGCGCGTCGGCCCCGGGGTTGACGATCTCGAAGTCCTTGCCCGGCTGGATGCGCAGGCCGGCCTTCTTCAGCCGCATCTCGATCACCTCGGGGCGGCCGATCGCCACCGGCTGCGCCAGGCCCTCGTCGATCACCGCCTGGATCGCGCGCAGCACCCGTTCGTCCTCGCCTTCGGCGTAGAGCACCCTGGCCGGCGCCTTCTTCGCCGCGGCGAACACCGGGCGCATGACAAATCCCGAGTGATAGACGAAATTGTTGATCTGCTCGCGGTAGGCCTCGAAGTCGGCGATCGGTCGCGTCGCCACCCCCGACTCCATCGCCGCCAGCGCCACCACCGGCGCGATCTTGCCGATCAGCCGCGGATCGAAGGGCTTGGGGATCAGGTAGTCGCGGCCGAACTTGGGCGTCTCGCCGCCGTAGGCGGCGGCGACGATGTCCGAGGACTCGGCGCGCGCCAGTTCGGCGATGGCGCGCACCGCCGCCAGTTGCATCGCCTCGGTGATGGTCGAGGCGCCGGCGTCGAGGGCGCCGCGGAAGATGAAGGGGAAGCAGAGGACGTTGTTCACCTGGTTCGGATAGTCGGCGCGGCCGGTGGCGATGATGGCGTCGTCGCGCACCGCTCGCACTTCCTCAGGCATGATCTCCGGGGTCGGATTGGCCAGCGCCATGATCAGCGGATTGGCCGCCATCTTCGCCACCATCGAAGGCTTCAGCACGCCGCCGGCCGACAAGCCGAGAAAGACGTCGGCGCCAGCGATGACATCATTCAGGCTGCGCGCCGTGGTCTCCTTGGCGTAGCGCGCCTTGAGCGGGTCCATCAGCGTCTTGCGTCCGGTATAGACGACGCCCTCGATGTCGGTGACCCAGATGTTCTCCACCTTGACCCCCAGCAGCACCAGCATCTCCAGGCAGGCCAGGGCCGCGGCACCGGCGCCGCTGGTGACCAGCTTCACCGTGCCGATCTCCTTGCCCACCAGATTCAGGCCGTTGAGGATGGCGGCGCCGACGACGATGGCGGTGCCGTGCTGGTCGTCGTGGAACACCGGAATGCTCATGCGTTCGCGCAGCTTCTTCTCGATGTAGAAGCACTCCGGCGCCTTGATGTCCTCGAGGTTGATGCCGCCAAAGGTCGGCTCCATGGCGGCGATCATGTCGATCAGCTTGTCGGGATCGCTCTCCGCCAGTTCGATGTCGAAGACGTCGATGCCGGCGAACTTCTTGAACAACACCGCCTTGCCTTCCATCACCGGCTTCGCCGCCAGCGGGCCGATGTTGCCCAGGCCCAGCACCGCCGTGCCGTTGGTGACGACGCCGACGAGGTTGGCGCGCGAGGTCAGCCGGCTGACCTCGCGACCATCGGCGACGATGGCGTTGCAGGCGGCGGCGACCCCCGGCGAATAGGCGAGCGACAGGTCGCGCTGGTTGGTAAGGGCCTTGGTCGGCACCACGGCGATCTTGCCGGCGCTGGGAAAGGCGTGGTACTCCAGTGCGGCGGCGCCTAGATCTTTTTCCATTGCAGGATGCCCGAATGGCAAAGCGGAATGATACCCCGATGTCCTCCCGCCGCGATGCAATCGAGCGCAGCGACTGTGGCACAATCCGCGCACAAGGAAAGGGAGGCTGTCCGCGTGATCCTGAATGTGCGCCGACGGGTGCTGCGCCGACTGGCGCTCGCCTGGTTGCTGATCTCGGCAGCCTTGGGCGGTATCGCCTACTATCTGGAGACCGAGCGCATCGACGATTTCGTGCTCGGTCTGACCCTGGCCGAGACCGGCAAGCTGACCGCCAGCGGCGCCGCCTTGCAAAGCAGCCATGATCCTGCCGGTCTGGCCCGCCTCCAGGCCGAAGCCGAGGCCATGGTGCACGATCGCTTCATCGTCGTCGAACTCTACGACAAGGACGGACGCAAGGTTGTCGAAGCGGCCAATCCGCAATTCGAATGGATCGAGCAGGCGCTCAAGGCGGGCGGCCACACGCTGCAGCCGGGCAAGGTCACCTACGAAAAATTCTGGCTCAAGGACGAACTGGTGCTGCAGGTCCTGCTGCCCATGGCTGATGCGGTGGGCGCCGGCCAAGGCTGGTTCGAAGGGGTCTATCGCGTCGATCAGACCACCCGCAACGACCTCCGCACCCGGATCATCGAAGTGCTGGTGATCACCCTGATCGGCGTGCTGGCCACCACCCTGCTGCTCTACCCGATCATCCTCTCCCTCAATCGCGACGTGCTGAAGTTCTCGCGCGACCTGTTGAAGGGCAACATCGAACTGATGGAAGTGCTCGGCAGCGCCATCGCCAAGCGCGATTCGGACACCAGCGCACACAACTACCGGGTGACCATCTACGCCCTGCGCCTGGCCGAAGCCCTGGGCATGGCGCCGGCGCCGATGCGCGACCTGATCGCCGGCGCCTTTCTCCACGACGTCGGCAAGATCGGCATCAGCGACGGCATCCTGCTCAAACCCGGCCGCCTCGATGCCGACGAGTTCCGCGTCATGCAGACCCACGTCGCCCTCGGCGGCGACATCCTGGCCAAGTCGCAGTGGCTGCAGAGCGCGCGCGCGGTGGTCGAAAACCATCACGAAAAATTCGACGGCAGCGGCTACCCGCGCGGCCTCGCGGGTGAGGCGATTCCGCTGGCGGCGCGCATCTTCGCCGTGGTCGATGTCTTCGACGCGTTGACCTCGAAGCGTCCCTACAAGCCGGCCCTGCCGCGCCAGGAAGCCCTGGACATACTGCGCCGCGACGCCGGCAGCCACTTCGATCCGCGGCTGGTCGGGGTCTTCTGCGCCATCGCCGACGCCTTGCACGAGGAAATCGCCGCGACCCCGGACGCGGGCGTCGAGGCGATGCTCGGCGCCAGGATCGACCGCTACTTCTTCGCCGCCGCCTAGGGGAGCTAGGCCGGCGCCAGCTTCGCCACCGCCAGCGCCAGCCACTTGGTGCCGGCGTGGGCGAAGTTCACCTGCACCCGCGCGTCCGAGCCCGAGCCCTCGGCGCGGACGATCACGCCGGCGCCGAACTTGGCGTGGTGCACGTTCTGGCCCAGCGAAAAACCGCTGCCACCGGCATCGTCGTGACGACGGGGCGAGCGCGGCGCCGGCGTCTGGCTCCAGGCCTCGTCGCGGTGCGCTGGCCCCCGTTGGCCGACGGCGTGCGCGTGGCCGGAGGCCACCTCGTAGCCTGAGGCCACCTCGTAGCCTGAGGCCACCCTGTAGCCGGAGGCCATCTTGTTGCCGCTGTTGATCTTCGGCGTCAGCCATTTCAGCAGCGGCGCCGGGATCTCCTCGAGGAAGCGCGAGGGCAGGTTGTAGCGGGTCTGGCCGTGCAGCATGCGCGTCTGGGCGAAAGACAGATAGAGGCGGTGGCGCGCCCGCGTCACCGCGACGTACATCAGGCGCCGCTCTTCCTCCAGCCCCTTCTCCTCGAGCAGGCTCTGTTCGTGCGGAAACAGCCCTTCTTCGAGGCCGCTGATGAACACCACGTTGAACTCCAATCCCTTGGCGGCGTGCACCGTCATCAACTGCACCGCGTCGTCGCTGTCGCCGGCCTGGTGCTCGCCGGCCTCGAGCGACGCGTGGGCGAGGAAGGAGGCGAGCTCGCTCTCCTCTACCGCGTCGTCGGCCCGGTTATTCTCCTCGCTGATGAAGCTGGCGCAGGCATTGACCAGCTCGTCGAGGTTGGCGAGGCGGTCGGCGCCCTCCCGCTCGTTGCGGTAGTGGTCGGTCAGGCCGGACAGGGCGAGCACCTGATCGACCAGCTCGGGCAGGGGCAGGTCGGCCGCGCCCTGCTGCATCTTGTCGAGCAGGGCGGAAAAAGCCGCGAGGCTGGCGGCCGCCTTTCCCGACAGCTGGGCGATCGCCGCGTGCAGGCTGCAGTCTTGGGCGCGCGCCAAATCGGCGAGCTGCTCGAGCGAGCGGGCGCCGATGCCGCGCGTCGGGAAGTTGACCACCCGCGCAAACGCCGTGTCGTCGTGACGATTGGCGATCAGCCGCAGATAGGCCAGCGCGTGCTTGATCTCCTGGCGTTCGAAGAAGCGCAGGCCGCCGTAGACCCGATAGGGGATGCCGGCGGAGAACAGGGCGTGCTCGAGGATCCGCGATTGCGCATTGGCGCGATAGAGCAGGGCCAGTTCGGCGTGGGCGTGGCCGTCGCGCGCGAGCGCCTTGATCTCCTCGACCATCCAGCGCGCTTCCTCACCGTCGCTCACGGCCTCGAACACGCGGATCGGCTCGCCGCTGCCGGCGTCGGTCCACAGGTTCTTGCCCAGGCGCGCGGCGTTGTGCTTGATGATGGCGTTGGCGGCGTCGAGGATGTTGCCGTGGGAGCGATAGTTCTGCTCAAGGCGGATGACGGCGCGCACCTGGAACTCGCGTTCGAAGTCGCGCATATTGCCGACCTCGGCACCGCGAAAACCATAGATCGACTGGTCGTCGTCGCCGACGGCGAAGATGTACGACATTCCCCCCGGCCCCCCTTCCGCGAAGGGGGGTGACGGGTGTTCGTCTCTGCGGGACTCCACGTGGCTTGCTGTCCCGCCTGGGGGCCCCAGCGGGACTTCCTGCGGTCGCTGCCCGGCGGCGGGGCCGCCGGCCAGCAGCTTCAGCCAGCGGTACTGCAGCGCGTTGGTGTCCTGGAACTCGTCGACCAGGATGTGGCGGAAGCGGCCCTGATAGTGCCGGCGCAGCGCCTCATTGCGCGACAGCAGCTCGTAGCTGCGCAGCAGCAGCTCGGCGAAATCGACCACCCCTTCGCGCTGGCATTGGCGTTCGTAGGCGTCGTAGAGTTCGACGCGCCGCCGCGTGTAATCGTCCCAGGCCTCCACCGCCGCGGCGCGCAGTCCCTGCTCCTTGTTGGCGTTGATGAAGTGCTGCAGCTCGCGCGGCGGAAAATTCTCGTCGTCGACGTTGAGCGACTTCAGCAAACGCTTCAGCGCCGACAGCTGGTCGGCCTGGTCGAGGATCTGGAACAGCGCCGGCAGCCCCGCCTCGTGGTGGTGGGCGCGCAGCATGCGGTTGCACAGACCGTGGAAGGTGCCGACCCAGACGCCGCGCAGATTGACGCTGAGCATCGTCGACAGGCGGGTCAGCATCTCCTTGGCGGCTTTGTTGGTGAAGGTGACCGCGAGTATCGCAGCCGGCGTCGCCTGCCCGCTGCGGATCAGCCAAGCGATGCGGGTGGTGAGCACCCGGGTCTTGCCGCTGCCCGCACCCGCCAGAATCAGCGCGTGCTGCGGCGCCAGGGTGACGGCGGCGAGTTGCTCGGGATTGAGGCCTTCGAGATGCTTGGACATTGGGCGAATTATAGCCGCGCCGAGGAGTGCGCCCTTGGCGATCCCGCGCCTGCAGACGTTTCGCATATACTATGCACTCGGCATTGACCTGGGAGCTGGGCTTTGAGCAAGACCAATGCCGCAGCGAGCTCGTCCGGAGGGTTGGCGCAAGCGTGGCGACTGCTGCTCTATCTGGCGGCGAGCGCCGCGCTCTGGTCGGCGCTGGGCCTGCTCGCGGCGGCGCTGCCGCCCTACGCCATCATCGCCGCCGGCACGCTCGTCACCACCGCCGTGGCCTGGTCGATTCGGCGCACGCTGGCTGCCCGCTACGCCGAGACGCGGCGGCTGGGCAGGGAGCTGGCGGCGCGCATCGACGAAGTCGCGGCGCGGGTCAACGAAAGGCGCGGCTCGGAGGAAAAGTTTTCGCGCATCTTCCACGCCAGTCCGGTGGCCATCCTCATTTCGCGTCTGGACAGCGGCATGCACATCGACGTCAACGACGCCTTCGAGCAACAGTTCGGCTGGACGCGCGAGGAAGCGCTCGGCGCCACGGCGCTGGAGATGGGCATGTGGCAGGACGGCCGCGCCTACGCCGATTGGCTGGCGACGCTGCGCCGCACCGGCCAGCTGCACGACTACGAAACGCACCTGTTCACCAAGGCCGGCGACATGCGCCAGGTGGTGGCCGCCGCGGAGATCGTCGGTTTCGACGAGGTGCGACTGGTCATCACCCTGATTCACGACATCACCGATCTGCGCCGCGCGGTGCAGGAGGTGAAAGACCTGAACGCGGCGCTCGAGGACCGGGTCAAGCAACGTACCGCCGACCTGTCCGAGGCGAACCGCGAACTGGAGTCGTTCGCCTACTCGATGTCGCACGACCTGCGCGCGCCGCTGCGCGGCATCGACGGCTTCTCCCACCTGCTGGCCGACGAGTACGGCGACCGCATCGAGGCCCAGGGCCGCGAATACCTGCTGCGGGTGCGCCACGCAGCCCAGCGCATGGGCACGCTGATCGACGATCTGCTCGACCTCTCGCGGGTCAATCGACGCGAGCTGCGGCGCGAAAGCGTCGACCTGTCGCAGATCGCCACGGAGGTGCTCGAGGAATTGAAGAAGTCGGCGCCGCAACGCCAGGCGCGGGTGGAGATCGCCCCCGACCTGCGCGTGGTCGGCGATCCGCAGTTGCTGCGGGTGCTGCTGGAAAACCTGATCGGCAACGCCTGGAAGTATTCAGCGCGCCAGGAGACGACCCAGATCGTCGTCGGCTGCGAGCGTTCGCAAAATGGCGTCGCGTCCTATTTCGTCCGCGACAACGGCGTCGGCTTCGACATGGCCTACGCGGACAAGCTGTTCCACCCCTTCCAGCGTCTGCACAAGCCCGACGAATTCGAAGGCTCCGGCGTCGGACTGGCTTCCGTGGCGCGCATCGTGCGCCGTCATCGCGGCAGCGTCTGGGCCGAGTCTTCGCCCGGGGCGGGGGCGACCTTCCATTTCCGCCTCGCCGACCAATAGGCGTCGCGCCGGCCTCAGCGCCTGGCGGTCGCCTGCAAGGCGGTGTCAGCGTAGAGGCGGTCGGCGAGGACGAGGGCTTCCTGCTCGCTCGCCAGTTGTTCGATTTGCACGTCGTAGATCCATTTGCCGGCAGCACCCCCGCTGCGCGGCCTGATCTTCACCGCGAAGCCCGCTTCGCGCGCCCTGTCGTAAAGCGCCAGGGCCTGGGTCTCGAGTTCGAGGCTGGCCAGGAGCAACTTCCACCGGCCGCCGCGGCGGACCGCGCCGTCACCTGGCAGCACCTCGGTCTCCCGCGCCCAGCGCTGCAATTGATCGGGATCGACCCGGTCGACGCCGAGCGCCGCCGCGCCCTTGGGCGCCGCCGCATAGGCCAGCGCCTGGTCGAGATCGGTGGTCTCGCCGCGGTGCCGGAGTTCGACGTGCCCCTCGATCAGGCAGACCAGGTCGCGTTCCGCGTCCGATTTTCCCCAGACGTCGGTGCCACGGATGCCCGCGGTGATGGTGCCGACGCGGATGTTCAAGTCGCGATCACCACCGACGCGTTGCACCGCGGCGGTGGTGAAGCGGAAAGCGCCGGCGACGACGTCCAGGGCAGCGCGAAAATGCCGCTGCGGGCGCAGGCTCAGGCTGTAATAGCGCAGGGAGGCGCCGCTGCCCAGCTTGACCGTGCTGCCGTCGCCGAGCTTCAGGTAGGCGCGGCCGGCGGCGCCGATGCGCAAGGTGTCACCGTTCTTCACCTCGCTACCGATGGCCAGCGGTCGCAGCTCGCCGCCACGATCCAGCCAGGCCGGCATCTGCACCGATTCCACCACCGTCTGCGCCACCGCCGGCGCATCGGCGGCGAGCGCCAACGCTGCCGCCGCCAGGACCATCGTTCCCAGGTGCATAGAGCGCTTCCCCCTTGACCCAGGCAGGGACTATACCAGCATGGGCCGGCCGCGAACATCCCCGCGCCATCCCGTTGTCATGGCCTGGCGTGGCGTCCGGAGGCCGCCGAGGCAGGCGCCGCGCGCCGGGTATAATCGCCGATCTCCATTGCCCAAGCGACCTTAGCCCACAAGCAGCCATGCAGGAAAAATACCACCCAGCGGAAATCGAGCAGGCGGCGCAGGCCTATTGGCGGGAGAGCGCGGCCTTCCGCGCTGACGACCAGGCCGACGCCCCCAAGTACTACTGCCTGTCGATGTTTCCCTATCCCTCGGGCAAGCTGCACATGGGTCACGTGCGCAACTACACCATCGGCGACGTCCTCTCGCGCTACCACAAGATGCGTGGCTACCGCGTGCTGCAGCCGATGGGCTGGGACGCCTTCGGTCTGCCGGCGGAAAACGCCGCCATGGCCAACGGCGTGCCGCCGGCCAAGTGGACCTACGACAACATCGCCTACATGAAGAAACAGCTGC
>JAHFRE010000316.1 GCA_023258955.1 Sterolibacterium sp.
TCCGGAGCACGACCTCGACCGCACCGCCGGCTGCATCCGCGACAAGGACAACGCCTATTCGCAGGACGGCGGTCTGGCCGTGCTGTTCGGCAACATCGCCGAAAAGGGCTGCATCGTCAAGACCGCCGGGGTCGACGACGACAACCTCAAATTCGCCGGGCCGGCGCGCGTATACGAAAGCCAGGAAGACGCGGTGGCCGGCATCCTCGGCGACGAGGTCCGCGCCGGCGATGTCGTGATCGTGCGCTACGAGGGACCGAAGGGCGGACCGGGGATGCAGGAGATGCTCTATCCGACCTCCTACATCAAGTCCAAGGGTCTGGGCAAGGTCTGTGCCCTGCTCACCGACGGTCGCTTCTCCGGCGGCACCTCGGGACTGTCGATCGGCCACGCCTCGCCCGAGGCGGCGGCGGGCGGCGCCATCGCCCTGGTGGAAAGCGGCGACCGCATCGAGATCGACATCCCCGGACGCAGCATCACGCTGGCGCTCGCCGCTGGCGAGTTGAACAAGCGCCGCGCCGCGATGGAGGCTAGAGGCAGCGCCGCCTGGAAGCCGGCGCAGCGCCAACGGCAGGTCTCGGCGGCGCTACAGGCTTACGCGGCGCTCACCACCAGCGCCGACACCGGCGCCGTGCGCGACGTGGGACAGTTGCAGCGGCTGTAATCGGCCTTGATCGTCGGGCTATAGAGCGCATGGCCAACCGGCTGGCGACAGAGACCTCGCCCTATCTGCAGCAGCACGCCGACAACCCGGTCGACTGGCAACCCTGGTCGCCCGAGGCGCTGGCGCAGGCGCGCGAGCTCGACCGACCGATCCTGTTGTCGATCGGCTATTCGGCCTGCCACTGGTGCCACGTGATGGCGCACGAGTCTTTCGAGGACGAGGCGGTGGCGGCGGTCATGAACCGATTGTTCGTGAACATCAAGGTCGACCGCGAGGAGCGCCCCGACCTCGACCAGATCTACCAGACGGCGCAACAGCTGCTCACCGGCCGCAACGGCGGCTGGCCGCTGACCATGTTCCTGACGCCGAAGGGTGAGCCCTTCTACGGCGGCACCTACTTCCCCAAGACGGCGCGCTACGGCCTGCCCGGCTTCGTCGAACTGCTCGAACGGGTCGCCGCGGGCTACGCCGCGCAGCGACAGCAGATCGAGGGCCAGAACGTTCAGCTGCGCCAGGCGCTCGACGCCACCCTGCCCAAGCCATCGGCGGCCGCCGGCGAACTCGACGGCGGGCCGATCGCCGCAGCGCGCGCAGCGCTGCGCCACGGCTACGACGCGGTCAACGGCGGCTTCGGTCCAGCGCCGAAATTTCCGCACACGGGCGAGCTCGCCCTGCTGCTGCGTCGCGCCGCCGGCGACGGCGACGTCGAGGCGGGGCAGATGGCCCTGACCACCCTCGCCCGCATGGCCATGGGTGGCATCTACGACCAGTTGGGCGGCGGTTTCTGTCGCTACAGCGTCGATGAGCGCTGGGAGATACCGCACTTCGAGAAGATGCTCTACGACAACGCCCTGCTGCTGCCGCTCTACGCCGACGCCTGGGCCGCGAGCGGCGAACCGCTGTTCAAGCGGACGGCTGAGGGCATCGCCGGCTGGGTGCGGCGCGAGATGCAATCGCCCGAGGGCGGCTACTACTCCTCGATCGACGCCGACTCGGAAGGCGAAGAGGGCAGGTTCTACGTCTGGTCGCGCGCGGCGGTGGAAGCGCTCCTCGATGCCGCCGAGTACGCCGTCGCCGCCCGCCACTGGGGGCTTTCCGGCAGCCCCAACTTCGAGAACAACCACTGGCATCTGCGCGTCGTCGCCGACCTGCCGGCCGAGCAAGAGACCCTGCTCGAAGCGGCCCGGTGCAAGCTCTTCGCGGCGCGTGAAGGGCGCGTCCATCCGGGCCGCGACGGGAAGGTGCTGACCAGCTGGAACGCGCTGATGATCGAGGGCATGGCGCACGCCGCGCGGGTCTTCGACCGTCCCGAGTGGCTCGCCTCGGCGCGCCGGGCGCTCGACTTCTTGCAGCGGACGCTGTGGCGGCAGGCGGACGGCAAGCAGCGCCTGCTCGCCACGTACAAGGATGGCCGTGCGCATCTGGACGCCTATCTCGACGACCACGCCTTCCTGATCGGGGCCCTGCTCGAGATGCTGCAGGCGGACTTCCGCAGCGAGGATCTGGCGTTCGCGCAAGCGCTGGCCCAGGTCCTGCTTGAGGACTTCGCCGACGTCGATGGCGGTGGCTTCTTCTTCACCCGCCACGACCACGAAGCGTTGATCCACCGGCCCAAACCAGGCTACGACAACGCCACCCCCTCGGGCAATGGCGTGGCCGCTTTGGTCCTGCAAAGATTGGCAACGCTCGACGGCAACCCCGCCTGGAACGAGGCAGCCGCGGCGACGCTGCGCCTGTTTGGCGCGCAGCTACAGTCAGCTGGCGGCAACGCCAGCCTGCTCCACGCCCTCGAAGAATATCTGCAGCCGCCGCAACTGATCGTCCTCAGCGGTCCCAGCGCAGAGGTCCGCGTCTGGCAAGCGCGGCTCGCTGCGACCTACCTGCCGCGCGCCCTGGTGCTGGCCCCGCCGGCGCAGCAAAAAGGCCTGCCGCAGGTGCTCGACAAACCGGCGACAGCGGCGGTCACGGCCTGGGTCTGCGCCGGTCTGACCTGCCTGCCGCCGATCGCCGATTGGAACGAGCTGCAGCGCCGCCTGGCTGGCGGCGAAACGGATTGACAAGCCCCAAGGGGCGCGCAACAATCGCCGCAGCCATGACAAGCGGTATTGCGCCAGCCCCGCCCCTACTCTCGAGGAGATCTCCATGAACAAGAAGACCCTGGCTCTCGCCACCACCGCCGCCCTGCTGCTCATCGCCTGCAGCAAGGAAGCGCCACCACCACCACCACCGGCGGCAGCGCCACCACCGGCAGCGCCGCTGGCGGTCAAGCTCGGGCACGCGGCACCGCTTACCGGGCCGCAGGCCCATCTGGGCAAGGACAACGAGAACGGCGCTCGCCTGGCGATCGAGGACGCCAACGCCAAGAAGCTGAAGATAGGCGGCCGCGAGGTCACCTTCGAGCTGATGGGCGAAGACGATCAGGCCGATCCGAAGCAGGGCACGCTGGTGGCGCAAAAATTCGTCGACGCCAAGGTCAATGGCGTGATCGGCCATTTGAATTCCGGCACCACCATCCCGGCCTCGAAGATCTATTCCGACGCCGGCCTGCCGCAGGTCTCGCCCTCGGCGACCAACCCGCAATACACCCTGCAGGGATTCAAGACGGCCTTCCGCGTCATGGCCAACGACGTGCAGCAGGGCAAGGTGCTCGGCGACTACGCGACCAAGCAGCTCGCCGCCAAGAACATCGCCATCATCGACGACAAGACCGCCTACGGCGAAGGCCTGGCCAAGGAATTCAAGAAGGCCGCTGAAGCCGGCGGCGCCAAGCTGGCGGCGGAAGAACACACCGACGACAAGGCGGTCGACTTCGCCGCCATCCTGACCAAGATCAAGGCCAAGAAGCCCGACCTGGTCTTCTACGGTGGCATGGATGCGCAGGCCGGGCCGCTGGCGGCGCAGATGAAGAAGCTCGGGGTCAAGGCCAAACTGTTGATGGGCGACGGTGGCTGCACCACCGAGTTTCCCAAGCTCGCCGGCGACGCCGCCGAAGGCCACTACTGCTCCCTGCCCGGCGTGCCGCTGGACAAGATGGCGGGCGGACCGGCCTTCCAGGCGCGCTACAAAGCCAAGTTCAACACCGACATCCAGCTCTACGCCCCCTACGCCTACGACGCTGCCATGGTCGTGATCGAAGCGATGAAGCGCGCCGATTCGGTCGAGCCGGCCAAGTACCTGCCAGCGCTGGCGAAGACCGACTACGCCGGGGTCACCTCGAAGATCAGCTTCGACGACAAGGGCGACGTCAAGGACGGCGCCGTGACCCTCTACCAGTTCAAGGCGGGCAACAAAGAGGCGCTGGAGACCATCGGCGGCACGCCGGCAGCGGCCGCGGCACCGGCTGCCGC
>JAHFRE010000317.1 GCA_023258955.1 Sterolibacterium sp.
TCTGGCGCGCCTTCCACGTCGGCGACGTCTATCGCGCCGACGCCTTGGGCATGGCGGCCTCGGCCTTCGGCTGGCTGGCGGCGCTGGCCGGCGGCTGGCTCGTCAAGAAGAGCCCGCGTTCCCTGCTCGACAACGAGCCGCTGCGCCGCTTGCTGACCCAATACGTCGATTTTTCGCGCATCGAGCAGGCCATCGTCGCCGGTCGCCTGCAGTCGCTCTCGATCACCTGCTCGGGCTACGGTTCGGGACAGAGCGTCAGCTTCTTCCAGGGCCGCGAAGACCTGGCCCCGTGGAATCGCGCCCAGCGCCTGGGCGCCCAGGTCAAGCTGAACATCGAACACCTGCTCGCCTCGAGCGCGATTCCCTTCGTCTTCCCCGCGGTCAAGATCAATCGCGAGTACTTCGGCGACGGCTCGATGCGCCAGACGGCGCCGATCTCGCCGGCGATCCACCTGGGGGCCGACAAGATCCTGGTCATCGGTGCCGGTCGCCAGGCGAAGCAGGAGGCCTTTCGCCAAGGCAATGGTGCCTATCCTTCCCTGGCGCAGATCGCCGGCCACACCCTGTCCTCGATCTTTCTCGACAGCCTCTGGGCAGACCTCGAGCGCACCCAGCGGGTCAACAAGACCGTCGGTCTGATCCCCGAGCAGGTCAGGCGCGAGCAGGGCATGGTGCTGCGTCCGATCGAGGTGCTGGTGATCGCGCCTTCCGAGCGCCTGGACGAAATGGCGGCCAGGCACGCCGCCAGCCTGCCCTGGCCGGTGCGCGCCTTTCTCGGCGGCATCGGCGCGATGAACAAGAACGGCGGAGCGCTGACCAGCTATCTGCTGTTCGAACGCCCCTACACCCGTGCCCTGATCCAGTTGGGGCGCAAGGACACGCTGGCGCGTCGCGAAGAAGTCCTGCGCTTTCTTGACTATTGACATCAACTATATTTCGCAAGGGCTTAAATCAGCGGTAAAAATGCCGTAGTTTATGTTGGCAGCGCCGGCGCGCGCTGCTACACTGCGGCAACCTCGCGGAGAAAGATCGCATGAAACGACTCACCCTGCTGCTGCTCGTAGCCATGAGCTTTGCCGTGGCCACCGCACCGAACGTTGCGACGGCTGCGACGAAGAAGGCGGTGCCGCTCAAGAAGCACAAGCACGCCAAGAAGCGGGCTGCGCCCCGCGCCATGAACGAGAGCGCCGGTCCGGCCCTGCAGTCGGCGGCAGCCGTGGTCTTGGACCAGACCACCGGCGCCGTGCTCTTCGAAAAGAATTCCGGGGCGATCCTGCCGATCGCCTCGATCACCAAGCTGATGACGGCGATGGTGGCCCTCGATGCGCAGCCGGGGTTGCAGGAGACGCTGACGGTCAGCGAAGAGGACGTCGACAGCCTCAAGGGAACCCACTCGCGTCTGCGCGTCGGTGCGGCGCTGGCGCGCGAGGACATGCTGCGCTTGGCGCTGATGGCCTCGGAGAATCGCGCCGCATCGGCGCTGTCGCGCCATTATGCGGGCGGACGCGAGGCCTTCGTCGCGGCGATGAACCACAAGGCCGAGGAACTGGGGCTGCACGACACCCACTTCGAGGACCCGACCGGACTGACGGCGCACAACGTTTCCAGCGCCCGCGACCTGGTGAAGATGGTCGCCGCCGCCCACGAATATCCGCTGATCCGCGAATTCACCACGACCAGCGAGTACAAGGTCGCCCTCTCCGGCAAGCCGCAGACCTTCCGCAATACCAACGTGCTGGTGCGCAGCTCCACCTGGGATATCGGCTTGTCGAAGACCGGCTTCATCAACGAAGCCGGCAAGTGCCTGGTGATGCAGGCCTGGCTGAACAAGAAGCCGACCATCATCGTGCTGCTCGACTCGCTGGGCAAGCTGACGCGCATCGGCGACGCCCAACGCATCAAGCGCTGGGTGGAGAACTCGGCGGTGCCTCAGCGTCTGGCCGCCGGCTGATCCGGTTTGACGTAGCCGATCGCGGCCGAGATGTCGTCGGCCGTCTGCTTGACCAGCGGCGCCCAGTTGGCGCTGTGCCGCTCCGCCGGCGCTGAGACCGAGAGCCCGGCCACCAGGTCGCCCGAGTCGTCGCGTATCGGCGCGGCGATGCAGCGCAAACCCTGCTCGATCTCTTCGTTGTCGAAGGCGACACCGTGGCGGCGCACCTTGTCCAGTTCGCGGCTTAGCGCCGGCAGGCTGGTCAGCGAATTCGGCGTCAGGCCCGGCAGGCCGGTGCGCTTGGCGTACTCGCGCAGCGCCGGCAGGCCGTCTTCGAGCAGGAACAGTTTGCCCACCGCGGTGACGTGCAGCGGTGCCCGGGCGCCGACCAGATGCACCACCCGCACCGAGGAGCGGCCACTCGAGGTGCGCTCGACGTAGACGATCTCGTCACCTTGGCGCACGCCGAGGTTCACGCTCTCGCCGATCTCCTGGTGCAAGCGCTGCATCAGCGGCAGTGCCGAGTCGCGGATGTTGATGCGCGACTTGACCAGGTTGCCCAGCTCGAGCAGACGGATGCCCAGTTGGTAGGAGCCCGGTTCGCCGCGTTCGACGAAGCCGGTGGCGCCCATCGCCGCGAGGATGCGATGCGCGGTCGAGGGGTGCAGGCCTGTCTCCAGCGCCAGCTGTTTCAGGCTGACCGGATCGTGGTAGTAGGAGAGCACGTCGAGCAGCTTCATCATGCGCTCGATCACCTGGATCGGATTCTTTGCGTCAGCGCCTGTGCTCTGGGCTACCATGGGATTTTGAGTCTGGCTTTCCGTGGAAGGCCGTATCATATTGTGAAACCCAGCCCCCGTCGAGTTGCAGGCGGCGGTGGCAGCGAGCGAGGAGCCCATGCGCGTCGGATTGTTGGTCACCTGTCTGGTCGATCTGATGCGCCCGCGCATCGGCTTTGCGGCGCTGAAGCTGCTCGAGGCCGCCGGCTGCGAGGTGCTGGTGCCGGCGAATCAGACCTGTTGCGGCCAGCCCGCCTTCAACTCCGGCGATCGCGGTCGGGCGCTGGCGCTGGCGAAGAAGCTGCTGTCGGAATTCGAGGCTTGCGACTACCTGGTCGCTCCCTCGGGTTCCTGCGCCGGCATGGTGAAGAGCCACTACATCGACCTGGCCGGCGACGAACCGGGACTGGCCGAGGGCATGGCCAGGCTCGCGGCGAAGACCTACGAGCTGAGCGATTTTCTGGCCACGGTGGTCAAGCTCGAGCGGCCTCCCGGAAACTATGTCGGCAGCGTCGCCTACCACGACTCCTGCGCCGGCCTGCGCGAACTGGGGATCAAGGCACAGCCGCGCGCGCTGCTGGCGAAGATGCCGGGGGTTCGCCTCGAGGAGTTGAACGGTGCCGAGGAGTGCTGCGGTTTCGGCGGCACCTTCTCGGTCAAGTTCGGCGAGCTCGCGGCGGCGATCGCCGACAAGAAGTGCGCCAACATCGCGGCCAGCGGCGCCGACGCCGTGGTCCTGGGCGACCTCGGCTGCATGCTCAACATCGAGGGCAAGCTGCGCCGGCTGGGCGATGCGACGCCGGTGCTGCACATCGCCGAGGTGCTGGCCGGCGACGTTGGGCAGAAGGTGGACTGATGGAAATCCGCTCGATGCACTTCAAGGCGCGGGCCAGCGAGAAGCTGGACGACGCGCAGTTGCAGGCCAACCTCGGGCGCGCCCGCAGCAAGTTCGTCGGCATGCGCGCCCAAGCCATTCTCGACCTCGAGGATTTCGAGGCGACCCGCGAGGCGGCGCGCGAGCTGCGCGATCGCACCCTCAAAGATCTCGACCTGTGGCTGGAGAGGTTCGAGCAGGAGGCCACACGCCGCGGTGCGACGGTGCTCTGGGCCAAGGACGGGGCCGAGGTGTGCGAACTGGTGATAGAAATCGGCCGCCGCCACGGCGTCACCAAGGTGACCAAGTCGAAGTCGATGCTGTCCGAGGAAGCGGGCCTCAACCAGGCGCTGGAGGCCGCCGGCATCCAGCCGGTGGAGACGGACCTGGGCGAGTACATCCTGCAGATCAACGACAACGAGC
>JAHFRE010000113.1 GCA_023258955.1 Sterolibacterium sp.
ACCCCTTTTGATACTGGCGCGCCCGGAGAGATTCGAACTCCCTACCCCGTGGTTCGTAGCCACGTACTCTATCCAGATGAGCTACGGGCGCAAGCAGGCGCATTATAGGGAGGCCGGCGCGTTTCCTCAAGGGTGATCTCGCCATTGTTGTGTATTTATGTCGCGGCGCCCAGTCGCCGCGACAGATCCGCGGGCCGTTGGAGCCGCATTTCGGCGTGCCGGTCAAGCGATCCACCGCCATAGCCCCAGGCTGCCCAGGCGAAAGGCATGGCATTCGCCGCTGCCGCTGCGCCGTCTTCGTCGCGATCGCCGATGTAGAGCGTGGCCTCGGGAGCGAACCGGTGCTGCGACAGGATCGCGCCCAACATCGCCGACTTGTCGCGCGCCGGCGGCTCGAATGCATCCAGCGCGTATACCCCGCCGAACAGCTCGGCCCAGCCGAGGTGCTCAAGGATCAATAGCGTCGGCCGCAGACGCTTGTTTGTGGCGATCAACATCGGGTAGCCAAGAGCGGCAAGTTGCCGGAGGAGTTCCTCGACGCCGGGAAAAACCTCGGTCAGGCGATAACCCTGATCATCGTAATGGGTCTTGAACGCCTCCGCCAGCGGTCCAACCACCGCTTTGTCGGCGCTACCGGCGAGCAACGCCAGGGTTTCGCGCAAGGGAGGCCCGATGACGTCGGCGGCCAGAGCCCGCACCGGTTTCCTGCCGCAGGCAGCGAAGGCGCCGCGCAAGCTCTCGAGTATGCCTCGCGATGAATCGATCAGCGTTCCGTCGAGATCGAAAACGAGGGTCTTCAAAACGGCCATTTCAGTGCGCTCGGCAGTTCGGTCGATCTATCATCGTCGCCTCGGCCCTAGATCACCTGCTCTTCGCGCAGGGTCCGGATCTCGTCGACGCTGACGCCCCAGTCGACGAGCACCTCGGCGCTGTGCTCGCCGGCTTGCGCCGGGGGGCGGCTCAGTTCAGCCGGGGTGCGGCTGAAGCGCGGCGCCGGTGCCGGCTGGGTGACGCCGTCGAGCTCGATGAAGGCCTGGCGGGCACGATTATGCGGATGTTGGGGCGCTTCCTCGAGGTCGAGCACCGGCGCAAAGCAGGCGTCGCTGCCTTCGAGCAGGTCGCACCACTGGTTGCGGGTCTTGGTCTTGAACAGGGTGGCGAGTTTCTGCTTCAAGGCCGGCCAGCGGGAGCGGTCCATCTGCGGATGAAAATCAGGGTCATCGATGGCGCAAAGTTTTAGCAGCAGCGCGTAGAACTGCGGTTCGATGGCACCGATGGCGATGAACTTGCCGTCGGCGCAGGCGTAGCTGTCGTAGAAATGGGCGCCGCCGTCCAGGAGGTTGGTGCCGCGCTTGTCGATCCAGTTGCCGTGAGCCTTCAGGCCGTAGACCATCGCGGTGAGCAGCGCGGCCCCGTCGGTCATGGCGGCGTCGATCACCTGCCCCTTGCCCGAGCTTCGCGCTTCGAGCAGGGCGCAGACGATGCCGAAGGCCATCATCATGGCGCCGCCGCCAAAATCGCCGACCAGATTCAGCGGCGGCGGTGGCGGTTCACCGGGCCGGCCGATGGCGTGCAGGGCGCCGCTCAGGGCGATGTAGTTGATATCGTGCCCTGCGGCCTTGGCTAGCGGTCCGCTCTGACCCCAGCCGGTCATGCGGCCGTAGATCAGCTTCGGATTGCGTTGCAGGCACGGTTCGGGGCCGAGGCCGAGGCGCTCCATGACGCCAGGTCGATAGCCCTCGATCACGGCGTCTGCACTTCCTATCAGGTGGAGCGCCGCAGCGACACCGCGCGCCTGCTTCAGATCGAGCGCCAGGGAGCGCCGGCCACGGGCCAGAACGTCAAAGCGGGTGTTCAACATGGGGATGTTGTTGTCAGCGCCCGGCCTGGGTTTCTGGGCGATGCGGATCACTTCTGCCCCCATGTCGGCGAGCATCATGGCGCAAAACGGCGCCGGACCGAGTCCGACCATTTCGACTATCTTCAAGCCTGTCAGCGGTCCTGCCATATGCCCTGCCCTCCCGAGGCTGATCGCAGATTATCCGTCATCTGCGCGGGCAGGCCCAAGTTAGTGGAAGTCGCGGCTCCCGGTCCGGAGAGCGCCGAGCATGGCGCTGCGATCGATCAACTGGCTGGCGATCAGGTGCACCACCTCGCCCTGGCGCTCCAGCCGGCCTTCGACGCCGAGCAAACGGGAGCCCAGCAATTCCTTGCGCTGTCGCTCGGCGAGCTGGCGCCAGATCACGACGTTGGCCCAGCCGGTCTCGTCCTCGAGGGTGACGAAGACCACCCCGGAATCGCCATCGGGCCGCTGGCGGCAGGTCACCAGGCCGCAGGCGCGCACCCGGCGTCCGGATTTTTCCGCTGGCAGCGCGCACAGCTGCGCCGCGCTGAGGTAGCGCTGCTGCGCCAGTTGCGGCCGCAACAGCGCCAGCGGATGCCTGCCCAGGCTGAGACCGGTGCTGGCGTAGTCGGCGATCAGGTTCTCGCCTTCGCTGGGGGCAGCCAGTTCGGGCAGGTTTTCCTGGAAGCCGGCCGCACGCAGCAGGTCGGGCCGCGTCTCCAATCCGGCGACCCGCCAGTAGGCTTGACGGCGGTGGCCGGCCAGGGAATCGAGGGCGGCAGCGGCGGCCAGGCTTCTCAGATCTCCACCGTTCAGCGCGGCGCGCAGGGCCAGGTCATCGACCGAGGCGAAGGCAGCCGCGGTCCGCGCCGCGACCAAGCGTTGCGCACCGGCCCTGGACAGCCCCTTGACCAGGCAAAGGCCCAGGCGGGCGACCGGCTCCGCCGCATCGCCGCGCTCCAGCGTGCATTCCCAGTCGCTGCACGCAGCGTCGATGGCTCTGACCTCGACGCCGTGGCGGCGTGCGTCCTGGATCAACTGCGAGGGTGCGTAAAAGCCCATCGGCTGGCTGTTCAGCAGGGCCACCAGAAAAGCCGCTGGCTCGAAGCGCTTGATCCAGGCCGAGACATAGACCAGCAGGGCGAAGCTGGCGGCGTGCGATTCGGGGAAGCCGTACTCGCCGAAACCGAGTATCTGCCGGTAGATGGCGCGGGAAAACTCTTCGGCGTAGCCGCGCGCGCTCATGCCGGCGATCAGGCGCTGTTCGAAGTGCTCGAGGCCGCCGCGCCGCCGCCACGCCGCCATCGAGCGACGCAGCTGGTCGGCCTCTCCGGCCGAAAACCCGGCGGCCACCATCGCCAGTTGCATCACCTGCTCCTGAAAGATGGGCACGCCCAGGGTTCGCTCCAGCACCGAGCGCACCGCCTCGCTCGGATAGCTGACCGGTTCGAGGCCGGCGCGCCGGCGCAGGTAGGGATGGACCATGTCGCCCTGGATGGGGCCCGGGCGGACGATGGCGACCTCGATCACCAGGTCGTAGTAGTTCGCTGGTCTGAGCCGCGGCAGCATGGCTATCTGCGCCCGCGACTCGACTTGGAAGACGCCGACCGAATCGCCCTGGCCGAGCATGGCGTAGACGCGCGGGTCTTCCGCCGGCACGTCGCCGAACGCGAAAGCGCGACCGCGGAAATCGCCGATCAGGGCGAAGGCCCGGCGGATGGCGCTGAGCATGCCCAGCGCGAGCACGTCGATCTTCAGCAGGCCGATGGCGTCGAGATCGTCCTTGTCCCACTGGATGACGCTGCGGCGGGGCATCGCCGCGTTCTCGAGGGGAACCAGCTGGGCCAATGGGCCGCGCGAAATGACGAAGCCGCCCGGATGTTGCGACAGGTGACGCGGAAAGCCGAGGAGGCTGTCTGCGAGCAGGGTCAGCCGCTTCACCTCGGGCGTGTCGGGATCAAAGCCGACTTCCGCCAGACGCTGCGCCAGCTGCGCCCTGCCGTCCCACCAGGAGACCGCCCGGCTCGCCCGATCGAGCTGTTGCACGGCGAAACCCAGCGCCTTGCCGACGTCGCGCAGGGCGCTCTTGGGCCGGTAAGAGATCACCACGGCGGTGAGCGCGGCGCGGTCGCGACCGTATTTTTCATAGATGTACTGGATCACCTCCTCGCGCCGCTCGTGCTCGAAATCGACGTCGATGTCCGGTGGTTCGTTGCGTTCGCGCGAGATGAAGCGCTCGAAGAGCATGGACATGCGCGAGGGATCGACCTCGGTGATGCCCAGCGCGTAGCACACCGCGGAGTTCGCCGCCGAGCCGCGGCCCTGGCAGAGGATGCCGCGGCCCCGGGCGAAGGCGACGATGTCCTGCACGGTGAGGAAGTAAGGTTCGTAGGCCAGTTCGGCGATCAGCGCCAGCTCGTGCTCGACCTGCCGGCGCACCGCATCCGGCGCCCCTGTGGGAAAGCGCTGGCGCAGGCCCTGCTCGGTCAGTTGGCGCAGGTAGGCGGTGGCGTTGGTGCCGGCCGGCACCAGTTCCTCCGGATACTCGTAGCGCAGGCTGTCGAGAGAAAAATGGCAGGCGCTGGCGATCTCCAGGGTGGCGGCGAGCAGCGCCTGCGGATACAGCTGAGCCAACCGCAGGCGCGGCCGCAAATGCCGCTCGCCGTTGGCGTAGAGCGCCTGACGACACAGGGCCAGCGGGGTGTTGAGACGGATCGCCGTCAGCGCGTCCTGCAGCGGACGGCGCGAGCGCCGGTGCATGTGCACGTCACCAGCGGCCACCAGGGGCAGCCCTGCCCTCCTCCCCAGAGCCTCGATCGCGCTCAGGCGGGCGCGGTCGTCAGCGCCGCAGAACAATTCGAGGGCGAGCCAGGCGCGGCCGCGAAAGCACTCTGCCAGCCAGCCGGCCTCTTCGCCCGAGCTTTTCTGATCGGCCAACAGCAGCGCAAGGCAGCCGGGCAGACCGCTGGCGAGATCTTCGCGGCGCAAAGAATATTGTCCCTTGCGCGCGCGTCGGCGACCGCTGCTGATGAGTTCGGAGAGCCGGCCGTAGCCGTCGCGGTCGGTGGCCAGGAGCACCAGGCGCGGGCCGCCGGCGAGCCCGATTTCGCTGCCGATGATGAGCGGCAAATGCGCCGCCTTGGCCGCCAGGTGCGCGCGCACCACCCCGGCCAGCGAGCACTCGTCGGTGAGGGCCAGGGCCGCGTAGCCGAGTTCGGCGGCGCGCGCCACCAGCTCCTCGGGATGCGAGGCGCCGCGCAGGAAGGTGAAATTGGAGAGGCAGTGCAACTCCGCGTAGGCAGGCAGCGCTTTCATGCGAACAGACCGTGCAGCTGCCAGCGGCCATCGAGCTGCCGTTCGCGATAGATCCAGAGCAGGGCGCCGTCCGGATTGCGCGCATGGAAATAATCGCGCTTCACATCGCCGCCATCCCACCAGCCCGATTCGATGCGCTCGGGGCCCTTGATCAGTTCGAGCGCTCCTCGATAGTGCGGCAGCCCCTGCTTCTCCTGCAGCGCCAGCGGCTGCGCCAGCAACCAGAGGGGGCGCGCGCCGAACTGCGCCACTGGATTTGCTGCGGTCCCGGGCTCGATCCCCAGGCTGGCGTACTCGGGGCGGTGCTCGGCGCACAGCGCCAGACCGGAGACGGCTTCTTTCCCCAAGCGCGCGCGTAGCTGCTCGACCAGCTTCTGCCATTCGCCGGCCGATTGCATACCACCTGGCACCCCATCCGGGAACAGGCTGGAACTGAGCTTCGGCAGCGGCTCGATGGCCTCGGCCGCGAGCGCCATGCCGATCACCGGTCTGGGCAAGACGATCCGCTGCAGGCGCTCGCGGCTGAGCCTCATGAAATGCTCGGCATCGGCGGCGGGCGCGACCAGGCCGACGACGCAGTGGCTCGGTTCCCCGCCCTCGTGCAGCAGTTCGAACGTAAAACGCGCGACACCGGCGCTGCGTCCGGCCAGATAGCCGCAGAGCTGCAAGACCAGGCGGCGCGCGGCGAACAGCAGCTGCTCGCTGGCGTCCACCGCCGTCGGCAGTTCGATGCGGCTGCTGAAGCTGGCCGGCGTCTGGTACCAGGGCCGCGGATCCGGGCGGATCCCCAGCGCCTTGTCCAGCTCGTCGCTCAGCCTCTGCCCGAAGCGCCGCGCCATCCCTGCGCGCGGCAAGGCGATCAGCTCGCCGATGGTTCTCACCCCGATGTTCCCCAGGGCTTCGATCGCCTTCGCGTCTTCTTCGAGCAGGGCCACGGGCAGCCTGGCGAGCGCCGACTCGAGGCGGGAGGGAGCGATATGTTTTTCCACCCCGGCGCGCGCCAGCCAGGCGGCGGCCGTCGGCGTCGGCGCGACGGCGATCGCGACGATCTCGCCCATGGCCTTGAGGCCGGCACGCTGGCGGCGCAGCATGGCCGCCAACCCACCGAACAGTTTCAGGCTGGCGGAGACCTCGAGCAGGACGGTGGCAGGCCCGGCCAGGGTCAGCCTGGGCGTGAACTGGCTGGCCCAGGCGGCGAGGCCGCTCAGGGCTGCCGTTTCTGCCTCAGGCGTGATCGTGCTGGCGCGCAGGTCTTGGCACAGGCGAGGCAGGTGGAGAGCGATCCAGAGCATGGCGGATGGCCAGGGAGGGCAGGCGCAGCGGGCCGGCAGCGGGCCGGCCACGGCGCTTGAAGATGTCGATCGAAGGGACGCCGACGCAGCTGGCTATCTTCAGGCGCAAGGGGGCGGGCGAAGCCTCGGCGGCGGCCTCGGGCGGACGGAAGAGCAGGGCCAGGGCCGAACCTTCCTGCGCCGCGAGCTGCAGGCGGCGCGCTGCGGAGAAACGCAGCGGCTGCAGCCAGGCGAGCACGGCACCGCAGGCCCGGGCACGCAGCGCCTGTTCGGTCGCCCAGAGCGCGTCCTGGGTGCGTGAGCAGCGCACGATCAGCACCCGTGCGAGGTCGATGCCAGCTGCGGCCAGGGCTGGCGCGTAGGGCTGGTGCGGTGGCGCGATCCAGGCGATGGTCAAGCCCTGCTTCGTCAGCTGCGCCAGGGCCGGCATCAGCAGGCGCAGTTCGCCGATGCCGGCGGTGGCGGGCAGGATTTCGCTGAGCGAACCCACCGGCCAACCGCCGCCCGGCAGTTCGGCGTCGAGTTCGGGAAAGCCGCTCGCCACGCCCGGCCGCATCGCCGATGGCCGGGCATCGCCGCGCCACAAGAGCGAATCCAGCGTCGGATGTTGCAGCAGCTCGCTCAGCATCAGAAGCTCCCGTTGCGCAGCAGGCCGACGGCGATGCCTTCGATGGCGAAGTCCTCGCGCCGCGGGTCGACGCTGATGGCTTTGAAATCGGGATTTTCCGGCAGCAGTTCGATCGCGTTGCCGCGTCGACGCAGGCGCTTCACCGTGACTTCGTCGTGGAAGCGGGCGACGACGATCTGGCCGGAACGCGCCTCGCCGGTTCGGTGCACGGCGAGCAGATCGCCGTCCTTGATGCCGGCGCCGACCATGCTCGTGCCGCGTACCTTGAGCAGGTAATCGGCGCGCGGCTGGAACAGCTCCGCATCGAGCGCGTGCCAGGAGAGGATGTGCTCCTCGGCCAAGAGCGGGGCGCCGGCGGCGACCTGGCCGATCAGCGGCAGGCCGGCGGGTTTTTTCTGGCGCGCCGGAGCGAGCAGGCGAATGCCGCGCGAGGTGCCGGCGAGCAGTTCGATCGCGCCCTTTCGCGCCAGGGTGCGCAGCTGTTTTTCGGCGGCGTTGGGCGAGGCCAGTCCCATGGCGCGCATCAGCTCCGCGCGCGTTGGCGGCAGACCGCCGTCGGCCATGGCCTTGCGGATCAGGTCGAGGGTTTGTCTCTGGCGTGGGCTGAGCGTCTCCATAGGTGTATAAATATACACCATGGCGGCGAGCCACGAAGAATATAATCTTTTCCGAACAGGCTTCGTGATGGGGAGAAGCAATGCCAGCGCCAGCATTGAATCCGGACGACTTCGAATACGCGGGCTTTTGGATCCGCGTCTTGGCCTGCCTGATCGACACGCTCATCGTCTGCCTGATCCTGGTGCCCATCTTTTTCTGGTTTGGGCGCACCGCCCCCCTGCCCTACCTGTCCTACGACATCGCCTACGAACTGCCGGGGGTCTGGGATTTCATCGCCACCAAGCTGCTGCCCGCCGCCTACGCCGTGGCTTTCTGGCACTTCCGCGCCGCCACACCGGGCAAGAGCATCCTCGGTCTGCAGGTGGTCGATGCGCGAAGCGGCACGCCGCCCGGTCTGGGTCAGTCCATCGGCCGCTATCTCGCCTATTTCGTCTCGGCGCTGGCGCTGTGCCTCGGCTTCATCTGGATCGCCTTCGACAGCCGCAAGCAGGGCTGGCACGACAAGCTCGCCGGCACGGTGGTCGTACGTTCCAGAAAAAAGGCGACCGAGCGGGTCAGTTTCGGCTAGGGGGACGGGGGGAATGCGGTAGTCAGTGTGCCTTGTCTTTCGGCGGCAGGGGCAGCGGCAGCACGGCGATGCCCTCCTCGATCAGGGCCTTCACTTCGCTCGACGAAGCCACGCCGCGGATGTTGCGCGGTTCTATCTCCTGATAGTGAATCTTGCGCGCTTCCTCGGGGAATTGGGCGCCGACGTTATCGCTGTGCTGCGCCAGTTCGATCAGGGCGCTGACCACGTCTCCGGCCTTGCCCGCTTCCACCGCCGTGCGCTTGACGTGGGGACCGGAGGGCAGACGGGTGATGCAAAAGTCGTTGCAATAGGGGCAGGACACCAACTGGATGCCCGCTTGGCGCGAAAACTCTGCCGCCGAAGCAAACCAGCCTTCAAATTCGTGAGAATTGGCGCAAGTCAGGTTGAGAACGATCATGAGAAGAGGTTTATCCGGGATACACGCCGAAACTGTAGAGCACTTGGCAGCCAGACACAAGCACTACGGCACATCGATCCAGAGTCCGGTGGCTGCAGCCGGGGGCAGTCAATCGAGCAATCTGATGCGCGTCCCACGGTCCGCTGCATAAGCCGGCTGCGCCCGCAAAAATGCGGTCAAGGCGTCGATGTCGAGCACGCTGGTGACACGCTCGCTGCCCTGCCGCAACTGGCGGAAGCCGTCACCGCCTTCGGCGAGAAAGCTGTTGACCGTCACCCGGTAGCTTGCGTCCGGGCGAATCGGCAACTCGTCGAGCCGCAGTTCAGCTACCCGCTCGCCGTGGGGCGCCGAGCGCTTCCAGGCGTAGGAGAGGCTGCGCGAGGGCTGCAGGAAGCGTGGTTCCTTGCGCGAGGTCGGCTGCTGGTCCTCGAGCAGCTGGCGCAGCTGTCGACCGCTCAACGTCATGACGATCAAGCGATTGCCAAAAGGCTGGACGGAGAAGGCCTGGCCGTAGGAGATCGGACAGGGAGGTGCCTGCTCGCAGGCGAGCGCCGCCCGTATGCCTGTGGCGTTGGTCAGCGCGAGTTGGGCACCGCCGGCTTCCGCTGCGCGCGTGGCCATCAACTGCGCGTCGGCGACCATGCGGCCGGACGGGAAATCGCCGAGGTCCGGGGATGAACGGTCGATCCGCTCGGCGACGCTGCCCACAAGCCGATTGGCGATCGGTGCGGCGAGCGCGGCGTAGCGCTCGACCAACTGCACCACCCGTTGATCGCGTGGGACTGCCGCATAGTCGCCATGTCTTGCGTTGACCACGGGGATGTTGCGGGCAAGGGTGCGACGCCGATCGATGTCGCGCGTCGCCGGGTCGAGCACGACATCGACGACCGAGACGCCACGGCCGTATGCGGCCGCCTGGATCACGCGCAAACCGCGCTGCTTTGGCGTGTCCAAGAGGCAGTTGTAACCCTGGTGGGTGTGCGCGGAGAACACCAGGTCGATGTCGGACGATAGCTGGTCGGCGATCTTGAATATCTCCCCCTCGGCGCCGGCGCATTGCGGATCGTTCCAGTCGGCTTTCACCGAACCGCCTTCGTGCACCACGGCGACGATCGCCTCGATCCCCCTGCTCTTGAGCTCGGCCGCGTAGCGATTGAGGGTCTCCGCTTCCGCCGCGATCGTGATGCCGGCGATGCGCGATGCCGGCACGACAAAGCGCAGGCTACGGGTGACCACGCCGATGAAACCGACCTTGATTCCGCCGAATTCCTTCACCCAGGTCGGGGCGTAGATGGGCTGCCCATCTGCTCCCAGGAGGTTGGCGGCGAGCAGCAGAAACTTTGCGCCGACGTAGGGTCCCGCCGCGCACGAACTGGTGGACGCGCCGGCCCTGTGGGGAGCGCAGCCACCGACGACGAGGCGGCGCAACTCCGCGGCGCCGCCATCCAGTTCGTGATTGCCGGCGATCGCGAAATCGAGGCCGATGGCGTTCATCACTTCGATCGTCGGTTCATGCCGGAACAGCGTCGAGACCAGCGGCGCAGCGCCGATCGTGTCGCCGCTGGAGAATACCACCGCGTTTCCCGCCTGGTTGCGCAACTGGGCGATGAGCCAGGCCAGCGAAGCCGCACCACCGGCGCTGACACGAACGCTCTTGCCCGCGGCGTCTTGCAGCGTCAGGCCATCGCTACCGGGCTCGAGATGGCCATGAAAGTCGTTGAACGCGATCAGGCGCAGCGGGATGCCGTCGGCTTGGGCATCCACGGCAAAGGCAGCGAAGGCCAGCAAAGCGGTGCAGATTCTGGCGACAGAGGATAGGGCAGCGACCATGGCGGGCACGCAGCGGTGGTGCCCGGAACCGGAATCGAACCGGTATGGCCTCGCGGCCGAGGGATTTTAAGTCCCTTGTGTCTACCAATTTCACCATCCGGGCAGACGGTAGAATGTGCGTCTCATTCTACCTGAGCGCAATCTGGCTTTTTTTGCGCTAGCCCATGTTCGAAGAATTCCCCATCCGCTACGTCGAACCGGTGTTTCGTCCGCCCAGCGAAGCCGAGTCCCTGATCCTGCCGCTCACCGACGGCTGTTCCTGGAACGGCTGCAGTTTTTGCGAGATGTACACCGCACCGCAGAAGCGCTTCCGCGCCCGCGATGAAGCCGAGGTGCTGGCGAGCATTCGCTCGAGCGGCGAGCGCTTCGGCGCTCGCGTGCGCCGCGTCTTCCTCGCCGATGGCGACGCCATGGTGCTGCCGACGCGACGCTTGCTGCGCGCGCTCGCCGCGATCCGCGAGCACCTGCCGGCGGTGCACCGCATCTCCAGCTACTGCCTGCCGCGCAATCTGCGCAAGAAGTCCGCCTCCGAATTGCGCGAACTGGGCGAGGCAGGCCTGGCGCTGGCCTACCTGGGCGTCGAGTCGGGCGACGACGAGGTGCTGGCCAAGGTCAACAAGGGCGAAAGCTACGCCTCGCACCTCGATGCCCTGGGCAAGCTGGCGGAGGCGGGCATTTCGCGCTCGGTGATGATCTTGAACGGCCTGGGTGGGGTGCGCTGTTCGGCACAACACGCCGAGAACTCGGCGCGGCTGGTCAATGCGACGCAGCCCGAATATCTGTCAACCCTGGTGCTGAATTTTGCCAAGGGCGAGCAGCGCTTTCGCGCCGACTTTCCCGAATGGCAGCCCCTGCCGCTCGCCGGCTTGTTCGCAGAAATGGAGTTGCTGCTCGATGGGCTCGAACTGCGCAAAACGGTCTTTCGCAGCGACCACGCCTCGAACCGGTTGGTGCTCAAGGGCACCCTCGGCGCCGACAAGCAGCGGCTGCTCGAACGGGTGCGGCAGGCGCTGGCGCAGCCGGCGGCCGCAGGATTGCGCCCCGCCTGGGGACGCGCTCTGTAGAATGTTGCCATCATGGATGTGAGCCAGACCGACATACTCGAACGCGCGCGCACCTGGCGCCGCGCCGGCCAGGGCGTTGCCCTGGCGACGGTGGTGCGAACCTGGGGTTCCTCGCCGCGCCCGGTCGGCAGCCACCTGGCGGTCGAGGCGCGGGGGGGCTTCGTCGGTTCGGTTTCCGGCGGTTGTATCGAGGGCGCGGTGATCCAGGAGGCCATCGCGACGATAGACGATGGCCAGCCGCGCCTGCTCGACTTCGGCGTCAGCGATGAACAAGCCTGGGAGGTCGGCCTGGCCTGCGGCGGCAAGGTCCAGGTCTATGTGCAGCGGGTCGAGCAGCTGCCGGCCCTCGACGCCCTGCTCGCGGCGCAGAGCGAGCGGCGCGCCATCGCCAGCGTCACCCGACTCGCCGATGGCGCGTCGTGCCTCCTGCCCGAGGCGATCGCCGCCGCCCACCTCCTGCTCAGCCCAGAACAGCGGCAGGAAGCGCTGGCGCGGATCGTCGCCGACGATTCGGGGCCACTGCGTTGCGATGACGGTCTGTTCCTGCGCGTCTATGCGCCGGCCCCGCGCATGCTGGTGGTGGGCGCGGTGCACATCGCCCAGGCCTTGGCGCCGATGGCCGTGCTCGCCGGCTTCGCCGTGACCATCATCGATCCGCGCA
>JAHFRE010000318.1 GCA_023258955.1 Sterolibacterium sp.
GCGATAGCTGTCGGTGGTCCGCTCGCCGCCATCGATCGATATGAGAATGTTCGACAGCCTGGCCAGCATCCAGTCGGGCAGGTCGTCGAGCAGCGTGCCGTTGGTCTGGAGCTGGAAGCGCAAGGCCGGGAAGCGCTGCATCACGGCTTCCATCATGGTGCGATTGAGCGTCGGTTCGCCGCCGTAGAAGGTGACGTAGATCTCCTTGCCGGCGAGCTGCGTCTCGACGAAGGCGGCGAGCTGCTCGATGTCGTACTTGAGTTCGGTCTGCGATCCGCGCACCTCGCCGACATCGAGCGAACAGTAGGTGCATTTCAGGTTGCACTTGAGCGTCGTCAGCAGCTGCAGCTCGACGCGCTCACCGACGATGGCCGCGGGCTGCGAAATTGCCGCAGCCGTTTCGCTTTGCCGCGCTGTGCTCATGGCGAGCGCTCGCGACCTGGCGTCCTGTCGCGCATCTTGGCGGGCGGCCGCTCACGTGCGTTGGATCTGTTGTAGGGCGGTCGATTCATTTCCGGGCAGGGAAGGAGCTGGCGCCAGGAGAGCGCCAGCGGCGACGGATTGTATCTCGGAATAGGTAGTTCTACCCCCTCGCCCTGAGTACAACTGCTCTCCCGGCTTCGCCGCGCTTGACGGATGATGCGCAGCGTCAAGGGGAGAACAAGCAAATGGCCGCGCTGCGCATGGTGTTGGACTCGGAGATGACGATCTACAACGCCGGCGATCTGAAGCAGAAGCTGTTCGACGCATTGCTGCAGGCCCAAGCGCTCGAGATCGACCTGTCGCAAGTGCGCGAGATCGACACGGCGGGCATCCAGCTGTTGATGATGGCCAAACGCGAAAGCCAGAGCCGTGGCTGCAGCCTGGCCATCGTCGCCCACAGTCAGGCGGTGCGCGAAGCGCTGGACTTCTACAACCTCGCCGCGTTCTTCGGCGATCCCCTGGTCATTTCTGCGCAGGACGCGAGTTGAGTCGAGCGCACCGAGCTTCATCTGCTAGGAGGGCCTAGAAACATGGACGAACTGACCAGCACCTACGTCACCGAGAGCCGCGAACAGCTGCTGGCGATGGAAGATGGGCTGCTCCGTCTGGAGAGCGACCCGGCGGATGCGGAGAACCTCGGCGCCATCTTCCGCGCCGCCCACACCATCAAGGGCGGTGCCGGCGTGGTCGAATGCCAGTTCATCGTCGGCTTCATGCACAAGGTGGAGAACCTGCTCGACCGCCTGCGCAACGGCGAGATCGCGGTCGGCGGCGAACTCGCCAGCGTCCTCCTCAACTGTTGCGACCACGTCGGAACGTTGCTCGATGCCTTGGCGGCCGGCCAGAAGCAGGTCGATGCCGCCTGCAAGGCGCGCGGTGAGGCGCTGCTGGCGCAGCTCAGCGATGATCTGCTCGGGCAGCTGGCGCCGGCAACGGCGATGCCGGTAGAACACACGGGCGAGGTCGACACGGCGGCGGCCGGCGGCAACGGCGCCGACGCCGAGGCCTGGCACATTTCGGTGCGCTTCGGACCCAACGTGCTGAAGAAAGGATCGGACCCGCTCTCCCTGCTCGACTATCTGGCCAGCCTGGGTGAGATCGTGTCCATGATCACGGTCGCCGACAACATTCCCGCAGCGGCGGCGATGGATCCCGAATGCTGTTACCTGGGTTTCGAGATCCGCTTCAACACGCGCGCCACCAAGGCAGAGATCGAGAAGGTGTTCGAGTTCGTGCGCGACGATTGTCAGCTGCAGATCCTGCCACCGCAAGCCAAGCTCGGCGAATACATCAAGCTGATCGAGTCCCTGCCGGAAGACAGCCTGCGCCTGGGCGAGATCCTGGTGCGCTCGGGGGCGCTGACGCAGGCCGAGCTCGACGCCGGACTGTCGCGACAGAGCGCCGAACAAGCGAACGAGACGACGGCCAAGGCGCCGATCGGCGAGCTGCTGGTCGAGCAGAAGGTGGTGCAGAAGGAAGTGGTCGAGGCCGCCGCCGGCAAGCAGGCGGCGATCCAGGAAAAGCAGGCAGCGGAGTCGCGGTTGATCCGGGTGCACGCCGACAAGCTCGACCAGTTGATCGACCTGGTCGGCGAACTGGTGATCGCCGGCGCCAGCGCCAATCTCCTGGCGCAGCGCAGCAATCAGTCGGAACTGATGGAGACCACCTCGGTGCTGTCGCGTCTGGTCGAGAACATCCGCGATTCGGCGCTGCAGCTGCGCATGGTGCAGATCGGCGAGACCTTCAATCGCTTCAATCGGGTGGTGCGCGACACTGCGCACGAGATGGGCAAGGACATCCAGCTGGTCATCACCGGCGGCGAGACCGAGCTCGACAAATCGGTGGTGGAGAAACTGGGCGACCCGCTGATGCACCTGGTCAGGAACGCCATCGACCACGGCATCGAATCGGTCGAGCAGCGCGCCGCGAGCGGCAAGCCGCGAGCCGGCAAGGTGACGCTGAACGCCTACCACGACTCGGGCAGCATCGTGATCGAGGTGATCGACGACGGCGGCGGCCTGTCGAAGCAGAGGATCCGCCAGAAAGCCATCGACAAGGGGTTGATCGAGGCCACCGCCCAGCTCTCCGAACAGGAGATCGCCAACCTGATCTTCGAAGCGGGTTTCTCCACCGCCGAGCAGGTGACCAACATCTCGGGGCGCGGCGTCGGCATGGACGTGGTGCGCAGGAACATCCAGAGCTTGCGCGGCACGGTCGATGTGACGAGCGAGGAGGGTGTCGGTTCGACCTTCAGCATCCGTCTGCCGCTGACCCTGGCGATCATCGACGGCTTCCTGGTCGGTGTCGCCCATTCGAATTTCGTGATTCCGCTGGAGACGGTGGTGGAGTGCCTGGAGTTGCAGGGCAACGCCAGCGACAGCCACTACCTCAACCTGCGCGGTGAAGTGCTGCCCTATCTGCGGCTGCGCGACCTGTTCGAGGTCGATGGCGAGCACCCCGCCCGCGAGAACATCGTCGTGATCAAGTCGGGTGGGCGCAAGGCGGGGATCGTCGTCGACGCCCTGCTCGGCGAATACCAGACGGTGATCAAGCCGCTGTCGGGCCTGTTCCGTCACCTGCGCGGCATCGGCGGTTCGACCATCCTCGGCAGCGGCGAGGTGGCGCTGATCCTCGACGTGCAGGCCCTGGTCGCCCGCTGCGCCCACGGCGAAGAACAACGGGCCCACGCCGGCGGTCGCTCCACCGAGGCGGCTTGATCCTGTAACAGTACCCGAATATCTCTTATCGCGTTTGGTCTTTCACCCGGGAGGTAACACCATGCTCAACAATTTGAAGATAGGCGTACGCCTGGCCATCGGCTTCGGCATCGCGATCCTGTTCTTGATCGCCGTCTCGGTGGTCGGCGTGATCCGGTTGGGCTCCATCGGTGCTGCGACCGATTCCATGGTGAACGACCGGATGCCCAAGATCATCATGGCCGACGACATTCGGACCAACGTCCTGACCATGGCGCGGGCGATCCGCAACGTGATCCTGTCGAGCGACAAGGCCTACGAGAAGAAGCAGATCGAGGTCATCCAGCAGGCCCGCAAGGAAAACAGCGCGCTCTTTGAGCAATTGAAGCCCCTGATCAATACGCCCAAGGGCAAGGAGTTGTTCGCCTCGATGAGCGCCGTCCGCGACAAGTACAACGCGGCCCTCGATGCCATGCTGCCCCTGGCCGACAGCGCCTCGCCGACCCACAACAGCGACAAGGCGACCGCCTTCCTGTTCGGGGAATATACGACGGTGGCCAACGCCTACGTCGACGGCACCAAGGCTTTCGCCGACTTCCAGCAGCAGAACGCCGACCAGGCCGGCAAGGAGGCGGCAGCGACCGTGGCTTCAGCGAAGACGCTGATGCTGGTTCTGGCGGCCATCGCCATCCTGCTGGCGGTGGGACTGGCGCTGCTGATCACGCGCAGCATCACGGGGCCGGTGAACGCGGTGGTCGGTGCGGCGCGGAAGATGGCGGCGGGGGACTTCAAGTTCGAGCTGAGGT
>JAHFRE010000319.1 GCA_023258955.1 Sterolibacterium sp.
CGATCGCAGCGGCTTCTTCCAGGCGGCCGACGGCGGCACCCTGTTTCTCGACGAGGTGGCCGACCTGCCGCTGATGATGCAGGTCAAGCTGCTGCGGGCGATCCAGGAGAAGCGGGTGCGCCGCGTCGGCAGCACCGCCGAGGAGGCCGTCGACGTGCGCATCATCTGCGCCACCCACCGCGGTCTCGAGGCCCTGGTGGCGCAGGGCAAGTTCCGCCAGGACCTGTTCTACCGGCTCAACGTGATCGAATTGCGCATGCCCAGCCTGCGCCAATGTCGCGAGGACATCCCGCTGCTGACGCAGAGCATCCTGGCGCGGCTGGCGGCGGTCGCCGGGGTGGCGCTGCCGACGCTGACAGCGCAGGCGCAGGCGGCGCTCGCCGCCTACCCCTTTCCCGGCAACGTGCGCGAGCTGGAAAACATCCTGGAGCGGGCGCTGGCCTTGATCGGCGGCAGCGAGATCGGCGTCGCCGATCTGCGGCTGGCGTCGCCGCAGGCGGACAGCGGGGCCGGCGGCGAAGCCGCGCCGCCGGGCGAATTGGCGCTGCAGGATTGCCTCGACCAGGTGGCGAAGCGGCTGATCCTCGAGGCGCTGACCAAGAGCGGCCACGAGCGCGGCGCCGCGGCGCAGCTGCTCGGCATCAGCCCGCGCTCGCTGCGCTTCCGCATGCAGCGCCTAGGCATCGATGGCTGAACGCGATGGCGCAGCCGACGAACTGACGCTGGTCGACGGCGTGCTCGGCGGCGTCCGTTGCGTCGCCTCACCCAATTGCGACGAGCGGCCGGCCGGCACCGCGGTGAGCTTGATCGTCATCCACGCCATCAGCCTGCCGCCGGGCCAGTTCGGCGGCACGGCGGTCGAGGCGCTGTTCACCAACCGTCTGGCCGCCGATGCCCATCCCTACTACCGCGACATCCACGCGCTGCGCCTGTCGGCGCACTTCTTCATCGAGCGCAGCGGGCGCATCACCCAGTTCGTGCCCTGCGACCGACGCGCCTGGCACGCCGGCGTCTCGAGCTGGCGCGGGCGACCGGCGTGCAACGATTTTTCCATCGGCATCGAGCTCGAAGGCTGTGACCAGCAAGCCTTCGCCGAGGCCCAGTACCAAGCGCTGGAACCCTTGCTGCGCGCGCTGCACCGCGCCTATCCGATCAACGACGTGGTCGGCCATAGCGACGTCGCACCGGGGCGCAAGACCGATCCCGGCCCGCACTTCGACTGGGCGCGGTTGCGTCGCCACAGTGCGCCCTGAGACAGCGCTGTGCCGTGCGGCCGCGGAGAAAAGAACAGGGCGTCGCAAAATATTCCGGCCTGCATTAAATAATTCTTGCAAGTTTTTTTTTCAACCCCTACAATTAGTCCCAGGAAGTCGTTAGCACACTACATGTAGTAGGTTGACATGAAACGAGCGACGCAAGGGAGAATCAGACGCGGCGGCTTCCGGAGCGACAACAACTGGAGAGCTTGATGCCGTTAGCCGCGAATGTGATGCCGAAGCCCCCCTCGCCAGGCCGCGTTTGCAAAGCTGTCTCTGCAGTCCTCCTCCTCCCCCCGCAGTTCCCCCCGATCCCCGCAATGCACAGCCGCCGCGTCGTTGACGCCGGCGGCTGGCGCGCGTTGGCGTTGGTCGGGTCAACGAATTCGAGGACCGCGGCTCACAGCGGCCCTGGATCGGCCGTGCCGGCAAGGGCGGCTGCCGTAGTGTTGCGTCATCCCTGTTAACTTGACTGAAGGAGATTCACGTATGGCAACTGCCAAACCCAAGGCCAAGCCGGCGGCCAAGAAGCCCGCCGCCAAGAAGCCGGTAGCGAAGAAGCCTGCTGCCAAGAAGGTAGCGGCGAAGAAGCCAGCCGCCAAGAAGGTTGCGCCGAAGAAGAAAGTCGCTGCGAAGAAGCCCGCCGCCAAGAAGGTAGCGCCGAAGAAGGCTGCCGCGAAGAAGCCGGCCGCCAAGAAAGCGGCGCCGAAGAAGGCTGCTGCGAAGAAGCCGGCTGCGAAGAAGGCTGCGCCGAAGAAGGCCGCTGCGAAGAAGCCCGCCGCCAAGAAAGCGGCGCCGAAGAAGGCTGCTGCGAAGAAGCCGGCTGCGAAGAAGGCTGCGCCGAAGAAGGCCGCCGCGAAGAAGCCCGCTGCCAAGAAGGCTGCACCGAAGAAGGCCGCTGCGAAGAAGCCGGCTGCGAAGAAGCCTGCGGCGAAGAAGCCCGCCGCGAAGAAGGCCGCCGCCAAGCCTGCACCGGCACCGGCTGCCCAGCCGTCCACCGCGGCCGCGCCGGGCCTTAAGTCGTCGCTGAATCCGGCGGCTGCTTGGCCGTTCCCTACGGGTTCGCGGCCCTCTTGAGTCGCACCTCGGGTGGATGCGGGTCGCTGGGCGCTCGCTAGCGCGCAGCCAGTTCCCGCATCCCCCAGGTTCATTGCTCGGCGGCGGCCTGTTTGGCGCCGCCTTTTCTTTTGCTGATTGCGACCGTGCCGGTGCCAGCCAGGCCGGGGAGTATGATTTGCGGCGTGAGGACGGCCCAGCCGGCAGCAGACAGGTCCATGAGGGTCCGACTGCCCGCCACGCGGGCGCCCTGAGAACGTCAACCGGAGCCAGCCCATGGACGAAAACATCCGCGCCGCCGCACTCGACTACCATCGCTTGCCGACCCCGGGCAAGATTTCGGTCACCCCGACCAAGGCGCTGACCAACCAGCGCGATCTGGCGCTGGCCTACTCACCGGGTGTGGCGGCCGCCTGCGACGAGATCGTCGCCGATCCGGGCAACGCCTACAAATACACCTCGCGTGGCAATCTGGTCGCCGTCATCACCAACGGCACGGCGGTGCTGGGCCTGGGCAACATCGGCGCGCTGGCGGGCAAGCCGGTCATGGAAGGCAAGGGGGTGCTGTTCAAGAAGTTCGCCGGCATCGACGTCTTCGACCTGGAGATCAACGAGGCCGACCCGGACAAGCTGGTGGAAATTATCGCCTCGCTCGAGCCGACCTTCGGCGGCATCAATCTCGAGGACATCAAGGCACCCGAGTGCTTCTACGTCGAACAGAAGCTGCGCGAGCGGCTCAAGATCCCGGTCTTCCACGACGACCAGCACGGCACCGCCATCATCACCGGGGCGGCGCTGTTGAACGGCCTGCGCGTGGTGGGCAAGAAGATCGAGGAGGTCAAGCTGGTCTGCTCCGGTGCCGGCGCCGCCGCCATCGCCTGCCTCGACCTGCTGGTCGGCCTCGGCGTCAACAAGCAGAACATCACCATCACCGACAGCAAGGGCGTGGTCTACCTCGGCCGTGACGCCAAACTCGACCCGTCCAAGGCGCGCTACGCGCAGGACACCAGCGCCCGCACCCTCGGCGACATCATGCCCGGCGCCGACGTCTTCCTCGGCGTGTCTACCGCCGGCGTGCTCAAGCCGGAGATGGTGGCGACCATGGCGGCGCGGCCGCTGATCTTCGCCCTGGCCAATCCGGTGCCGGAGATCCTGCCGGAGGTGGCCAAAGCGGTGCGACCCGACTGCATCATGGCCACCGGTCGCTCGGACTATCCGAACCAGGTCAACAACGTGCTCTGCTTTCCCTTCATGTTCCGCGGCGCGCTCGACGTCGGCGCCACCACCATCAACGAACCGATGAAGCTGGCGGCGGTGCACGCCATCGCCGACCTGGCCCACGCCGAACAGTCCGACCTGATGGTGGCGGCGCTGGGCGGCGAGGTGGTGAAGTTCGGCCCCGAGTTCCTGATTCCCAGTCCCTTCGATCCGCGCCTGTCGGTGAAGATCGCGCCGGCGGTGGCCCGCGCGGCGATGGAATCGGGTGTGGCCACCCGCCCCATCGCCGACCTCGACGCCTACCGCAGCCGCTTGAACGAGTTCGTCTATCACTCCGGCTTGCAGATGCGGCCGCTGTTCGCCGCCGCCAAGAAGAAGCCGCAGCGCATCATCTTCTGCGAGGGCGAGGAAGAGCGGGTGCTGCGCGCGGTGCAGACGATCGTCGATGA
>JAHFRE010000320.1 GCA_023258955.1 Sterolibacterium sp.
ACGATGTTGTCCTTGCGCCGCATCATGGTCGCGACGTCGACCTTGATGTTGTCGAAGGCGATGCCGTGCATGACGAAGGCGTGATTGGCCTGATCGTAGAGTTCGGACGATTGCAGCAGGGCCTTCGATGGAATGCAGCCGACGTTTAGGCAGGTCCCGCCCAGGCGCACCTCGCCCTTCGGATCGGCGTAGGCCTGCGCTTCGACGCAGGCGGCGGACATGCCCAGCTGCGCCGCGCGGATCGCCGCGACGTAGCCGCCGGGACCGCCACCGATGACCAGCACGTCGAATTTCTTGCTCATCGATTCATACCTCCAGCAGCAGGCGCGCCGGATCTTCCAGCGCTTCCTTCATGGTCACCAGGCCCAGCACCGCCTCGCGCCCGTCGATCACCCGGTGGTCGTAGGACATCGCGAAATAGTTCATCGGCCGCACCACCACCTGCCCGTTCTCGACCACGGCGCGCTCCTTGGTGGCGTGGATGCCGAGGATGGCCGATTGCGGCGGGTTGATGATCGGCGTAGACAGCATCGAGCCGAAGACGCCGCCGTTGGATATGGAGAAGGTGCCGCCGGTCAGCTCTTCCAGGGAGAGCTTGCCGTTCTTGGCCTTGTCGCCGTACTCGGCGACCTTGCGCTCGATCTCCGCCACGCTCATCTGGTCGGCATCGCGCAGGATCGGCACCACCAGCCCGCGCGGGCTGCCGACGGCGATGCCGATGTCGAAGTAACCGTGATAGACGATGTCGTTGCCGTCGACCGAGGCGTTCAACACCGGGAATTTCTTCAGCGCCGCCACCACCGCCTTGACGAAGAAGGACATGAAGCCGAGGCGCACCCCGTGTTCCTTCTCGAACTTCTCCGCGTACTTCTTGCGCAATTCCATCACCGGCGCCATGTTGACCTCGTTGAAGGTGGTCAGGACGGCGTTCTCGGCCTGCGACTGCAGCAGGCGTTCGGCGATGCGCGCGCGCAGCCGGCTCATCGGCACCCGCTGCTCGAGACGATCGGCGACCGCCGCATCGACGTTGACCGCCTGCGGTTGCACCAGCGCTGGCTTGGTCCTGACCGCCGCTGCTGCGGCTGCGGCGGGCTTGGCGGCGGGCGCGCTGGCGGCGAGCACGTCGCCCTTGGTGATGCGCCCGCCCAGACCGCTGCCGGCAAGCTCGGTCGCGTCGATGCCCTTCTCCGCCATCAGCTTGCGCGCCGCCGGCAGGGCCAGCGCCGCTGCCGCCGGTGCAGCAGCGGCCTGGGGCGGCGCCGCAGCGGCGGGTGCTGCAGCGACGTTGGCCGCCGCTTCGCTGTCGAGATGGGCGATCACCTCGCCGGCGGTCACCGTCGAACCATCGCCCTTGATGATCTTGACCAGCACGCCCGCTGCCGGTGCCGGCAGCTCGAGCACCACCTTGTCGGTTTCGACGTCGATCAGGTTCTCGTCGCGGGCAACGGCTTCGCCCTCGCGCTTGTGCCAGCTCACCAGGGTGGCCTCCGCCACCGATTCCGAGAGCTGTGGAACTTTGACTTCGATCAGCATGCTGCCCCCTTATTCTGCCGCCTTTATTTTGCCGAAGACCGCTTCGACGATGGCGCGCTGCTGCGCGTTATGTTTGACGTAGTAGCCGACCGCCGGCGAGGCGGACGCCGGCCGGGCGATGACGGACAGCTTTTGGCCTTCGCGCAGGCCGGCAACCAGATGATGGCGGGTGGCAAACCAGGCGCCCTGGTTCTGTGGTTCCTCCTGGCACCAGACGACTTCGCGGGCGTTGGCGTACTTCTTCATCTCTGCGGCGAAGGCCTTCTCCGGGAACGGGTAGAGCTGCTCGACGCGCAGCAGGGCGACGTCGCTGCGCTGGGCCTCGCGCCGCGCCGCCAGCAGATCGTAATAGACCTTGCCGGCGCACAGCACGATGCGTTTGACCTTCTTCGCATCGAGCTCCTCGACCTCGCCGATGATGGTGCGAAAGCCGCCGCTGGCCAACTCGCCCAGCGAGGACACCGCCTCCTTGTGCCGCAGCAGGGATTTCGGGGTCATGACGATCAAGGGCTTGCGCAGCTTGCGCAGCATCTGCCGGCGCAGCAGATGGTAGATCTGCGCTGGCGTCGTCGGCACGCAGACCTGCATGTTCTGCTCGGCGCAAAGCTGCAGGTAGCGCTCCAGCCGCGCCGACGAGTGCTCGGGTCCCTGCCCCTCGTAGCCGTGCGGCAGCAGCAGCACCAGGCCGGAGAGCCTGCCCCACTTGGCTTCGCCGGAGCTGATGAACTGGTCGATCACCACCTGGGCGCCGTTGGCGAAGTCGCCGAACTGCGCTTCCCAGACCACCAGCTCGTTGGGCTCCGCCGTCGAATAGCCGTACTCGAAGCCGAGCACGCCTTCCTCGGAGAGCACCGAATCGATGACGATGAACGCCGCCTGCTCTTCCTTGACGTGCTGCAGCGGCACCCAGGTGCCGGCGTCCCAGCGCTCGCGGCTCTGGTCGTGCCAGACCGCGTGGCGGTGGAAGAAGGTGCCGCGGCCGGTATCCTCACCCGACAGGCGCACGGCGTAGCCCTCGACCAGCAGCGCCGCGTAGGCCAGCGACTCGCCCATGCCCCAGTCCAGCGGCAGCTTGCCCAAACCCATCAGGCGTCGGTCGTCCACGATCTTCTGCACCCGCGGGTGCAGGGTGAAGTGCTCGGGCACGTCGGTCAGGCGCGCCGCCAGCTGCTGCAGATCGGCCAGCGGCACGCCGCTGTCGCAAGCGTCGGCGTACGGGCGACCGACGAAGGGCCGCCAGTCGACCGCGAATTGGCGCTGGTGGCTGGACAGCACCGGGCTGGCCGGCAACTCGCCGCGGTCGAGCGCCGCCCGGTAGTCCTTGATCATCTGCTCGGCCTCGGCCTCGGCGATCACGCCCTGGGCTTGCAGCTTCGCCGCGTAGAGCTTGCGCGTGCCCGGATGCGCGGCGATCTTCTTGTACATCAGCGGCTGCGTCACCATCGGCTCGTCTTGCTCGTTGTGGCCGAGCTTGCGGAAGCAGATCAGGTCGATCACCACGTCGAGGCGGAACTCCTTGCGGAAATCCATCGCCAGCTGCGTCACCAACGCCACCGCCTCGGGGTCGTCGCCATTGACGTGGAAGATCGGCGCCTCGATCATCTTGAAGATGTCGGTGCAATAGAGCGAGGAGCGATAGTCGCGCGGATCGGAGGTGGTGAAGCCGATCTGGTTGTTGATCACGATGTGCACCGTGCCACCGGTGCCGTAACCGCGGGTCTGCGAAAAATTGAGAACTTCCTGATTGACCCCCTGGCCGGCCACCGCGGCGTCGCCGTGCAGCAGCACCGCCAGCACCTGCGCCCCGGTCTGGTCGCCGCGGCGCCGCTGACGCGCGTAGACCGAGCCCTCGACCACCGGGTTGACGATTTCCAGGTGCGAGGGATTGAAGGCCAGGGTGATGTGCACCGGCCCGCCCGGCGTGCCAATGTCGGAGGAAAAGCCGTTGTGGTACTTGACGTCGCCCGAGGACAGCTCCTCCAGGTGCTTGCCTTCGAATTCCGAGAACAGCTCCTGCGGCGACTTGCCCAGGGTGTTGACCAGCACGTTGAGGCGACCGCGGTGCGCCATGCCGACCACCACCTCCTGCACCCCGTGGGCGCCGGCGGCGCGCAGCAGCGTGTCCATGGCGACGATGGTCGACTCGCCGCCCTCGAGCGAGAAGCGCTTCTGCCCGACGTATTTGGTATGCAGGTAGCGCTCCATGGTCTCGGCGGCGGTGAGGCGTTCGAGCAGGCGCTTCTTCTCCTCGGCGCTATAGCTCGGCGTCGCCCGCGTCGGCTCCAGCCGCGCCTGCAGCCAGCGCTTCTGCGCGACGTTGGTGATGTGCATGTACTCGGCGCCGATGGTGTTGCAATAGGTCTGGCGCAGCGCCTCGAGGATCTCGCGCAGGC
>JAHFRE010000114.1 GCA_023258955.1 Sterolibacterium sp.
TGAGCCACGGTCCGACAAGAACTGGGGATTTGTCTTATTGGATCAGCGACTTGACGTCACTGGCGGAGAGGGCGGGATTCGAACCCGCGTTAGGAATTAACCTAAACACGCTTTCCAGGCGTGCGACTTAAACCGCTCATCCACCTCTCCGCGTGAGGCGCGGATTCTAGCATGGTGATCGGGCAGCGCCAGCACGCCGGGTGGGTGCCCAGCGCACTAGCGCATGTCGCTTGTACCGGCCTCGCCTGCCGCGATATAATCCGCGCCGCCGTTGCCGGGGGGTTAGCTCAGCGGTAGAGCATTCGCCTCACACGCGAAGGGTCAGTGGTTCGAACCCACTACTCCCCACCAGCAACACCGGCACCCTGCCCGTGGCTGCAGCACCATGCGCGGGATGCTGAGAAGCGGACCGTCGAACCTTACGCTGCTTCTGTGCGCAAGGGCGTTGCAAGGTGCAAGCCGCACTCCTTGGACTCCGGCGCCTCCCACCACCACCTGCCGGCACGAACGTCTTCGCCGACCGCGATGGCGCGGGTGCAAGGGGCACAGCCGATGCTCGGGTAGTGCCTGTCGTGCAGGACGTTGTACGGCACCCGGTAGGCACGCACGTAGCTCCAAAGGTCTTGCTCCGTCCAGTCGACGAGCGGATTGAATTTCTCCAGACCGTGCGTTTCGTCCCTCTGCCGCAGCAGCAGCCGCGCCCGGTTGGCCGTCTGCTGTGCGCGCATACCGGTGATCCAGGCGCGTTTGCCCGCCAGCGCCCGTTGCAGCGGTTCGACCTTGCGTATCTGGCAGCAGGTCTGACGCAGGGCCAGCGACTCGTAGAACGCGTCGAGGCCATGGTTGCGACGGTAGTCTTCGACCGCCCGCGCCTCCGGCGCGAAGACTTTGAGCTTGATACCGTAATGGCTCTCTAGCCTCGCCATCAGATCGTGGGTCTCCGGATGCAGGCGGCCGGTATCGATCGAAAACATCTCGATGTCGAGCTGCGCGCGCACGATCATGTCGGTCAGCACCACGTCCTCGAGACCGAGGCTGTTGGCCAGGGTCGCCGGCGCAAACTGCGCCGCTATCTGCGCCAGCAGATGCCGCGCCTGGTCGCGCAGCTGGACGCTGCGGCTGTCGCCCAAGGGCTGGTCGATGTTGTCTTCGCGATGCATGGCAGCACCCTTGAACTGTTGGTGCCGCCCATCGTAGCGACCGGGTATAGATCTGAGAAATACTTTTATCTGCCTAGCTAATAATCTATTGTTATTACTAGCCGGCAGACCCAATTTGTCCATGGGCGCAGCGATCGATACCGCACGGCAGGGCGAAGATCGGCCGCCGCCGGTCGATCGCCGCGGGCCGCACTGTTAGCGGGCGGCGTCAGGCGAGGCTGCTCAATGCCGCCTGCTGGCGATGCAGGAACCAGCGGTCGAGGACGATGTGGCGGGTGAACCAGGAACTGTCGAGCAGGCTGCGCCCGAGCGCGGTGCGCAGCGAGCCATCTTTGCCGCCCCTAGCCAGCGCCGTCCCGAAACGCGCCGCCAGGCGCCGCTGATAGGCGCGCAGCCGCTGCGCGCTGTAGTCCTGGCGGGCCTCGATGATGGTGGCGGCGGCCATCAGCCCCGACTCGATCGCCGGCCTGATCCCCTCCCCGCTCTGCGGATAGGCGAGACCGGCCGCGTCGCCGACGAGCAGCACGCCATCGTCGAACAGTTTGCGCCCGCCATGACCCTGGCGGAGGTAGGCGTGGCCGTGGAAGCTGTCGGGAACGTCGAGCGGGATCCTCCGCTCACGCTTGAGGAAGTCGCAGAAATGGGCGAGCGCCTCGGCCAGACCGCTCGCCACCTCCCTCCCCAGGCCGACGTTGAGATGCTCTCCTTTGCGGAAGCACCAGCCGTAGCCCTTGAGGTCGCGGCAAAAATACAGCTCCGGCGTATCGCCGCGCACCCGGCACTGTTGGGCTTGGGCCGGGCTCAAGGCGAACTCGATCTCCTTGGCCACCACAGCCGGCTCGTCCGCACCCAGCCGCGCCCCGAGTCGCCGCGCCACCGGGCAGAAATGGCCGCCCGCCCCTATCAGTATCGGGGTCGCGACGCTGCCGTTGACGATCCACTGGCTGCCGCGCCTCTCCAGTGATTGCAGCGCCTTGCCCAGGCGCAAGCGCGCGCCCGAACGCGCGAGCAGGTAGTCGTCGAACTCGCAGCGGCGGATGCCGAAACTGACGGTGCGCCCGTACTGCGTGTCCAGCGCCCGGCCATCGATCAGACCGGTGCGAAAGGCGCTGATCGGCTGCAGCACGCGCTGGCGCGAATAGTCGAGCGGATCGATCTGCAGCGTCTGCAACGCCGCCGGAGTGATCCAGCCGGCGCAGACCTTGTCGCGCGGGAAGGTAGCCTTGTCCAGCACCATGACATCCAGACCGTGGCTGACCAGCTGCCCGGCGCAGGACGACCCGGCCGGACCGCCGCCGAGGATCAGTGCGTCGCAGGTTTCCACGGCGTCTCCCACGACGCGTCCCGGGTCCAGGGAATCTGGTTGTTGCGCGAACGCGAGAACAGCACCTGGAACAGCTGCATATTGCCGGCGCGAAACGCCGCCAGGGAACCCGCCAGGTAAAGCCGCCAGGTGCGCACGAAGCCGGCATCGAACATCGCGGCGACGCTGTCGCTCGCCGCTTCGTAGCGCTGCAACCAGTGCTCGAGCGTCTTCGCGTAGTGCAGCCGCAGGTTCTCCACATCCAGCACCGAAAACGCGAATGGCTCGAGGATGTCCATCATCTGCGACAGGCTCGGCGGGCAGGCGCCGGGAAAGATGTGGCGTTGCGTCCAGGCGTCGAGCGGTCGCGGGAAGTCCAGGCCGATCGAATGCAGCAGGCCGCGACCGTTGGCCTTGAGGCTGCGGTCGATGGCCGATCCGAGTTCCCTGTAGTGCTCGGTACCGACGTGCTCAAGCATGCCGACCGAGACGAAGGCGTCGTACTCGCCGCGCAGATTGCGGTAGTCATCCTCGATGAATTCGACCCTGTCGTCGAGCCCCTCGCGCTGCGCGCGCTCGCGGGCCAAGGCGAGCTGTTCCTTGGAGATGTTGTAAGCCTTCACCGTCACGCCGTAGCGTTTGGCCATGTGCAACGCCAGGGCACCCCAGCCGCAGCCCGCCTCCACCACGGTCTCCCCGGCCTTGAGCCGGAGCTTGCGGCAGACGTGGTCGAGCTTGGCGATCTGCGCTTCTTCCAGTCCGGTGTTCGGGTTGGGAAAGTAGGCGCAGGTGTAGACCATCTGCTGGTCCAGCCACAGCCGATAGAAATCGTTGCCGATGTCGTAGTGGTGGTGGACGTTGTGCTGGGCCCTGAGCAGGGTATTGCGCTGGGAGTCCTGGAATGGGGCGAGCAGCTTTTGCCCTAGCCCCCCCTGCCCGTAGCGCGGCAAGGCGCGAAACACCGTTTCTAGGAAGCGCGCCAGGTCCCCTTCGACGTCGATCCGCCCCGCGGTATACATTTCGCCGAACTGCAGCTCGGGCTGGGCGATCAATTTCAACAGGGCGCCACGATCGCGGATCAGCACCCGCGCCACCGGCTCCTGCGCCGGTGCCGTCACTTCCTGGCCATCCCAGAGCACCAGCTGCAAGGGCGGATTGCCGAGCGATTCGAGCATTCTGCCGAGCAACAGCCTTTCGGCGGCGAACGCCCTGTCGATCAGACCGGGCCGCGGGCCCTTCTTCTGCATTGCGAATTGGCGGCCACCCTCCGCTCGATCGGTTTGCACTTGGCTCATTCTTGTTCACCTCGCCTAAGCATCACCCCGCCTCTGGCCAGAACGGTCCCTTCCTCTCCGGGCATACGGCTTGTTGTTCCGGGCCGCGAGCATGGTGCGAAAATCTAATACAAATACCGGATGGATGTCCAGCGCCTTGAGGCCGACCGCGCCGATCCAGGCTTGCTGCTGCGTGCGGCCCGGCGCACCGATGCCGGCATCATAACCGTATCGCCGCCAATTGCCAAAGGCACGCGTTCGTTGGCGGACTCGCTCGTCACACAGCCAGCGCGGCGATCAAGGGTGCAGGGCCATGAGCCTGCGCCTGGCGGCGGCAGCGGCTTCTAGCGCGACCAGCGGGGCCGAGCCACGAGCTCAGCTCTTCGGCGAATCGGCTGCGCTCTGCCAGAGGCAGTTGCCTTTGCTCTCCTTGGCGATCTCCGCCAGCACCCGCTGGTGCTCGGTCAGCTCCTTGGCGCTGGCGCGCAGCACCATCAAGCGCGGCCGCTGTCCACCGTGCTCACCGAGGCTCTCGTCCAACGGCGCGGCATCGAGGTCCATCACCAGGCTCTCCTGGCCGCGGGTCATCGCCAGATAGACCTCGGCCAGCAGCTCGGCGTCGAGCAGCGCGCCGTGCAGAGTGCGGCCCGAGTGGTCGATCTGAAAATGGGCGCACAGCGCGTTCAGAGAATGCTTGCGCCCCGGGTGCATCTCGCGCGCCAGGCGCAGGGTATCGACAACGCCGGCGCAGATTTGCGACAGCGGCTCCATGCCCAGCAGACCCAGTTCGTTGTCGATGAAGCCGACGTCGAAGGCAGCGTTGTGGATCACCAGTTCGGCGCCGCGCAAGAAATCGACGAACTCGGCGGCGATCTCGGCGAACTTCGGCTTGTCCTGCAGGAATTCGCTGGTCAGTCCATGCACCGCCTGGGCGCCGGCGTCGATCGACCGTCCCGGGTTGAGGTAGCGGTGAAAGCGCCGCTGCGTCAGCTTGCGCCCGGTCAATTCGACGCAGCCGATTTCGATGACCCGGTCGCCGAGCTTGACCTCCAGGCCGGTGGTCTCGGTGTCGAGGATGATCTGTCTCATGGTCTCTCGCGCAAGCTCTCCATGCCGCGGCGCGCCAGCGCGTCGGCCCTTTCGTTGTCCACATGACCGGCGTGGCCTTTGACCCAGATCCACTCGAGCTGGTGCCGCGCCGCCTCGGCATCGAGCAGCCGCCACAGGTCTTCATTCTTCACCGCCTGCTTGCCGGCGGTCTTCCAGCCGCGCTTCTTCCAGGCCTGTATCCACTCGCTGATGCCCTTTTGCACGTACTGCGAATCGGTGTGCACTCGGGCCCGCACCGGTCGCTTGAGCTGGCGCAGGGCTTCGATGACCGCCATCAACTCCATGCGGTTGTTGGTCGTCGCAGGGGCGCCGCCGCAGATCTCCTTTTCGCGCATGGTCTCGCCGCTACCGCTGCGCAGGATCGCACCCCAGCCGCCGGGACCGGGATTGCCGCTGCAGGCGCCGTCGGCGAAGATGTCGAGCGGCGGCTGTTTATTCATTGCGTTGCGCCACCGGCGCCAGGGCTTTGGCGCGGGCGCCCTGCCTATGCCAGACCGGGGTGATCAGGCGCATGCCGTGCACCCGCTTGATCGCGCGGATGATGTAGGCGGCGCCGGCGATCGGCCACCAGCGGTTGCCAGCCAGCTCCAGCAGCCGCCAGCGCTGCAGCTCTGTCGCCACCGGCGGCGCGTAGCAGCCAAAAGCGCCGGCCTGGGTCTCGAAGCTGAGCAGGGCGAACCAGTCTTTCAAGCGCTGCACCGAGAGGTACTGACCGCGCCAGGGCGGCGCCGCGCTGGCGCGGGCGAACTTGCGCCGCACCCCCCAGAGGCTGTAGGGATTAAAGCCGGAGACGATCACCTGCCCCTCGGGTACCAGCACCCGCTCTACCTCGCGCAGGATGCGGTGCGGCTGCGCCTCGAACTCGAGCAGGTGCGGCATCAACACCAGATCGAGGCTGCCGCTGGCGAAGGGCAGTTGCCAGGAACTCGAGCGCACCGCCACCCCCATTGTCGCGCGGTCGTCGCAGCGGAACTTGAAGGGCATACGGTTGGCCCCGAGAAAATCGTGCTGGGCCAGACCGAGTTGGAGGGCGTTGAAACCGAAGATGTCGGCGACCAGCAACTCGTATTTGCTCTTCTCCCAGGCCAGCACGTACTGTCCCTGGGAGGTGGCGAGCCAATCGTCGAATCCCTTAATTGACATGCTGTCCCGGTTGCTACAATGGAATCCTATGAAACTCGAAAGCTCGACCGACACCGGTCCGCAAATCCTGCCGCTGCGCGCCTTCAGCGACAACTACATCTGGTTGCTCGAACGCGGTCGCCACGCCGTGCTTGTCGATCCCGGCGACGCCGGGCCGGCGCTGGCCCATCTCGCCGCCGCAGGCCTGCAACTCGTCGCCATCCTCGTCACCCACCATCACCCGGATCACACCGGGGGAATCGAAGGCATCCTGGCGCAACTGCAGGGCGATGTTCCCATTCCGGTCTATGGTCCGGCCAGCGAGGACATCGCCAGCGTCAACTGCCCTCTGGTCGATGGCGACCGGGTCGAGTTGCCGGAATTGCAGGCCAGCTTCGAGGTGATCGCCGTGCCAGGCCATACGCGCGGACACATCGCCTATTATGGCCGAAAGCTTTGCGGCTGTGGCGTCCTGTTCTGCGGCGACACCCTCTTTCCCTGCGGTTGCGGCCGCCTCTTCGAAGGCACGCCGGCGCAGATGCACGCCTCCCTCGGTCGCCTGGCGGCGCTGCCGGCGGCGACCAAGCTCTACTGCGCCCACGAATACACCCAGGCCAACATCCACTTCGCCCTGGCCGTCGAACCGGACAACGAAGCGCTGCACCAACGCGAGCAGCAGGTGGCTCGGCTGCGCGCAGCCGACCTGCCGACCGTGCCCTCGACCGTCGAACTCGAGCTCGCCACCAATCCCTTCCTGCGCGTCACCGCGCCGACGGTGCGCGCCAGCGCGCAGCGCTCGAGCGGCGAGCAACTGACAGAACCCGTCGCGGTGTTCGCCGCCATCCGCGCCTGGAAGAACAAGTTTTGACGCCGCCGGCGGCCACGCTGGGCGGCCAGATATAATCGGGCCATGCCGTTCCTGCGCCGCCTTTCCCAGGTTTGCCTCCTCTGTCTGTTTCTGCCTTCGCTGGCCGCCGCGCAAAGCGCCGTGCCACCAGCGCCGCTGGACGCCGAGTCGAGCATCGGCAGCGATTTCTCGCTGTTGCGCGAGCCGCCCGCCGAGGTCCTCGAGGAGTTGCCGCCGGTCAGCACCATCGATCTGACAGCCACGCCGGACGATCTCTGGGCGCGCGTCAGAAACGGCTTCGCCATGCCCAACCTCGACGGGCCGCTGGTCGCCAACCGCCAGGCCTGGTACCTGAACCGGCCGGAGATGCTGCAGCACCTGCTCGAACGCAGCCGCCGCTATCTCTACTACATCGTCGACGAGTTGCAAAAGCGCGGCATGCCCACCGAATTGGCGCTGTTGCCGCTGGTCGAGAGCGCCTACAACCCGATGGCCTACTCACGCGCCCGCGCCTCGGGCATCTGGCAGTTCATTCCGTCGACCGGCAAAAACTATCGCCTCGAACAAACCTGGTGGCGCGACCAACGGCGCGACATCATCGCCTCGACCGGCGCCGCGCTCGACTATCTGCAGACCATCTACGAAATGAACGGCGACTGGCACCTGGCCCTGGCCTCTTACAACTGGGGCGAGAACGCGGTGGCGCGCGCCGTCGCCAAGAATCAGGCGAAGGGATTGGCGACCGACTACATGAGCCTGTCCATGCCCACCGAGACGCGCTACTACGTGCCCAAGCTGCAGGCGCTGAAGAACATCATCGCCCATCCGGAGCTGTTCGGCATCCACCTCGAACCGATTCCCAACCAGGCCTATTTCGGCACGGTGGCCAGGCCCGCCGACATGGACGTGTCGCTGGCGGCGAAACTGGCGGAGACGCCGCTGTCCGAGTTCATTGCGCTTAATCCGTCCTACAACCGACCAGTGATGTTGGCCGGCAAGGGTGGCCCGTTGCTGCTGCCGGCGGACAAGGTGCCGGTGTTCCTGGCCAATCTGCAGAGCCACGCGGAGCAGGAAAAGCCGCTGTCGACCTGGCACACCTACACGCTGAAGAAGGGCGAGAAGTTCGACGCCATCGCCGCCCGCTTCGGCTTGAGCCCGGCGAGCCTGAAGCAGATCAACGGCATCACCCGCCGCACCCGCGTTGCCGCCGGCACGACCCTGTTGGTGCCGGGCAAGGGAGCGCGCAGCAGCGGCAATCTGCTGGCGGTGAACCTGCCTTTGAATCCACCCGACCTACCCAAGGACACAGCGCAGCGCAAGAAGAGCAAGGGCAAGGCGGAGCTGAAGGCCAAGGGCGTCAAGGCGAAGAAACCGCTGCCGGCAAAGAAACCGACGGCGACCGGCAAGAAGCGCAAGTCGGCGAAGAAACGTTAGGCCGACAGGGTATCGACGAATTCGACGATCGCCGCCAGGGTCGCCTCGGGCTGGTCCTTGTGCGGCGAGTGGCGGCAGTCGGGCAGCAGCAACTGACGCGCGTCGGCGACCCCAGATGCGATCGCCTCGACCTGTTTGAGCGTGCCGTACTCGTCGTCCTCGCCCTGGATCACCAGGACGGGACAAGCGATGGTGGCGAGATATCCTTCGATATTCCAGGCGCGAAACCGCGGATCGAGCCAGATGCGGTTCCAGTTCCAGAAGGTACGCTCGACGTCGCGGTGGTGACGACTCAGCTTCTGCGGCAGGTCCGTGGATTCAAAGGCGCGCTTGGCGGCGGCGATGCTGGCGATCGACAGATCTTCGACGAAGACGTGGGCGGCCAGCGTGATCACCCCGGCCAGCGGATCGCGACCGGCACCGGCGTGGATCAGGGCGATCGAGCCGCCGTCGGAGTGGCCGATCAGCACCGGTCTCTGGATATCGAGGCTAGACAGCAGCGCCGGCAAGACCTCCAGCGCCTCGCGGTGCATGTAGTCGGGCTCGAAGCCGCCCTCCAGCGGGTCGGATTGGCCGTAGCCGCGACGCGAAAAGACCAAGGTACGGGCCCCGGTCGCGGCGGCGACGCGCCCCGGGAAATCGCGCCACAGGGAAACGCTGCCCAGGCCTTCGTGCAGGAACACCAGCGGCGGACGATTGATCTGGTGTGCCGGATGGTCCACGCACTCGAGGCGGTGGCCGGCGACCACGGTATAGGAAGAGGCCGCCTGCATCAGACGCCGAGATACTTCTGCACGACCGAATCGCTTAGGTTCTCGGCTAGGTCGTCGAACACCGCCACCCCTTTGACCATGACCATGCAGCGATCGGCGAGGTCGATCACCGCGCCGTAGTTTTTGTCTACGATGACGGTGGCCATCCCCGAGTCGTGGATCTCGCGGATGATGCGCCAGATGTCGCGCGCGATCAGGGGAGCCAGGCCCTCGGTGGCTTCGTCGAGGATCAGCAGATCGGGATTGGTCATCAGCGCCCGGCCGATCGTCAGCATCTGCTGTTCGCCGCCGGAGAGTTGGCCACCGCCGTGGGTGAGCCGCTCCGCCAGGCGGGGAAAGGTTTCCAGGATACGCTCGTAGGTCCACGCGCAGCGCCCGTCCACGCCGGCGCGCGCCGCCATGACCAGATTCTCGCGCACGCTCAGATTGGGGAAGATGCCGCGCCCCTCGGGGACGTAAGCGATGCCGAGGCGAGCGATGCGATAGGCGGGCCAGCCCGCCACCGCCTCGTCGCGCACCCGCACCGTGCCCTGGCTGAAGGCGACGTGACCGAGCAGGGAGCGGATCAGCGTGGTCTTGCCCATGCCGTTCCTGCCCATGAGGCCGATGGTCTCGCCGCGGCCGATGCGAAAGTCCACCCCGTGCAGGATGTGACTGGCACCATAGTAGGTATGGATGCCGCTGGCCTCGATCAGCAGTTCGGACGCAGGCTTAGACATCGAGCGCTCCGTGTTCGTCGCCGAGATAGGCCTGCTGCACCACGGCGTTGGCGCGCACCTCCTGCGGCGTACCGCTGGCCAACACCTCGCCGTTGACCATGACCGTCAGGCGATGGGCCACCGCGAACACCGCATCCATGTCGTGTTCGATCAGCATCACGGCGTGGGAAGCGGTGAGGCGCTGGATCAAGGCGACGATGGTCTGCGATTCCTGCGGCCCCATCCCGGCCAGCGGCTCGTCCATCAGCAGCACCTTGGGCCGCGTCGCCAGGCACATGGCGATCTCCAGTTGCCTCTGCTCGCCGTGCGACAGCGACGCGGCGAGCGCCTCGCAGCGGGGGGCGAGACCCACCGCGTCGAGCACCTCGTGCGCCACCGCGTTGATGTCTTCGTTGGCGGCAGCCCGGCTGAACACGCGCCAGGGACGCTGCGCCCGCGATTGCGCGGCGAGGCGGCAGTTCTCGTGCAGGGTGAAGGGCAGAAAGATGTTGGTCTTCTGGTAGCTGCGGCCGACACCTAAACAGGAGATGCGCTCGGGCGGCAGGCCGGCCAGGTCGATGCCGGCGTAGTGGATCTGACCCGAGGTGGGCGCCAAGTCGCCCGAGAGCAGATTGGTCAAGGTGGATTTGCCCGCACCGTTGGGTCCTATCAGCGCATGCACCTGGCCCAGACGCAGCTCCAGCGACACATCGTTGACCGCGGCCAGACCGCCGAAGCGCTTGGTCAGGTGCGAGGCCACCAGCAGCACTTCAGCCACGGTGCCTCCTCGCCAGACCGGCCAGGCCGCGCGGCAGGAGCAGCGCCACAGCGATCACGAACAGGCCCAGGGCCAGCGGCCAGTGCTTGGCCAGCGGCCCCAGCCAGGCCTCGTTGGACAGCGCCTCCTGGAGCAGGATGAAGACGAAGGCACCGAGCGCGGCGCCGTGCAGCGTGCCCATGCCGCCGAGGATGACCATCACCAGGACGCCGCCCGAGGTGTGCCAGCCGAGGATCTCCGGATTGACGAAGCCGAACTGCATCGCCGCCAGATAGCCGGCCAGCCCGGCCAGGGTGCCGGAGAGGATGTAGCTGGCCAGCTTGTAGCGAAAGGTGGCGTAGCCCAGCGCGCGCATGCGGTGCTCGTTGGTCTTGATGCCGATCAGCGCCCGGCCGAAGTTGGAGGCGAGCAACCGCTGCAGGAAGAGATAGACGGTCGCCATCGCGCCCAAGGCGAACCAGTAGAAGACCTGGCTGTCCTCGAGATTGAGCAGGACGGCATCGCCGAGCTTGACCTCCGGCTTGGCGTAGAGATAAATGCCGTCGGAGCCGCCGCCCAGGGGAGTGTCGTGAAAGACGAAGAACAGCATCTGGGCGAAGGCCAGGGTCACCATGATGAAATAGACGCCGCTGGTGCGCAGCACCAGGAGACCGGTCACCGCAGCGAAGGCAGCGCAGGCGGCGAGCGCCAGCGGCAGCGAGGTCCACAGGCTGGGCGCCTCGTACTGCGGGGCAGCGCGCGCCAGCACGTAGCCGGCCAGGCCGAAGAAGGCCGCGTGTCCGAGGCTGACCAGTCCCGTGTAGCCGACCAGCAGATCGAGGCTCATGGCGAAGATGGCCATGATCAAGACCTTGGTCATGAGCTGCACGTAGAACTTCTCCCCGACCAGCGGAAACAGCGCCAGGGCCAGCAGGATGGCGATGAGGGCGACAGCGAGCTTGGTCTGCTTCATCGCTTGAACAGCCCCTCCGGCCGCCACAGCAGCACCACCGCCATCAGGATGTAGGTGGACATGCCGGCGTACTCGGGCAGCAAGACCTTGCCGAAGGTGTCCGCCATGCCGATCAGGATGGACGCGAGCAGCGCGCCCCAGACCGAACCGATGCCGCCGATGACCACCACCACGAAGCAGACGATCAGCACCTGCGCACCCATGTTCGGATAGACCGAGGAGACGGGGGCAGCGATCATCCCGGCGAAAGCCGCCAGGGCCACGCCCAGCGCGAACACCAGGGTATAGATCAGCTTGATGTTCACGCCGAGGGCCTGCACCATTTCGCGGTTGGCCGATCCGGCGCGGATCATCATCCCCAGCCGGGTCTTCTGGATCAGCCAGTAGAGGCCGCCGGCGATCAGCAGGCAGGCACCCGACATGGCCAGGCGATAGACCGGGTAGGAGAGGTTGTCGGTGAGCGGCAGCGAGGCCGACAGCAGTT
>JAHFRE010000115.1 GCA_023258955.1 Sterolibacterium sp.
CCAACATGGCGCCCATCATGTTCGGGGCGCTGATCGTGTTCCTGCTCGCCGGCTTCCCGGTGGCCTTCTCGCTGGCCGCCAACGGCATCGTCTTCGGCCTCATCGGCATCGACCTGGGCCTGCTCCAGCCCTCGCTGTTCTCGGCGCTGCCCGAGCGCATCTTCGGCGTCATGAGCAACGACACCCTGCTCGCCGTACCCTTTTTCACCTTCATGGGCCTGGTGCTGGAACGCTCGGGCATGGCCGAGGACCTGCTCGAGACCATCGGTCAGCTGTTCGGGCCGGTGCGCGGCGGCCTGGGCTACGCGGTGATCTTCGTCGGCGCCATGCTCGCCGCGACCACCGGGGTGGTGGCCGCCTCGGTCATCTCCATGGGTCTGATCTCGCTGCCGATCATGATGCGCTACGGCTACAACCGCGCCATCGCCTCCGGCGTCATCGCCGCCTCGGGCACCCTGGCCCAGATCATCCCGCCCTCCCTGGTGCTGATCATCATGGCCGACCAGTTGGGCAAGTCGGTCGGCGACATGTACGCCGGCGCCTTCATCCCGGGCTTCGTCCTGGCCGGCCTCTACGGCCTGTTCATCTTCGGCGTCACCATGGTGCGGCCGCAGTGGGCGCCGGCGCTGCCGCCGGAGGCGCGCACCATCAAGGAGGCCGACGGCGCCAGCGGGCTCAAGTCGGTGGCTGTGCTGACGGTACTCTCCCTCGCCGCGGGCCTGGCCTACGGCCTGACGCGGCCGGCCGAGACCGCCACCGACGAGACCTTGATCGTCTCGATGTCGGTCGGCATCGGCCTCGCCTTCTGCCTCGCCGTGCTCAACCGGTTGCTCAAGCTCGGCCTGCTCTCGCGCATGGCCGAGCGCGTGACCTTCGTGTTGATCCCGCCGCTGGCGCTGATCTTCCTGGTGCTCGGCACCATCTTCCTGGGCATCGCCACCCCGACCGAGGGCGGCGCCATGGGCGCCACCGGCGCCATGATCCTGGCCCTGATGAAGCAACGCCTGTCGTGGAAGCTGCTGCGCCAGGCGATGGACTCGACCGCCAAGCTGACCACCTTCGTCGTCTTCATCCTGGTCGGGGCGCGAATCTTTTCGCTCACCTTCTACGGGGTCGACGGCCACGTCTGGGTCGAGCACCTGCTGACCGGCCTGCCCGGCGGCCGGCTCGGCTTCCTGATCGTGGTGAACATCCTGATCTTCGTCCTGGCCTTTTTCCTCGACTTCTTCGAACTGTCCTTCATCATCGTGCCGCTGGTGGGGCCGGTGGCCGACAAGATGGGCATCGACCTGATCTGGTTCGGCGTGCTGCTCGGGGTAAATATGCAGACCTCCTTCATGCACCCACCCTTCGGCTTCGCGCTGTTCTACCTGCGCTCGGTCGCACCGAAGACGGTGAAGACGACGGAGATCTACTGGGGTGCCGTGCCCTTCGTGCTGATCCAGATCCTGATGGTGGCGCTGATCATCACCTTCCCCGGCATCGTCAGCTACGGCGACGACAAGTCCAAGGCCGCCGCCGGCCCGGCGATCGAGTTGAACCTCGACCAGATCCGTGAGAACGAGGGCGCGCCCGAGCAGCAGGCGCCGGGGGATGCCGCCGGCAAAGCAGGAGCCGCCAAGGACGAGATGGGCGACCTGCAGAAGGCCCTGCAGGGCAGCGGCAAGTAGCCGAAAAAAATCCCCGCGGGGGAAACCCGCGGGGACCGTGTTTGCCGACTCGTCGCGAACTCGTCAGCGACCGCCGCTCAGGACTTCCCCTTCGCCGCTGGCTTGGCGCCGCCGCCGCGCATGAACTGCATCACCCCGTCCTCGGCGATGCTGTCCCAGGCGTTCTGCTGCTTGCCGTAGGCCATGTAGGCGTCGAAGATCTTCTTGAACGCGGGATTCTTCGCCGACTCGGCCGAGTACACGTCCTGCGCCGCCTTGGCGAAGGCGGTCATCAGCTCGTTGTTGAACTTGTGCAGCTTCACCCCCTGACCGAGCAGGCGCGACAGGGCGATCGGATTCTTGTGGTCGTACTCGGCCATCATCCAGACGTTGGCTTCGAAGGCCGCCGCCTCGAACGCCGCCTTGTAGCCGGGCGGCAGCTTGTCCCACTCCTTCTTGGCGACGAAGAAGTGGATCACCGGGCCCGGTTCCCACCAGCCCGGATAGTAGTAGTTCTTGGCCACCTTGTAGAAGCCCAGCTTTTCGTCGTCGTAGGGGCCGACCCACTCGGCGGCATCGATGGTGCCCTTCTCCAGCGCCGGATAGATGTCGCCGCCGGCGATCTGTTGCGGCACGGCGCCGAGTTCCGCCCACACCTTGCCAGCGATGCCGGCGATGCGGAACTTCACCCCCTTGATGTCGGCGACCTTGTTGATCTCCTTGCGGAACCAGCCGCCCATTTGCGCCCCGGTGTTGCCGCCGACGAAGGAATAGACACCGTAGTTGCTGTAGAACTCGTCGAGCAGCTTCTGCCCGCCGCCCCAGTAGATCCAGGCGTTGCTCTGCCGACAGTCGAGGCCGAAGGGCAGGGCCGTGCCGATGGCGAAGGTGGGATCCTTGCCGAAGGAATAGTAGGAGCAGGTGTGGCAACACTCGACCGTGCCGGCGGTCACCGAGTCCAGCGCGGCCGGTCCGCCGGGCACAATTTCACCGGCTGCGAAGACCTGGATCTGGAACTTGCCGTCGGTGATCTTGGCCACTCTGTCGGCGAGCACCTGGGCGCCGCCGTAGATGGTGTCGAGACTCTTGGGAAAGGCCGATGTCAGGCGCCACTTGATCGCCGGCGCCGTGCTCTGCGCGATGGCTGGGGTGGCAACCGTGGCGGCGCCGGCGGCGAGGCCTATTCCAGCCGACTTGAGAAACTTGCGTCTTTCCATCGATGTTCTCCTTGTTGTCAAAGAATCGGCTTCAGGGGCGCGGACCCAGGCCGCGATCCGCACAACTGTTGGTGAAAACGATACTACACGAAACCTTGCCTCAGTTGCCCGCCACCGTCATCGTGTCGATGAGGATCGAGCCGACCTGTTTGGAGCCGCGCACCAGCAGGTCGTTGCCGACGGCGACGATGCCCATGAACATGTCCTGCAGCTTGCCGGCGATGGTGATCTCCTCGACCGGATAGCGAATCTCGCCACCCTCGACCCAATAGCCGGCGGCGCCGCGCGAATAGTCGCCAGTGACGTAATTGACGCCCTGGCCGAGCAACTCGGTCACCAAGAGACCGGTGCCCATCGTTTGGATCAGGCCGCGAAAGTCGAGTTCCCCCGGATGCACGAGCAGATTGTGGCAGCCGCCGGCGTTGCCGGTGCTGGCCATGCCCAGCTTGCGCCCGGTGTAGGTGGACAGAAAGTAGCCGGAGAGGACGCCGTGCTCGACGACTTCTCGATCCCGCGTCGCCACGCCGTCGTCATCGAAGTGGCTGCTGGCCAGGGCCCCCGCGAGGTGGGGCCGCTCGGAAATGCACAGATGCCGCGGAAAGATGGTCTTGCCCAGGCTGTCGACCAGGAAGGAGGCTTTGCGGTAGAGGGCGCCGCCGCTCGCCGCGTGCACGAAGCTGCCGATCAGACCGGCCGCCAGCGGCGCCTCGAACAACACGGGCACACGCCGGGTCTTCAGCTTGCGCGATCCCAATCGCGCCAGCGCCCGGCGCGCCGCGTAGTCGCCGATCGCCTCGGCTGAGGCCAGGTCGCTCGCGGCGCGCTTGGTGCTGTACCAGTCGTCGCGCTGCATCGCGTCGTTCTCGCCGGCGATCACGGCGCAGGAAATGAAGTGGCGCGAACTGGCGAAACCGTCCATGAAGCCCAGACTGTTGGCCGAGATGAACTGCGAGTGCTGCACCGAAACGCTGGCGCCCTCGGAATTCTTGACCAGCGGACTGACCGCGAAGGCCGCCTGCTCGCAACGGCGGGCGATGTCGATCGCCTCCTCGACCGGCAGGTCCCAGGGATGGTAGAGGTCGAGCCCGCTCGCAGCGAGCGGGCCCTTGGCCAGCAACTCCGGCTCGGGCAGGCCGGCGGCGCTGTCCGCCGCCGTGTGCCGGGCGATCGCCACCGCCGCCTCGACCGCCGAACGCAAGGCTTCGGCAGAGAAGTCCGAACTGCTGGCGTGGCCGCGCTGCTGTCCCAGATAGACGGTGACGCCCAGGCCCTTGTCGCGGTTGTACTCGATGGTCTCGACCTCGTCGCGGCGCACCATGATCGACTGCCCGACGGCTTCGGAAACGTCGGTCTCGCAGGCCGAGGCGCCCATCAGGCTGGCGTGACCGAGCACGTCGGCGGCGATTTGACGCAGGGTATCCCGGGAGTAGCTGAATTGGCTGGCGGACATGGGGGGAGGCGGTGGGGAAAGATATAATGATAGCGTGGAAGCACAGACCGACCCCGATGAGCTGATCGACCCGAGCGCAGACAGCGAAGACGGCGGGCAGGACAACGCGCCGCCGAGCAAGTCGCAGCGCAAGCGCGACATGACCGCGCTGCAGGGACTGGGCCAGGCCCTGGTCGAACTGCCGGCAGACCGCCTCGCCAAACTCGAGATGCCCGACAGCCTGCGCCAGGCCATCGCCGACGCGCGCCGCTTCACCAAGCACGAGGCGCGGCGCCGGCAGATGCAATACATCGGCAAGCTGATGCGCAGCGTCGACCCGGCGCCCCTGCAGGCGGCGGTCGATGCGCTGCGCGGCGTCTCGGCGGCGGAGAGCGCGCGCCTGCACCGGCTGGAGCGGCTGCGCGCGCGCCTGCTCGACGATGAGCGCGGCGGCCTCGAAGAGATCGCCGCCAGCCACCCCGGCGCCGACCTGCAGCGGCTGCGGACGCTGCGGCGCAACGCCCTCAAGGAACTCGAACAGGGCAAGCCGCCGCGCGCGCAGCGCGAAATCTTTCGCGTCCTGCGAGAAATGGCGGCCGAACATGGATGAATTGATCGTCGGCCTGGTGTCGATTTCCGATCGCGCCAGCAGCGGCGTCTATCAGGACCAGGGGATTCCCGCGCTCACCGACTGGTTGGGACGAGCGCTCAGCTCCCCCTGGCGGGTGGAAACCCGGCTCATCGCCGACGAACAGTCGCTGATCGAGACGACCCTGATCGAACTCTGCGATCAGCTGGGCTGCCACCTGGTTCTGACCACCGGCGGCACCGGCCCGGCGCCGCGCGACGTGACACCGGAGGCGACCCTGGCGGTGGCCCAGCGGCTGATGCCCGGCTTCGGCGAGGAGATGCGGCGCATCAGCCGCCACTTCGTGCCCACCGCCATCCTCTCGCGCCAGCTCGGCGTGATCCGCGGCAGTACGCTGATCCTGAACCTGCCCGGCCAGCCGAAGGCGATCAAGGAGACCCTCGAGGGGGTCAAGGACTCGGAGGGCAGGATCCTGGTCGAAGGGGTGTTCGCCGCCGTGCCCTACTGCATCGATCTGATCGGCGGCCCCTACATCGAAACCGACGCGACGGTGGTCAAGGCCTTCCGCCCCAAGTCGGCGCAGAAGCAACCCTAGATGCAGCCCTATCTCGACCTGATGCGCCAGGTGCTCGAGCGCGGCCACGCCAAGAGCGATCGCACCGGCACCGGCACCCGGTCGCTTTTCGGCTGGCAGTCGCGCTACGATCTGGCGGCCGGCTTCCCGATGCTGACCACCAAGAAGCTGCCCTTCAAGGCCATCGTGCACGAGCTGCTGTGGTTTCTGCGCGGCGACACCAACGTCGGCTATCTGCAGCAGAACGGCGTTTCGATCTGGGACGAATGGGCCGACGCCGACGGCGAACTCGGTCCCGTCTATGGCAAGCAGTGGCGGCGCTGGCAGAGCACCGACGGCCGCGAAATCGACCAGATCGCGCTCTTGGTCGAGGGCTTGAAGACCAATCCGGATTCGCGCCGCCACCTGGTCACGGCCTGGAATCCCGGCGACCTGCCGCAGATGAAGCTGCCGCCCTGCCACGCCCTGTTCCAGTTCTATGTCGCCGACGGTGCGCTGTCCTGCCAGCTCTATCAGCGCAGCGCCGACATCTTTCTCGGCGTGCCCTTCAACATCGCCTCCTACGCCCTGCTCACCCTGATGCTGGCCCAGGTCTGCGCTCTGCGCCCCGGCGAGTTCGTGCACACCCTGGGCGATGCCCACCTCTACACCAATCACCTCGAACAGGCGCGCCTGCAGCTGGCGCGGACACCGCGCCCCCTGCCGCGCCTGGCCATCAATCCCGCGGTCGGCGACATCTTCGGTTTCCGTTTCGAAGACTTCGCGCTCGAGGGTTACGCGCCGCATCCGCACATTCCGGCGACGGTGGCCGTTTGATGGCGCAAGATGCGACATCAAACGCGGATTGATCTGATGGCACACCTCACCTTGATCGCCGCCGTGGCCAGGAACGGCGTCATCGGTCAGGACAACGCCATGCCCTGGCGCCTACCCGCCGACCTGCAGCGCTTCAAGGCCCTGACCATGGGATGCCCCGTCATCATGGGGCGCAAGACCTGGGCCTCGCTCGGCCGCGCCCTGCCCGGGCGGCGTAACATCGTCGTCAGCCGCGATCGCGCCTACCAGGCCGCCGGCGCCGAAGTCGCCGGCTCCCTGGCCGCGGCGCTGGCCCTCTGCGCTGAGGCCGAGGAAATTTTCGTCATCGGCGGCGCCGAGATCTACGCCCAGGCCCTGCCTCTGGCCTCCCGCCTGCAACTCACCGAGATCGCTCGCGACTTCGCCGGCGACACACGCTTCCCCGACTTCGAGCGGAGCGCCTGGTGCGAGACCGTGCGCGAACACCACGCTGGCGCCGACTTCGAGTACGATTTCGTGACCTATAACCGCCAACAGGGAGATCCGCATGTCTGAGGAAGGCCTACACGTCCATGGTCCGCACGACCACGCCGTCGAGCACGCGGCGGAGAGCGGTGACAGCCTCGGCTCGCGGGTGGCCGTGGTCACGGCGATCCTCGCCACGGTCGGTGCCGTCGTCGGCTACCAGGGGGGCGCGACGCAGAACGAGGCCATGCTCTACAAGAACGAGGCGGTGTTGAAGAAGGCCGACGCCTCCAACCAATGGGCCTACTACCAGGCCAAGAGCAACAAGCAGAACCTGGCCGAGCTGGCGCTGGCGCTGGCGCCGCCGGCCAAGCAGGAGTTCTACCAGAGCGAGGTCGAGCGCTACAAGAAGGAAAAGGCCGAGATCAAGCTCGCCGCGGAGATGCTCGAGGCGGCCTCGACCAAGGCCGACGAGTCCTCCGAGGCGGCGATGCATCCGCACCACCGCCTGGCCCAGGCGTTGACCCTGATGCAGGTGGCGATCTCGCTCGCCTCGATCACCGTGCTGACGCGCAAGAAGTGGCTGTTCGTCGGTTCGCTCGGCGCCGCCGCCGTGGGCACGCTGCTCTGGCTATCGACCTTCTTTATGCACTGAGGGGAGTACCTTCCTCCCGGCCTCCTTCCCGGGGAAGGAGGTGATCGCGGCTCGCTGCGCTCTCAGGGCTACGCTGCCCCTGCCTTGGGGCGGCGACCTTCAGGAAGTCCCTTTGGGGGACCCGGCGCCGGGGGCGGACCGAGCGTATGGTCTTTATCCTACCCCCGCTTGACGCAATCGACGTAGTAGCGGGTCTTGCCGTTCTGCTCGCCCTTGACCAGGCCGTGGATATCCGTCTCGAAGCCGGGGAACTGCTCGTTGAAATCGCGCGCGAAGCGCAGGTAGCGAACGATGGTGGCGTTGAAGATCTCGCCCGGAATCAGTAGCGGAATGCCCGGCGGGTAGGGGGTCAGCAGGACGCTGGTGATACGCCCCTCCAGCTCGTCGATCGGCACCCGGTCGATCTCGCGGTGGGCCATGGCGGCGAAGGCGTCGGCCGGCCGCATCGCCGGTTCCATGTTCGACAGATACATCTCGGTGGTCAGCCGCGCCACGTCGTTGGCCTTGTAGATGCCGTGGATCTGTTCACACAGGTCGCGCAGGCCGATCTTCTCGTAGCGAGGGTGCTTGCCCACGAACTCCGGCATGGCCCGCCACAGAGGCTGGTTCTTGTCGTAGTCGTCCTTGAACTGTTGCAGCTCGGTCACCATGGTGTTCCAGCGGCCCTTGGTGATGCCGATGGTGAACATGATGAAGAAGGAGTAGAGACCGGTCTTTTCGACGATCACCCCGTGCTCGGCCAGATACTTGGTGACGATGCCGGCGGGGATGCCGAACTCCTCCGAGAAGTCGCCATCGACGTCGAGGCCCGGCGTGATCACCGTCGCCTTGATCGGGTCGAGCATGTTGAAATCCGCCGCCAGGTTGCCGAAGCCGTGCCAGCGCTCGTCGCTCTTCAGCATCCAGTCTTCGCGCTCGCCCACGCCTTCCTCGGCCAGATAGTCAGGTCCCCAGACCTTGAACCACCAGTCCGCGCCCCACTCCTCGTCCACCTTGCGCATGGCGCGGCGAAAGTCGAGCGCCTCCATGATCGATTCCTCGACCAGGGCGGTGCCGCCGGGCGGCTCCATCATCGCCGCCGCCACGTCGCAGGAGGCGATGATCGCGTACTGGGGGCTGGTCGAGGTGTGCATCAGGAAGGCTTCGTTGAACACGTCGCGGTCGAGCTGCCGCGCCTCCGAGTCCTGCACCAGGATCTGCGAGGCCTGCGACAGGCCGGCCAGCAGCTTGTGCGTCGACTGGGTCGAGAACAGCATCGACTGCTTGCAGCGCGGCCGGTCGCGGCCAATCGCGTGCATGCCCTTGTAGAAGTCGTAAAAGGTGGCGTGCGGCAACCAGGCCTCGTCGAAGTGCAGGGTGTCTATCCTGCCGTCGCACATCTCCTTGATCGCCTCGACGTTGTAGAGGATGCCGTCGTAGGTGCTCTGGGTGATGGTCAGCACCCGCGGCCTGATCTGCGGGTTGCGCTGCAGGCTGGCGCGCGCGAAGGGGTTGGCGCGCACCTTCTTCTCGATGTTCTCCCAGAGGAACTCCGCCTTGGGGATCGGGCCGATGATGCCGAAATGGTTGCGCGTGGGCATCAGGAACACGGGAATGGCGCCGGTCATGATGATGGCGTGGAGGATCGACTTGTGGCAGTTGCGGTCGACCACCACGATGTCGTCGGGGGCGACGGTCGAGTGCCAGACGATCTTGTTCGAGGTCGAGGTGCCGTTGGTGACGAAGAACAGGTGGTCGGCGGAGAAGATGCGCGCGGCGTTCCGCTCCGAGGCCGCCACCGGCCCGGTGTGGTCGAGCAGTTGGCCCAGTTCATCGACGGCGTTGCAGACGTCGGCGCGCAGCATGTTCTCGCCGAAGAACTGGTGGAACATCTGCCCCACCGGACTCTTGAGGAAGGCCACGCCGCCGGAGTGACCGGGGCAATGCCAGGAGTAGGAACCGTCAGAGGCGTAGTGCAGCAGCGCGCGGAAGAAGGGCGGCGCCAGGCTGTCGAGGTAGGTGCGGGTCTCGCGCATCACGTAGCGGGCGATGAACTCCGGCGTGTCCTCGAACATGTGGATGAAGCCGTGCAGCTCGCGCAGCACATCGTTGGGGATGTGGCGCGAGGTGCGCGTCTCGCCGTAGAGGAAGATCGGGATGTCGGCGTTGCGCAGGCGGATCTCCTGGACGAAGGCGCGCAACTGGATCAGGGCGATGCGCGCCTCCTCGGGCGAGCCACCGCCGAACTCCTCGTCGTCGATCGACAGGATGAAGGCCGAGGCGCGGCTCTGCTGCTGGGCGAAGGAGGTGAGGTCGCCGTAGCTGGTGACCCCGAGCACCTCCATGCCCTCCTCCTCGAGGGCCTTGGCCATGGCGCGGATACCCAGCCCGGAGGCATTCTCCGAACGGAAGTCCTCGTCGATGATGACGACGGGAAAGCGGAATTTCATAACTCCTCCAAGGGACGCTCGAATGCCCCGGCCGAAGGGTCCCCCAAAGGGACTTCCTGAAGGTCGCCGCCCCGAGGCCGGGGCAGCGTAAGACATGGAGTCCCGAAGGGACGAACCGCCGTCACCCCCTTCCCAGGGAAGGGGGCTGGGGGGTAGGTAGTCATATCTTGGGCAGCGTCACGCCGACCTGGCCCTGGTACTTGCCGCCCCGGTCCTTGTACGAGGTCTCGCAGACCTCGTCGGACTCGAAGAACAGCACCTGGGCGATGCCCTCGTTGGCGTAGATCTTCGCCGGCAGCGGCGTCGTGTTGGAGAACTCCAGGGTGACGTAGCCCTCCCACTCCGGCTCGAAGGGGGTGACGTTGACGATGATGCCGCAGCGCGCGTAGGTGCTCTTGCCCAGGCAGACGGTCAGCACGTTGCGCGGGATGCGGAAGTACTCGACGGTGCGCGCCAGGGCGAAGGAGTTGGGCGGGATGATGCAGTAGTCGGCGGTCACCTCGACGAAGGAATTGGGATCGAAGTTTTTGGGGTCGACGATGGTGCTGTTGATGTTGGTGAACAGCTTGAATTCGTTGGAGCAGCGGATATCGTAGCCGTAGCTGGAGGTGCCGTAGGAGACGATCTTGCGCCCCTCGACCTCGCGCACCTGATCGGGCTCGAAGGGCTCGATCATGCCGTGCTCGCGCGCCATGCGGCGTATCCACTTGTCCGCCTTGATGCTCATGCTGCCTCCCCCGGATACGCCCAGCTCAGGTATTTTCGACCACGATCTTGGGGAACTTGGCGGTCATGTCGCGCGCCCGTTCGGCGATCTTGATGGCGACGCGGCGAGCGATGCTGCGATAGATCTCGGCGGCGCGGCTGTCCGGTGCGGCGACCACGGTCGGCACACCGGCGTCGCCCTGCTCGCGGATGGCCATGTCCAGCGGCAGGGCGCCCAGCATCTCGACCCCGTAGTCCTTGGCCATGCGCTCGGCGCCGCCAGTGCCGAAGACGTGCTCCTCGTGGCCGCACTTGGAGCAGACGTGGATGCTCATGTTCTCGACCACGCCGAGGATGGGCACGCCCACCTTCTCGAACATCTTGAAGCCCTTGCGCGCGTCGAGCAAGGCGATGTCCTGCGGCGTGGTCACGATCACCGCGCCGGTCACCGGCACCTGCTGCGCCAGGGTGAGCTGGATGTCGCCGGTGCCCGGCGGCAGATCGATCACCAGGTAGTCGACGTCGTTCCAGCGCGTATCGTTCAACAGCTGTTGCAGCGCCTGGGTCACCATCGGTCCGCGCCAGACCATCGGTTGCTCGGCGTCGATCAGGAAGCCGATCGACATCGCCTGCAGCCCGTGCGCCTTCAGCGGTTCGAGGGACTTGCCGTCGACCGACTCCGGCTGGCCGGACACGCCCAGCATCTGCGGCTGCGAGGGGCCGTAGATGTCGGCGTCGAGCAGGCCGACGCTGGCGCCTTCGGCGACCAGGGCCAGCGCCAGGTTGACCGCGGTGGTGGACTTGCCGACGCCGCCCTTGCCCGAGGCCACGGCGATGATGTTCTTGATCCCGGGAATCAGCTTGACGCCGCGCTGCACGCTGTGCGGCACGATCTTCCAATTGACGTTGGCCGAGATGTTGCCGACGCCGGGGAGCTGCTTCAGGCGGGCGATGACGCGCTCGCGCATCGCATCTATCTGCGTCTTGGCCGGGTAGCCCAGTTCGATGTCGAGCGACAGGTCGGCACCCGTGATCTTGATGTTCTTCGCGGCGCGGCCGCTGACCAGATCCTTGCCCGTATTGGCGTCGACGATTTCCTTCAGCGCTGCCTGCACCTGTGCTTCGCTAATGCTCATGATCTCTCCAGTGAATGCGGTCCCATAGCCAAACGCGACCCAAACGTGATTCATACCCGACTCTTTGAATCCAGTATAACGTAGCAAAACGCCTTTGTTACAATGGCCGATTACGTCCCTCTTGCAGCGACAAGACCCGATGCCTACATGAAGCCGCGCCAGATTCTCGTCACCAGCGCCCTGCCCTACGCCAATGGGGCCATCCACCTGGGACACCTGGTGGAATACATCCAGACCGACATTTGGGTGCGCTTCCAGAAACTCTCGG
>JAHFRE010000321.1 GCA_023258955.1 Sterolibacterium sp.
CGAACAGGGCTTCCGCGCGCTGGCCGGCCGCCATCCCGGCCAGGTGGCGGCCCTGATCGACTTCAACGAGCGGATGGCGCACCGGATCGAGGCCGGGGCGGACATCTTCCTGATGCCCTCACGCTTTGAGCCCTGCGGCCTCAATCAGCTCTACAGCCTGCGCTACGGCACGCCGCCGGTGGTGCACGCTACCGGTGGTCTGGCCGACACGGTGGTCGACTGCAACGCGCACAGCCTCGCTGCCGGCACCGCCAACGGCTTCAGCTTCGCGCTCGCCGACGCGGCGTCGTTTGCCGCCACCCTGGCTCGCGCCATCGACGCCTGGCACGACGAGCGCACCTGGCGGCGGCTGCAGCGCCAGGGCATGGCCGCCGACTTCTCCTGGAGCAAGGCGGCGGCGGCCTATCTCGCGGTCTACGACCGGGCGCTGGCCGGGCGCTGAGCAACCGCGCCTACCATGGCTGCGGTATTGTCGATTCTGGCAATAGTGCTATATTGGGCCCCATATTTCCGCGCAGGAGTCCCTCATGTCCATGACCTTGGGCGACATGACCAGCATCGCTACGCTGACGCAGAATTACCTCAACAAGAGCAATAGCACCAGCGACACGAGCAGCGCGACTGGGGCCGCGGCGGCCAACGCCGACCCGCTGGCGCAGGCTCTGGGCCTGGCCGACAAGCGCATCGCCACGCAGATCAGTCAGACCAACGTGCAGCTGTCCGGCTACGGCCAGATCAAATCGGGCTATGCTTCGCTGGCGAGTTCCGGCACGGCGCTGACCAAGCTCGACAAGACCAGCAGCTCAGCGGACGTGACCAAGGCGGCGCAGAGCTTCGTCGACGCCTTCAATAGCACCAACAGCGCGGTCGCTAGCGCCACCGGAAATGCCAGCGGCAGCGGCAGCGCCGCGAGCGCCGGCGTTGGCAGCGCCGCGAACGCTGGCGCGCTGGCCAACGAACCGCTGGCCCGCCTGGCCGGCAATGATCTGCGCCGCATTGTCAGCAACGGCGGCGGCCTTGGCGAACTGCAGAAGATAGGCATCAGCGTCGGCCAGAACGGTTCGCTGACGATCGATAGCAAAGCCCTCGGCGCGGCCCTGCAAGCCAATCCGGACACGGTCAAGAGCACGCTGGCCAAGCTCGGCCAAGCGGCGGCGAGCACGGCAAACAACGAGTTGTCGGCCGGCGGCGCCGTCGGCAGTGCGGTCAACTCGCTGACCAGCAGGGCCAAGAATCTCGCCGCGCAGCAGACCCAACAACAAAATCTGGCGGCCTCGGCGCAGACAGCGATACAGCAAAGCGCCGCGGGCGGCTACGGCGGCATCAGCGCCGGCATCGCCGCCTACATGAAGGCCTTCTCGCTCTAGCACGTGGCTGGTGCTAGCACGTTTCTGGTCCTAGCGCTTGCTCGGTGCTAGCTCGGCGCCCGGGCGAGGATGCCGAGGCCGGGGGTCGGCCGACAGAATTCGCAGCGCAAGACCACCTCCTCGATGCGCACCAAGGTCAGCCCGGCGCGCCCGAGTTCCTCTTCGACGTAGCGCCGGCTGTGAGCATAGCGGCCGCTCGGGCTGAGTTCGTAATCTCCCAGCGGCAGTGCCGACTCGGCCAGCTGCACGGTGAACACGAAGCTGCCGGCGGGCCGCAACGCGTCTCTGACCGCAGCGAACACTTCGCCCAGTGCGCCGAAATAGATCAGGGTATCGGCCATGGCGATCAGGTCGAAGTCTCCGCTGCAGCGGCGCAGATAGGCGCCCAATTCGGCCTCGACCAGTTCGTCGTAGAGGCCGCGTTGCTGCGCCTTGATCAGCATCGCCGCCGACAGGTCGACGCCGCTCAGGCGCTTGGCGTAGGGAGCGAGCACCGGGGCGCACAGGCCCGTGCCGCAGCCGCCGTCGAGCACGGCGAACCTGCCCGCGGCAACCAGCTCTGCCTCGATCAAACCAGCGATGATCTGCGGACCGCGATAGGCGAGGCTGCCGACCAGCTTTTGGTCGAACTCCTCGGCCATGTCGTCGAACACCGTCTTCAGGAAAGCGTCGGAGGCCCGCTCGGGCACGTCTTGGCCGGTGCAGGCGGCGAGAAAGTGTCGCGCCACCGCGCTGTCTGGATCTTCGCGCAACCACTCGCGATAACAGGCCGCGGCGTCGGCGATGCGGCCGAGGCGATAGTGGGCGATGCCCAGCATCTTCGGCGTCTTGCCTTCGAGCGGCGGCAGCACGAAGGCGCGGCAGGAGAGGGTCGATGCCTCCTCCTCCCGCCCGCTCTGGGCGAGCAGGGCAGCCAGATTGGTGAGCGCCGGGACGAAATCGGCGGCGCAGGCGAGCGCCTGACGATAGGCCTGTTCGGCAGCGGCGAGATCGTCCAGGCGCTGCAGCACCGAACCCAGGTTGTTCCAGGTGTTGGCCTCGTCCGCGTCGAGATCGACCGAGATCTTGAACGCCGCCGCCGCGTTGGCCAGATCGCCGATCTGCGCCAGGATGTTGCCCAGGTCGTTGTAGCGCCAGGCGTTGCCGGTGTTGGCTTCGAGCGCACCGAGGATCAGCTGGATCCCCGCCTGCGTGTCGCCGCGTTGGTGCAGCAGCACGCCGAGGTAGTGCTGCGCTTCGCCGTGGCGCGGATCGTCAGCGGCGATGTTGCGGTAGGCGCTCTCGGCGCCGGCCAGATCACCGGCCGCGTGCAGTGCGAAGGCCGTTTCGAAGGGGCTGCGCGCCATCACCGCGGCTCAGGCCCCCTGCAACGGCGGCGCCACCTTCAGCACCTCGGCGATGGTGGTGAGGCCGGCCGCGATCTTCATGGCGCCGGAAATGCGCAGCGGCTTCATGCCCTCGCGCGTGGCCAGTTCGCGGATCCGCGCCAGGTCCGCTGCATCGTTGATCAGCTTGTTCAACTCCGGCGACAGCATCAGGATTTCGTAGATGCCGACGCGCCCCAGATAGCCGGTCATGCGGCAGTCGAGGCAGCCGACGGCATGGTGAAGCTTGGCCGGCATCTTCGCCTTCCACGGCGCCACCAGGTCGCTCCAGGCGGCTTCGTCCTCGGCGCTGGGCACGGCCGCCTTCTTGCACTTCGGACACAGCGTGCGCACCAAGCGCTGCGCCATCACGCCGAGGATGGTCGAATTGAGCAGGTAGGCGGGCACGCCCAGATCGAGCAGGCGGGTGATCGCCGACGGCGCGTCGTTGGTGTGCAGGGTCGATAGCACCAGATGGCCGGTGAGCGCCGCCTGAATCGCCATGTCGGCGGTGGCCAGGTCGCGGATTTCGCCGACCATGATGATGTCCGGATCCTGGCGCATCAGCGCCCTGATGCCTTCGGCGAAACCCATGTCGATGCCGGCGAGCGCTTGCACCTGGTTGAAGCTGGGCTCCACCATTTCGATCGGGTCTTCGATGGTGCACACGTTCACTTCCGGTGTGGCCAGCGTCTTCAGCGTGGTGTAGAGCGTGGTCGTCTTGCCCGAACCGGTCGGGCCGGTGACCAGGATGATGCCGTTGGGCTGGCTGGTCATCTTGCCCCAACGTTGCGCATCCTCCTCGGAAAAGCCCAGTTCGCGCGTGTCGCGGACCAGCACCTCCGGATCGAAGATGCGCATCACCAGCTTTTCGCCGAAGGCCGTCGGCAGGGTGGACAGGCGCAGCTCGACCTCCAGGCCTTCCGGGGTGCGCGTCTTGATCCGTCCATCCTGCGGCCGTCGCTTCTCCACCACGTCCATGCGCCCGAGAATCTTGATGCGGCTGGTCATGGCGTTGAGCACCTGCATCGGAATCTGGTAGACCTGGTGCAGCACGCCGTCGATGCGAAAACGCACGATGCCGAGGTCGCGCCGCGGCTCGATGTGGATGTCGCTGGCGCGCTGGTCGAAGGCGTATTGCCAGAGCCAATCGACGATGCGCACGATGT
>JAHFRE010000322.1 GCA_023258955.1 Sterolibacterium sp.
ATCGGCGGCGATGCCCGTGTCGGCGACCACCGAGACGCTGAACATGGCCGGGGCCGTGCCGCCGGTGCGGGTGTCGAAGATGTGGGTGAACAGTCCCGCCTTGTCGAGTATGGTGCCGTAGCCCCCCGAGGTGGAGACGCACTTGTCGACCACGTCGAGGCTGGTCAGCGTGTCGTTGCGGTCGGCCGGATTGGCGATGCCGATGCGCCAGGCCGAGCCGTCCGGCTTGGCCGAGAGGGCACGCGGCTCGCCCATATCCACCAGCATGCGGTCGAAGCCGTGGGCGCGCAGAACGTCGGCGACGCGGTCGGTGATGTAGCCCTGGGCACCGCTGTTCAGGGTGAGCCCCATGCCCGGACGCTTGAGGACGATGCGCTGGGCAGCGCGATCGAGCTCGACGTCGCGCCAATCGACCAAGGCCAGGGCAGCAGCCAGACGCTGCGCCGAGGGACCGGCGGGATCGGCGTTGACGGCTTTGAAATGGTCGAAATAGAGATTCCACAGCGGCTGCACGGTCGGGTCGTAGACGCCGTCGCTGATCTTCGCCAAAGACAGCGCGCGCTCGAGCATGGTCATCAGGTCGGCGGGCGCCTGCTCCAGCCTGCCCTGGCGATTGAGCACGGAGATGGCGCTGTCGGCGCGATAGACGCTGAAGATCGCCTCCTGCCGCTTCAATTCGGCCAGCGAGGCGGCGATCGCTTGATGCGCTGCGGCCTCATCGCTGTGGTAGAGCTGGATCGATGCCGGACCGCCGAGGGCGTAGCCCTCCCAGCGCACCAGATTGGCCTGGGAAGACCCGGCCCGAAGCAGCAGCGGCAGACCCGCGGCGGTAGCCGCGAGGGTGATGAAGCGACGGCGTGAAACGGCGACGGGCATGATGGCGACCTCGACTTGTGATCCCCGCTCAGGCCGGGGAGTGCCAGACACTAAGGTGGGCAATGTTAAAGCCTGCCTCCAGCGGAGGCTTGACGCACATCAAAGGACGGCGGCCGCCGCCCGACGATCGAGCGGGCCGGGGTGCGAGATCAGGCGATGGTGTTCACCAAGCGCCCGGTCGTCTGGCCCTGAGTGTTGACCACCGGCTGCGGCTTGGGCGCTTGGTTCTGCTGGGCCTGCTCGGACTCCTGCGTCCGCTGCACCTGCTGCGCTTGTGCCTGGGCCGCCTGGGCCTTCTGCGCCGCCTCGTCAGCGGGCTGCTCCGCCTGCTTGGCCTGGTTGGCCTGCAACTGCGCCGCGTTGCTGCTGGAATTGACGGTAGCGATCGCCATGACGAACTCCTCGGTTGGTGCTATCTACGCGGCCAGCGGTCGGTCAGGCGGTGGTGCTGACGACCGTGCCGATGGTCTGGCCCTGGGTGTTGACGACGGGCTGCTTGGCTTGCGGCTGCGCAGCGGCCGGCGCCGACGTGCCTTGTTGCGCCTGGGCCACCTTGGTATAGGTGGCGCCCAGGGTCGTGCTCAACTGGCTCAGCGACTGGAGCGCGCTGAGCCCCTGGTTCGCCTGGCCGGCCGCGGTCTGCGCCTGGCTGGCGTCCACCCGCAGCGAGCGGGCCCGCTCTTGCTCCCTGTCGGCGCTCTGCTGCGCATCGTTCGCCTGGGCCTGCAGCGTCTGCGCCCGGTATTGGGCTTCGGCGGCCGACCGCTTCGCCTCTTGCAGCCGCAGTTGCTGCACGATGGACGTTGAAATCGCCTGAGAGTTGGATGTCGCTGATCCGATAGCCATGACCATGGTTCAAGGCCTTGATCTTATATCGATACTAGCCCCGATCCGGCCCTAGCGCAAGCGAAGAAAATGGGCCAGAATGTGGCGCAACACCGCCGTGGAGAACATCATGACCGCCCCTGCCAGCGGCAAGCTCGACCGCATCGTCGCCGAGGCCCGCCGCGCCGCGGCGGAGCGCGACCAAGGCTATCGCGAGCGGGCATTGAAGATCTATCCCTGGATCTGCGGCCGCTGCGCCCGCGAGTTCAGCCACGCCAATCTGCGCGAACTGACGGTGCACCACCGCGACCACAACCACGACAACAATCCGCCCGACGGATCGAACTGGGAATTGCTCTGCCTCTACTGTCACGACAACGAGCACCAGCGGCAGTCAGCCGCGGCGACCAGCGATGGCAGCGCTGCAGCGGCGAGCGTCGCCACCCACTCGCCGTTCGCCAATCTCAAAGCGCTGCTCGAGAAGAAGTAGTCAAGCCCGCTGCAGATAGTCGAGAAATTCCGCCACCGGCAAGGGCCGGCTGAACAGATAACCCTGACAGGCGTGGCAACCGCTGCGCGCCAGAAACTCCTGCTGCTCGCGCGTCTCGACGCCCTCGGCGATCACATCCAGCCCGAGGCTGGCGGCCAGGGCGATCACCATCCGCGCGATCGCCGCGTCGTTGGCGTCGACCAGGATGTTTCTGACGAAACCCTGGTCTATCTTCAGTTGATCGAGGGGCAGGCGCTTCAGATAGGAGAGCGAGGAATAGCCGGTGCCGAAGTCGTCCAGGGAAAAGGCCACACCCTGCTCCTTCAGCGCCGCCATCTTGGCGATGATGCCATCGACGTCGTCGACCAGCAGGCTCTCGGTCAACTCCAGCTTCAGGCGTCGCGGATCGGCGCCGGTGTGTTCGAGCGCGGCCATAACCTGGTCGACAAAGTCGCGGTGGTGAAACTGCAGCGCGCTGACGTTGACGGCGATGCTCAAATGCGCCGTCTGCGACGCACCGGCCCAGGCAGCGAGCTGGGCGCAGGCCGATTGCACCACCCAGTAGCCGAGGGGCAGGATCAGGCCGGTCTCCTCCGCCAGGGGAATGAACTCGAGCGGCGACAGCAGACCGCGCTGCGGATGCTGCCAGCGGATCAGCGCCTCCACCCCGCTCACCGCACCCGCGCCGTCGACCTGCGCCTGGTAGTGGAGAACGAACTGCTCGCGCTGCAGCGCCAGGCGCAGGTCGGCCTCGAGCGCGGCGCGGCTGCTCACCAGCGCCTGCATCTGCGGATCGAAGAAGCGCAAGGTGTTGCGTCCGGCGGCCTTGGCCTGGTACATGGCCAGGTCGGCGCGCTTGAGCAATTCCTCGGTGGTTCCCTGGCGATCGGAGAAGAGGGTGACGCCGATGCTCGGCGTGCTGTGGTGGTCGTGGCCGTCGAGGCGGTAGTTCTGGTTCAAGGCGAGCAGAATCTTCTCGCCGACGCTCTCCGCCTGGCTCGCGGCTTCACCCAGGTTGCCGCTGAGATCTTCGAGCATGACCACGAATTCGTCGCCGCCGGGGCGGGCCACCGTATCGCCGTCGCGGATGCAGTCGCCGAGGCGCCGGGCGACCTGTTGCAGCAACAGATCGCCGATGTCGTGGCCGAGGGTCTCGTTGAGCGTCTTGAAGTTATCGAGATCGATCAAGAGCAGCGCGCCGCAACGCTTGTTGCGGCTGCTTGCGGCCAGCGCCTGCTGCAGGCGGTCGAGCAGCAGACGGCGATTGGGCAGATCGGTCAACGGATCGTAGAAGGCCAGGTGGTGGATGGTCTGCTCGGAGCGCTTGCGCAGCGTGATGTCGGAGAAGGAACCGATGTAGTTGGTGACCTGCCCGGCTTCGTTGGTCACCGCGGTGATGGACAGCCACTGCGGATACTCCTCACCGTTCTTGCGCCGGTTCCAGATTTCACCCTGCCAGAAGCGGTCGCGCGACAGGGTCTTCCACAACGCCTGGTAGAACTGGGGGTCGTGCCGACCGGATTTCAGAATCGCCGGCGTCTTGCCGATCACCTCCTCGGCGCGGTAGCCGGTGATCGTAGTGAAGGACTCGTTGACGTTGAGGATCACCTCGTCGGCGTCGGTGATGGTGATACCCTCCTCGGTCTCGAAGGCGATCGCCGCGACGCGCAGAGCCGATTCGGCGCGCTTGCGCTGGCTGA
>JAHFRE010000116.1 GCA_023258955.1 Sterolibacterium sp.
GAAGCTCTCGGCCGACCACCTGAAGCTGAAGAAGGCCGCCGATTGCCAGCCGATCGTCTACCCCAAGCCCGACGGCATCGTTTCCTTCGACCGCCTCTCCTCGGTCTTCCTCTCCAATACCAACCACGAAGAGAACGAGCCCTGCCATTTGACGCTGAAAGATCCCGAGGTGCCGATCAAGGTCAATCTGGCGCTCTACGACGCACCCGAGCAGCGCTATTGCCCGGCCGGTGTCTACGAGATTCTCGAAGACCAGGGCAAGCCACGCCTGCAGATCAACGCCCAGAACTGCGTGCATTGCAAGACCTGCGACATCAAGGACCCGACGCAGAACATCGTCTGGGTGACCCCGCAGGGCGGCGAAGGCCCGGTCTACCCGGGGATGTAGCTCAGGTGAAGTCGAGCGAGACCTGGGCCGCCTGCTCGTCGGTGAGCGTGCGCAGGGCGCGCACCACGGCCCGCTCGAAGATCGGCTCGCTGGGCACGATGCGCGCCTGAGCGCGCTCCAGCCGCAGGGCCAGCACCTGCGGCGGCAGGGCGACGCCGCGCGGCAGCGCCGGATTGGTGAGCAGCAGCACGCCGCGGGCCGGTCCGACCCAGGATACGCGGTAGCGCTGAGCCGCGCCATCGCCCTGGGCCATCTCGACCCAGTCGCCCCGTTCCAGCTTTGCCACCTCCGCCAGCGCCGCCGCGCCCGCCCCTTCCGCAGAAGCAGGCGCCAGCGCCCGGCTCCGCTGTGCCGCGGCAGCGTCGCCGGAGAGCAGGGCGGCGTGCAGGGCGAACAGCGCATCGACCAGATGCAATCGCCGCTCCGAGTCGACGTCGAGGCGATCGAAACCCTCCTGGATGCGCCTGATCAGCCCGGGCAGCAGCCCGACCAGGGCCTTCCTGCCCGAACTCCCCGGCGCGATCCTGACGCTGCCGACCAGATCGCTGGCGGTGGCCAGCGCTTCATCCCAGGCGCCGAGGTCGCCGGCCTCGTGGGCGCGGGCGAGCAGATCGCGCCATTCGTTGCCGAGCAGTTCGGTGATCGCCGCCGGGGCTTCGGCCATATAGGGCGAGAGCGCCTGCTCGGCAGCAGCGAGCGCCGCCAGGTGGTGTTCCTGGGCTTCGGCCAGCGGCACGCCGGCGGCGGCTTCGGCGTCGGCGGCGCGACTGTGCTCGGCGAGAAAGGTCTCGAGCTCGGAACACAGCCCGTCGAACACAAGCGCATCGTAGTTGGACTCGCGGCGCAGGCGCTCGATGATCAGCGCCACCCTGCCGTACAGCGGGTCCCTGCGCCCGGCGCCGCTGCCCAGCTGAGCCGCCGCGCGGGAGATCTGCTCGAGCAGGCGGCGCGCCGGGTGGGCGCGGGTGGAAAAGAAGCTGCGGTCGGCAAGCGCCACCTTGAGCACCGGAATCTGCAGGCGCCCGATCAGCGCCTTGATCGGATCGGCGATGGTTTCGTCCTGAAAGATCATGTCGAACAGCATGGCGACGATATCCACCGTCATCGCGTCGACCTGTCCGAGGCCCTGGCCGATATCGCTGGCGCGAAACTGGCGCAGGCTGTCCGCCTGGGCGACCAGATCGTTGGCAAGATCAGGCGCGGCTTGCTGCAACCGATCGAGGGCGGCCAGTGCCGCTGCGGTATCGACGTTCCTGCCCGTTGTCGCCGCTGCCGGCGCGCCGCCGGAGTGCGCGACCAGGCCTTGCAGCAGGCCGAACAGTTCGGCACCGACCACCCGTCGCGAGCCGGCGGCCTGCCCGCCCGGGCTTGCGCTCGGTTCGGCGCTGCCGTAGGCGCGCTTCAGCTCGGGCAGAACGTTGAGGCCCTTCAAGTGATCGTTCCATTCCGGGTAGATGGCAGCAAAACCGCTCTCGGCGTGCTGCAGCAGGCAGCGCAGCAACTCGATGCGCTCGCTCAAGCCGAAATCGGCGGCGGCCAGGCTGCGGCGCAACGCCGCAGCGATGATATCGGGGGCGGCGGCGGCGGCGACGTCGCCGGCCCGGCGTTTGCCGCACAACCAGGCGACCCGCCGGCCGACCGCATAGAGCGCATCCGCAGCGCAGGCCTCGACCTTGCGCGCGAAGGCATGCAAGGCCAGGTCTTCGTCCAGGTCACCCAGATCCACCAATTGCAGTTCCCTCCCACCGGCCTGGTTCGCCGATGGCGGTTCGCGCAAGGCGGTGTCGAATTCCTGCCGCCAATGTTGTGGCAGCAAGCCCTCCACGGTGGCGGCGCCGGCGCGCAGTTTGTCGCGCAAGCCGCCGAGCATCGGCTGCGACTCGCCCGTCTCGACGCGCTCGGCCTGCTGCTGCAAATCGGCATCCAGCTGTTCGGCCAGCTCCCGCCAGGCCGCGCCTAGCCGGCGTCCCACCAGCTCGCGGCTGGAGCCCAGCGCGAGCTCGGACGGCGATTTGGCAGCGGCGGGCGGCTTGTTGCTCTGGTCGGGCGAGGACATTTTCCGATGGGCAGTAGAGGACGGGCGCTATCGCCGTCCGAGTCTAGAATATTGGACACGCAAATTCAATGCCAAACTTCACATCGCCAAGCCTAAATTCAGCGTCCTCGATCAGAGCTGCAAGGCGTCGGTCAGCGAACGCAGTTCGCGCTGCGACTCGGCGAGCAGAACCGCCAAGCGGGCGTCGGCGTTGACCAGCCGCGTCAGTTCGAGGCTGTCGGCGTCCGGGGCGACGCCCGCGAGCAGGGGATTGGCCACCGGCGACAGATGGTGGGCGAGGAACAGGATCTGTTCGAGGCTGTCCGGCGGCAGGGCCAGCCTGGCCTGCGCCAGGCCGGAGATCGCCGCGACCAGTGGCGCCGGCACCTGCAAGACGCGCAGCACGCCCTGGCTCAAGCGATCGGCATCGATGCCGCCGTCGTCGGCAGCGTCCGCAGCCTCCAGTAGCTGCGGGTAGTCCTTGGCGCGAGCGATCAGGTAGAAGCCACCGATTTCGTGGACCATGCCGCCAAAGAGCGCCAGATCCGGCGCCTGGGTGGTCAGGCGGTGCGCCAGCACGTGGGCCAGCGCGGCGATCTGGGCGCAATGTTGCCAAAGGCCCTGGGCGAGCTGACGCTGGCGCTCCGTGGCCGCCTCGCCCACCATCTGGCGCATGATCAGGGCCGTGGCGAGCAGGCGCACCAGTTGCACGCCGACGATGGCCACGGCGCTCTTCACGTCGCCGATCGTTTGTGTAGAGCGATTGAAGGCCACCGAATTGGCCAGGGCCACGACCCGGGTCGCCAGCAGGGGTTCGGCCTGAACCAGGCGCGCCACGTCGTCGAGATGCAACTGCGGGTCTTCCAGCGCCAAACGCACCCGCAATGCAACCTCGGCGTGGGTGGAAAAGACCAGTTCGCCGCTTTCGGCCTCGCTGAGTATCCGGGCCAGCGCTGCTTTGCGATCGATGTCCGTTTGTCTAGAACTCGTCTTCGGCGAGGGCCAGCGCGCCGCTCGCACCATGACAGACGGTGTGAGCGAAAGCCGGCGCCTGCGCCAGCAAATGGTCGGCGTAGAAGCGGGCGGTGTTGATCTTCGCCGGGTAGAAGGCATCCTGGTCACCGCTGGCGATCTTCGCCTGGGCCACCAAGGCGGCTCGCGCCAGCTGCCAGCCGCCGCAGACGCAGCCCATCAAGCGAAGAAAGGGCACGGCACCGACGGAGACCGCGCGGATGTCGCTGCCGTAGTTGGCGACGACGTAGCCGATCGCCTGCTCCAGCGCGGCGATGCCCGTCCCCAGCGCGCGCTGCAGCACCGCGAAAGCCTCGCCGCTGTGCGCCGCCAGCTGCGCCTCGATCCGGCGCATCTCGGCGCACAATTGCTTGGCCGTTTCACCGCCGTCGCGCCCTATCTTGCGCCCGATCAGGTCGGCCGCCTGGATGCCGGTGGTGCCCTCGTAGATGGTGGTGATCCGCGCGTCGCGCATGTACTGGGCCGCCCCCGTCTCCTCGATGAAACCCATGCCACCGTGGATCTGCACCCCGAGATAGGCCAGTTCGTTGCCGACTTCGGTGCTCCAGCCCTTGACCACGGGAATCATCAGGTCCACGAAGCCCTGCTGGCGGCGGCGCTGCTCGAGATCGGGGTGATGGATGGCCGCGTCATGGGCGGCGGCCACCGTATAGGCCAGCGCCCGCATCGCCTCGTTTTGGGCGCGCATCAGCATCAGCATGCGGCGGATGTCGGGATGGCGGATGATGGCAACGCTGCTCGCCGATCCGGCGACGTCGCGACCTTGCACTCGCTCCCGGGCGTAGGCAGCGGCCCTCTGGTAGGCGGCCTCGCCCAGGGCCAGACCCTCGAGACCGACGGCGAAGCGGGCCGCGTTCATCATGATGAACATGTACTTCAGGCCCTCGTTCTCGCGGCCGACGAGGGTGCCGACGGCGCCGCCGTTGTCGCCAAAGGCCATGATGCAGGTCGGGCTGGCGTGTATGCCCAGCTTGTGCTCGATCGAAACGCAGTAGGCGTCGTTGCGGGCGCCGAGCTGGCCCTGCGCGTCGACCAGGAACTTGGGGACGACGAACAGCGAGATGCCCTTCACCCCCGCGGGTGCGTCCGGCGTGCGCGCCAGCACCAGGTGGACGATGTTCTCCACCATGTCGTGCTCGCCGTAGGTGATGAAGATCTTCTGCCCGAACAGCTTGTAGGTCCCGTCGCTCTGCGGTACGGCGCGGGTGCGCACAGCGGCGAGATCGGAGCCGGCCTGCGGCTCGGTCAGGTTCATGGTGCCGGTCCAGCGGCCGGCGATCATGTTCGGCAGATACTTTTGCTTCTGCTCGCTGGAGCCGCACAGGGTCAGCGCCTCGACCGCGCCGAGGGTCAGCAGCGGGCAAAGGGAGAAGGAGATGTTGGCCGCCTTCCACATCTCCTGCACCGCCGCGGCGACCAGCTTGGGCAGTCCCTGGCCGCCGAATTCGCTGTCGCAGGCCAGTCCGTTCCAGCCGGCCTCGACGAACTGGCTGTAGGCCGCCTTGAATCCGGCGGGCATCGTCACCTGGTGGTCGGCCCAGCGCGCCCCCTCCTGGTCGCCGCTGTAGTTGAGCGGTTCGAGGATGCCACCGGCAAATTTGGCGGCCTCCTCGAGCACCGCTGCGACGAGGTCCGGCGTCGCCTCCTCGTAACCGGGCAGCGCGGTCACCTCTTTGAGGCCCGCGAGTTCGGACAGGACGAAGTTCATGTCCTTCAAGGGGGCGACGTAGCTCATCGCGGCTCCCGCTCTCAGCCCAGTTCGGCGACGAGTTCCGGCACCACGGCGAATAGATCGCCGACCAGTCCGTAGTCTGCCACCTGGAAGATCGGTGCGTCGGGATCCTTGTTGATGGCGACGATCACCTTGCTGTCCTTCATCCCGGCCAGATGCTGGATGGCACCGGAGATGCCGATGGCGAAGTAGAGCTGCGGCGCGACGATCTTGCCGGTCTGCCCGACCTGGTAGTCGTTGGGCACGAAGCCCGCATCGACCGCCGCGCGCGAGGCGCCCAACGCCGCACCGAGCTTGTCGGCCAGCGGCTCGAGCAGCTTGTGGTAGTTCTCGCCGCTGCCCATGCCGCGGCCGCCGGAGACGATCACCTTGGCCGCCGACAGTTCCGGTCGCTCCGACTTCGACAGCTCGCGTCCGACGAACTTGCACTGGCCCAGATCGGCGCCGGCAGCGACGTTTTCGGTGGCGGCCGAGCCGCCCTCCGCCGCCACCGCGTCGAAGCCGGTGGTGCGCACCGTGATCACCTTGATCGCGTCGGCGCTCTTCACCGTCGCCAACGCGTTGCCGGCGTAGATCGGCCGGACGAAGGTGTCGGGCGAGTCCACCGCGACGATCTCCGAGATCTGCGCCACGTCGAGCGCCGCAGCCACCCGCGGCAGGATGTTCTTGCCGTTGGAGGTGGCCGGCGCCAGCACGTGGCTATAGCCTTTGGCGAGGCCGACGATCAGGGCGGCCAGGTTCTCCGCCGTCTGGTCGGCGTAGAGCGCGCTGTCGGCGAGCTGCACCTTGGCCACGCCGGCGACCTTGGCCGCTGCAGCCGCGGCCGCGGCGCAGTTGTGGCCGGCGACCAGGATATGGATCTCGCCGCCGATCTTGGCGGCAGCAGCCACCGTGTTGAGGGTCGCCGCCTTCAGCGACGCGTTGTCGTGTTCCGCAATGACGAGTATGGACATCAGATCACCTTCGCTTCGTTCTTGAGTTTGTTCACCAATTCCTTGACGTCGGCGACCAGCACGCCGGCGCTGCGCTTGGCCGGTTCGACCACCTTGAGGGTGGTCAGGCGCGGCGTCACATCGACGCCGAGATCGGCGGGTTTCACCGTCTCCAGCGGTTTCTTCTTCGCCTTCATGATGTTTGGCAGGGTCGCGTAGCGCGGCTCGTTCAGGCGCAGGTCGGTGGTGACCACCGCCGGCAGCGTCAGGTCCAGGGTCTCGCAACCGCCGTCGACCTCGCGCGTCACCTTCAGCCGGTCGCCCTCCTTCACCACCTTCGAAGCGAAGGTGGCCTGCGGCCAGCCCATCAGCGCCGCGAACATCTGACCGGTCTGGTTGGCGTCGTCGTCGATCGCCTGCTTGCCGAAGATCACCAGTTGCGGCTTTTCCTTGTCGGCAACCGCCTTGATCAGCTTGGCCACCGCCAGCGGCTGCAGCTCGACCTCGGTCTCCGCCAGCACCGCCCGGTCGGCGCCCAGGGCCATGGCCGTGCGCAGGGTCTCCTGGCAAGCCGTCGGCCCGCACGAGACGGCGATCACCTCGGTGGCGATGCCGGCTTCCTTGAGCCGCACCGCTTCTTCGACGGCGATTTCGTCGAAGGGATTCATCGACATTTTGACGTTGGCCAGGTCGACGCCACTGCCGTCGGACTTGACGCGCACCTTGACGTTGTAATCGACCACACGTTTGACGGCTACCAGGATCTTCAAGACGAGGCTCCTAAACAGGGGGGAAAAACCGCAATTATCGCCGATTCCGCGCTGCCTCGCCACAGCGCCGCTTGGGGCGGCGGTGGCGGCAATCGCGGCTCAGGCTCTCTCGCCCAGAGCGCGCTTGTACAGCGCGGCGATCTCGCCGACGATGCCGCGGCGAAAGAGCAGGACACAGACGATGAAGATGCTGCCCATGATCACCGTCACCAGGGAGCCCACCTTGTCGGCCAACTCGTTTTGCAGGGTGACGATGACGCTCGAACCGACCACCGGTCCGAACACCGTGCCCATGCCGCCCAACAGGGTCATCAGCACCACTTCACCGGAGAGATGCCAGTGGGCGTCGGACAGGGTGGCGAACTTGAACACCAGCATCTTGGTCGCACCGGCCAAACCGGCCAGTCCGGCGGAGAGTACGAACACCAGCAGCTTGTAGCGCGCGACGTCGTAGCCGAGGGAGATGGCGCGCGCCTCGTTCTCCCTGATCGCCTTCAAGATTTGCCCGAACGGCGAGTGGATGGTGCGGTAGATCAGCCAGAAGCCGAAGACGAAGACGGCCAGCACGAAATAGTAGAGGTGCAGGTCGTCGGCGAGGTCGATCACCCCCAGCAGCGTACCGCGCGGCACGCCCTGCAGCCCGTCCTCGCCGCCGGTGAACGACGCCTGCAAGAAGAAGAAGTACATCATCTGCGCCAGGGCCAGCGTGATCATGGCGAAGTAGATGCCCTGGCGGCGGATCGCCAGGCTGCCGATGAGCCAACCGAGCGCCAGCGCAGCGCCGGTGCCCACCAGCAGGCCCAGTTCGGTGGGCAGGCCCCACACCTTGAGCGCGTGGCCGGCGACGTAGCCGGCGGTGCCGAAGAAGGTGGCGTGGCCGAAGGAGAGCAGGCCGGTGTAGCCGAGCAGCAGGTTGAAGGCGCAGGCGAACAGCGCGAAACACAGCACCTTCATCACCAGCACCGGATAGACGAAGAAGGGCAACGCCAGGGCCAGCGCCAGCAACACCAGGTAGGAGAGCCGCTGCCCGCTCATCGCTCTCTCCCGAACAGGCCGGAGGGCCGGAACATCAGGACGATGGCCATGATGATGAAGACCACGGTCGAGGAAGCCTCGGCGTAGAACACCTTGGTCAGGCCCTCGATCACGCCCAGGCCCAGGCCGGTGACGATCGAACCGAAGATGGAACCCATGCCGCCGATCACCACCACGGCGAAGACGACGATGATCAGGTTGGAACCCATCAGCGAGCTGACTTGGATCGCCGGTGCCGCCAGCACTCCGGCCAGACCGGCCAGCGCCGCGCCGAAGCCGTAGGTGAGCATGACCATCAACGGCACGTTGATACCGAAGGCCTGGGTCAGCTGCGGATTCTCGGTGGCGGCGCGCAGGTAGGCGCCCAGTCGCGTCTTCTCGATCACGAACCAGGTGGCGAAGCAGACGCTGAGGGAGGCGACGATCACCCAGGCGCGGTACTTGGGCAGGAACATGAAGCCCAGGTTGAAGGCCCCCGACAGCTCGTCGGGTATCGAATAGGGCTGGCCGGAAACGCCGAAGACGTTAGTGAACAGGCCTTCGAGCACCAGCGCCAGGCCGAAGGTCAGGAGCAGGCCGTAGAGGTGATCGAGCTTGTACAGCCATTGCAACATGCTGCGCTCGATCAGCACGCCGAACGCACCGACCGCCAGCGGCGCGGCGAGCAGCGCCTGCCAGTAGCCGATACCGAGATAGGTGAGGCCGAACCAGGCGAGAAAGGCGCCGACCATGTAGAGGGCGCCGTGAGCGAAATTGATGATGTTGAGCATGCCGAAGATCACTGCCAGGCCCAGGCTGAGCATGGCGTAGAAGGAGCCGCTGACCAGGCCCAGCATCAACTGGCCCATGAAGGCCTGGATGGGAATACCGAAGATCTCGCTCATGGTTTCATGCCGGTCGCAGGATGAAGGCGGGCGGCGGCGTGATGGTGCCGCCCGCCGTTTGCTGTGGACTGCCTATTTCTTGGTCACCAGCGAACACTTCGACAACGACAGCGGCTGGAATGCCTCTTCCGCCGGGATCACCTTCTTCAACTGGAAATAATCCCACGGATACTTAGATTCTTCCGGCTTCTTCACCTGCATTAGATACATGTCATGCACCATGCGGCCGTCGGCGCGGATGTAGCCGCCCTTGGCGAACAGGTCGTTGATCTTGGTCTTCTTCAGCTCTGCCATCACCGCGTCGGCGTCGTCGGTGCCGGCGGCCTGCACCGCCTTGAGGTAGGTCAGGGTCGTCGAATAGACAGCCGCCTGGTCGAAGCTGGGCATGCGCTTCATCTTTTCGAAGAAGCGCTTGCTGAACTTGCGCGTCTCGTCATTCGAGTCCCAGTACCAGGCGTCGGTCAGCATCATCCCCTGCGCCGTCTTCAGGCCCAGGCTGTGCACGTCGGTGATGAACATCAACAGGCCGGCCAGGGTCTGGTTCTTGGTCAGGCCGAATTCGTTGGCCGCCTTGACCGAATTGATGGTGTCGCCGCCAGCGTTGGCCAGACCGATGATCTGCGCCTTGGAGGCTTGCGCCTGGAGCAGGAAGGAAGAAAAGTCCGAGGCCGACAGCGGATGGCGCACCGCGCCCTTGACCTCACCGCCGGAAGCCTTCACCACCGCCGCGGTGTCGGCTTCGAGGGCGTGGCCGAAGGCGTAGTCGGCGGTCAGGAAGAACCAGCTCTTGCCGCCGGTCTGCACGATCGCCTTGCCCGTGCCGTTGGCCAGGGCGTAGGTGTCGTAGGCGTAGTGCACCGTGTAGGGATTGCACTCCTCGTTGGTCAGCGCCTTGGTGGCGGCGCCGGTGTTCATGTACACGCGCTTCTTCTCGTTGGCCACCTTGGCGATGGCGATCGCGACCGATGAGGTCGGCACGTCGGTGATCATGTCGACACCCTGGGTATCGAACCACTCGCGCGCCTTGGCGGCGCCGACGTCGGGCTTGTTTTGGTGATCGGCGAAGACCACCTCGATCGGCTTGCCGAAGATCTTGCCACCGAAGTCGGCGACGGCCAGCTTCGCCGCTTCGACCGAGCCGGGACCGCCGATATCGGCGTAGAGCCCGGCCATGTCATTCATGACGCCGATCTTGACCATGTCGCCGGACAGCTTGCCGGTCTTGGCCTTCGCCGCCTGGGCCAGGGCCGCTTGCGAGGCGAGCGCGGTGATCGCCATCGCCATCAGCATTACCAGAGTCTTCTGTTTCATATTGTCCCCCAAATGATAAGCGCAGCTTGGATCGATTCCCTGGTCTGACTGCGCGAGCTTCAGACGCCGAGATACTGCTTCAACAACTCCTGCTTGCTGCCGAGTTCCTCGCGGGAGATCTCGGCCGCCACCTGTCCGTGCTCGACGATGTACATGCGATCGGCGAGCGGCGCGGCAAAGCGAAAATTCTGTTCGACCAGAACGATGGTGTAACCCTTGGCCTTCAGGGCGCGGATGATCTCGCCCAGCTTCTGCACGATCACCGGTGCCAGCCCCTCGGAAATCTCGTCGAGCAGCAGCAGGCGCGCGCCGGTGCGCAGGATGCGCGCCATCGCCAACATCTGCTGCTCGCCGCCGGACAGCCGCGAGCCCTGGCTGGCGCGGCGCTCGGCGAGGTTGGGGAACATCGCGTAGAGCTCATCCAGACTCATCCCGCCGCTGCCCACGCGCGGCGGCAGCAGCAGATTTTCCTCGCAGGAGAGGCTGGCGTAGATGCCGCGTTCCTCCGGACAATAGCCGACGCCCAGTTGGGCGATCTGATGCGGCGCCAGGTCGATCGCCTCGCGGCCATTGACCATGATCGAGCCGGTGCGCCGCCCGGTCAGGCCGAGGATGGCGCGCAGCGTCGTGGTGCGGCCGGCGCCGTTCCTGCCGAGCAGCGAGACGCACTCGCCGCTATTCACCACCAGGTCCATGCCGTGCAGGATGTGCGACTCGCCGTAGAAGGCGTGGACATCCGTCAACCGCAAGTACTCAGTCGACATGCTCGGTTCCCATGTAGGCCTCGATCACCTTGGGATGGGCGGAGACTTCGGCGTAGGCGCCCTCGGCCAGCACCGAACCGCGCGCCAGCACCGTGATGGTGTCGGAGATTCCCGCCACCACCTTCATATTGTGCTCGACCATCAGGATGGTGCGATTGGCGGAAACCTTCTTGATCAGCTGCATCACCCGATCCACGTCCTCGTGGCCCATGCCCTGGGTCGGCTCGTCGAGCAGCATCAGCTCGGGCTCCAGCGCCAGGGTGGTGGCGATCTCCAGGGCCCGCTTGCGCCCGTAGGGCAATTCCACCGCCACCATCTTGGCGTAGGATTCGAGGCCCACCTCGGCCAGCAGTTCACCGGCGCGGGGATCGAGCTGCGTCAGGGTGTCGTGCGACCGCCAGAAATGGAAGGAGTTGCCCAGCTTCCTTTGCAGGGCGATGCGCACGTTCTCCAGCACCGTCAGGTGCGGAAACACGGCGGAGATCTGGAAGGAGCGGACGATGCCGCGACGGGCGATCTGCGCCGGCGCCTCGCGCGTGATGTCCACACCCTTGTAGCGTATCGTGCCCTTGGTCGGTTCGAGAAACTTGGTGAGCAGGTTGAAGCAGGTGGTCTTGCCAGCGCCGTTCGGTCCGATCAGCGCGTGGATGTGACCGCGCCTCACCTTGAGGCTGACACCCGCCACCGCGATGAAGCCCTTGAACTCCTTGACCAGGCCTTGCGTCTCCAGAATGTAGTCTTCGCTCATTCCCTTGTTTGTCCGCCTGCCACCGGAAGGGCGGCTTCTTATTGGGCTTTGTTGGCAATTATCCGGCAGGAATAGGATTTCGGCAATGCGCTCAGCATCCCCTCCAGCGCGGCGGCCGCTTACCCATGAAGGCATCGATGCCTTCGCCCACATCCTCGGCCTGCATATTGCAGGCCATCACCTCCGCCGCGTACTGGTAGGCACCGACGAGCCCCATTTCCAGCTGCTTGTAGAACATCTGCTTGCCG
>JAHFRE010000323.1 GCA_023258955.1 Sterolibacterium sp.
TTCGACGGTGTTGCCGATCTCCTTCGACAGCAGAATGCGCTCCGGCGTGTTGTTGTCGCGCAACTGATCTCCATCCTCAAAGCCCTCCGCCTCCTCGTTGGCGTAATCCGTGGTCGTCGGCGCGCGTCGCCCCTGACCAGCGAGGTAGTTCTTCGCGGTATTGATGCCGATGCGATAGAGCCAGGTATAGAAGGCGCTGTCGCCACGGAAGCCGGGTAGCGCCCGGTAGGCCTTGATAAACGCCTCCTGCGCCACGTCCTCGACCTCGGCGGGATCGCGAATCAAGCGCGACAGCAGCCGAATCAGCTTGCGCTGATACTTGGCGACGAGCAGCCCGAACGCCTGCTTGTCGCCGTGCTGTACGCGCTCGACCAGTACCTGGTCAGCTTCGCGGTCTCCCATTGGGCCTGTCGTTCGAGTTCTGATGCTGTCAGTATACCCGAAGCCAAAACCACGCCCGGCGAGCCACCGCAGCCGGCATCAAACCGATAAGCAAAAGACAAGCGTCACCGCGAATGGTTCAGTTGCGAGCAGGGCTACTGGGGCGCGACCGCCGCGTGCTATAGTTTTGTCCTTTGCCGAACATCGCCAGCATGCTCAGTTTCGACGTCCTGATCCTCGGCAGCGGCCTCGCCGGCCAATCGCTGGCCCTGCGCCTAGCCGACCACAAGCGCGTGGCCCTGGTCACCAAGAACGCCGTCGGCGATTCGGCCTCGGGCTGGGCCCAGGGCGGCATCGCCGCGGTGCTCGACGGCACCGATTCCACCGACGCGCATATCGCCGACACCCTGACCGCGGGTGGCGGCTTGTGCAATCGCGAGGCCACCCGCTTCGTCGTCGAGCACGGCCGCGCTGCCATCGATTGGCTGATCGAGGAAGGCGTGCCATTCACTCGCGACGAGACTTCGGCCCTTGGCTACCACCTGACGCGCGAGGGTGGCCACAGCCAGCGGCGGGTGATCCACGTCGCCGACGCCACCGGCCTGGCGGTGCAGCAGGCGCTGACCGAGAAGCTGCGCCGCCACCCCAACATTCAGCTGTTCGAGCGGCACATCGGCGTGGACCTGATCACCGGCGCCAAGATCGGCCAGCCGCAGCTCGGCTGTCTCGGTGCCTACGTGCTCGACATCGACGGCGGCGGCGTCCTGACCTTTCGCGCCGCCCACACGGCGCTGGCCACCGGCGGCGCCGGCAAGGTCTATGTGTACACCACCAATCCGGACACCGCCACCGGCGACGGCATCGCCATGGCCTGGCGGGCCGGCTGCCGGGTGGCCAACATGGAATTCGTGCAATTCCATCCGACCTGCCTCTACCATCCGCAAGCCAAGTCCTTCCTCATCTCCGAGGCGATGCGCGGCGAAGGCGGCATCCTGCGCCTGCCCGACGGCACCCGCTTCATGCCCGAGCACGACGCCCGCGCCGAACTGGCGCCGCGCGACGTGGTCGCCCGCGCCATCGACTTCGAGATGAAGAAGCGCGGCTTGGACTGCGTCTTCCTCGACATGACGCACAAGGGCGCGACCTTCCTGGTCGAACATTTTCCCAACATCCACGCCCGCTGCCTCGAGCTGGGCATCGACATCAGCCGCGACCAGATTCCGGTGGTCCCCGCCGCCCACTATGCCTGCGGCGGCGTCGTCACCGACCTCAGGGCGAAGAGCGACATCGACGGGCTCTACGTGGTCGGCGAGACCGCCTGCACCGGACTGCACGGCGCCAATCGCCTGGCCAGCAACTCGCTGCTCGAATGCCTGGTGTTCAGCGAGGCGGCGGCGCGCGACATCCTGGCGGCAGCACCGCGGCAGATGCCGGCGCTGCCACCGTGGGACGAGAGCCGCGTCACCGACGCCGACGAAGAGATCGTCATCGCCCACAACTGGGACGAGCTGCGGCGCTTCATGTGGGACTACGTCGGCATCGTCCGCACCAACAAGCGCCTGGCCCGGGCGCAGCACCGGATCCGCCTGCTGGAGCGCGAGATCGCCGAGTTCTACGCCAACTTCCGCATCAGCAACGATTTGATCGAACTGCGCAACCTGGTACTCACCGCCCACCTGATCGTCGCCTGCGCCAAGCGTCGCCGCGAGAGCCGCGGCCTGCACTATTCGCTCGACTATCCGCAGGCCCTGGCGCGCGCCCGTGACACCATCCTGCGGCCAGGAACGAGAAGCTAGGACAGCTCGGCGCGCCAGCGCAGCCACAGGCGCAGGGCGCGGAAATCCTCGCTCGACAGCGCATCGGGCAGGATGGTCAGGGCTTCGCGGCCGCGCTCGCCGCGCAACAGCAACACCGTCAACCAGTTCATCACCGTACTCTGCGCCAGGACCTGGGCTGATGCGGCGGCAGCGCCGTCGCGCTCTATTTCCAGCAGGCCATCGCCGCGCAGGGTGAGGCGACAGGCGGCACGGCCGAGGCGCCGCAGCGTGAACCCGGCGGCGACGGCGATCGCCGCGAGCAGCAGCAAGCGCAGGATCAAAGGCAAGGCGGCCAACAGCGTTGCCGTCATGGCGGCGAGGTGCAAGCTCGCCAACAGCAGGTCGAGTCGGCGCGAACGGTGGAGCTGCAGCGTCAGCGGCAGCCGCACCGCAGAGCGCTCAGAAGCGGCGCAGGGCGACGGTGCCGTTGGTGCCGCCGAAGCCGAAGGAATTGGACAGCGCCGCGCGAATCGGCATCGGCCGCGCCTGGTTGGCGCAGTAGTCGAGGTCGCAGGCGGGATCCTGGGAGAAGATGTTGATGGTGGGCGGCGACACCTGGTGGTAGAGCGCCAGCGCCGTGAAGATGGCCTCGACGCCGCCAGCGGCGCCGAGCAGATGGCCGGTCATCGACTTGGTCGAATTGACCACCAACTTGCTGGCGTGGTCGCCGAAGCAGCGCTTCACCGCGACGGTCTCGGCGAGGTCGCCGAGCGGCGTTGAGGTGCCGTGGGCGTTGATGTAGTCGATCTCGTCGAGGTTCATGCCGGCGTTCTTGATGGCGTTGATCATGCAGCGGCGGGCGCCGTCGCCATCCTCCGCCGGGGCCGTCATGTGGTTGGCGTCGGCGCTCATGCCGTAGCCCACCACCTCGGCGTAGATGCGCGCGCCGCGCGCCTTGGCGTGCTCGTATTCCTCGAGCACCATCACCCCGGCGCCCTCGCCGAGGACGAAGCCATCGCGATCCTTGTCCCAGGGCCGGCTGGCCGTGGTCGGATCGTCGTTGCGCGTCGATAGCGCTTTGGCCGCGGCAAAGCCGCCGACGCCCAGCGGGCTCACCGTGGACTCAGCGCCGCCGCAGAGCATCACGTCGGCGTCGCCGTACTCGATGATGCGCGAGGATTCGCCGATGCAGTGGGTGGCCGTGGTGCAGGCGGTGACCATCGCCAGGTTGGGCCCCTTGAGGCCGAACATGATCGACAGATTGCCCGCCACCATGTTGATGATGGTGCCGGGGACGAAGAAGGGCGAGATCTTGCGCGGCCCACCGGCCAGGCACTCGCTGTGGGTGTTCTCGATCGTATGGATGCCGCCGAGTCCGGCGCCGATGTTGACGCCGATCCGCTCGGCGTTCTCCGCCGTCACCGCCAGGCCGGCGTCGCGAAACGCCTGGATGCCCGCCGCCATCCCGAAATGGATGAACAGGTCCATGCGGCGCGCCTCTTTGGGTGTCAGGTAGGCGTTGACGTCGAAATTGCGCACTTCCCCGGCGATGCGCGCGGCGAAGGCCGAGGCGTCAAAGCGGGTGATCGGACCGATGCCGGAACGTCCGGCGAGGATGTTGTCCCAAGCCTCGGTGATCGTGTTGCCCACGGGCGACACGATGCCCAGGCCGGTGATGACTACTCTGCGGCGCGCCAAAGGAAACTCCGGTGTCGGGTCTG
>JAHFRE010000324.1 GCA_023258955.1 Sterolibacterium sp.
CGGCTCTTGGCCTACGTCGTGACTCAGGAGCCGGTGCGCGCCCTGATCGCCTACGCCGCCGAGCGACTGCCCGAGGCCATGGTGCCGGCGAGCATCGTCGTCCTCGCGGCGATGCCGCTCACGCCCAACGGCAAGCTCGATCGGCGCGCCCTCGCCGAGGCCGCGCCCGATCCGGGCGGCAGCGCCATCGCCGTCGCGCCGCGCGACGCGCTCGAACTGCGGCTGGCGCGTCTCTGGGAGGAGCTGCTGGGCGTCGCGCGGGTCGGCGTGCGCGACGATTTCTTTGCGCTCGGCGGCCACTCGCTCCTCGCCTTGCGCCTGGTCACCCGCATCGCGGCGGAGCTGGGCGTCAAAATTTCGGCGGCGGCGGTGTTCCGCCAGCGCACCGTCGAGGAGCTGGCGCAGGCGCTGCGCCTCGGCCTGCCCTGGTCGCCGCTGGTGCCGCTGCAAAGCGGCGGCGCGCGGCCGCCGCTGTTCTGCGTGCATCCGCAAGGCGGGCTGGCGATCGGCTACGCGGCGCTGGCGCGCGAACTCGGCGCCGATCAGCCGTTCTATGGCCTGCAGGCGATCGGCATGGAGGAGGGGCAGGAGCCGCTCACCAGCATCCCGGCGATGGCGGCGCTGTACGTCGAGGCGATCCGGGAGCTGCTGCCCGATGGCCCCTATCTGCTCTGCGGCTATTCCTACGGCGGCCGCGTCGCCTACGAAATGGCGCAGCAGCTGTGCCGGCAGGGGGCTCGGGTGTCCTTGCTGGCGTTGCTCGACAGCGCATCGCCGGCGCTCGACGAGGCGACGGCCGACGAGGTCGACGATGCCACCCTGCTGTGCAACCTGCTGCCGCCAGATCTCGGGCTGAGCGCGGAGGACTTGCGGCGACTCGATGCGGAGGAGCGCTTGAACAACGTCGTGGCGATCGCGCACCAGCGCGGTCTGGTTCCTCCGGACTTCGATGCGCAAGGCTTGCGGCGTTTTCTCCGCGTCTACAAGAGCAACATCGTCGCCGGCTGCAGCTACCGGCTGGCGCCCTATCCGGGGCGGATCACCCTGTTGCAGAGCGAGGAACGTGCCGCACTGGCGGAGCAGGATCCAGAGAAGGGTTGGTGTAAACTTGCATTGAATGGCTGCGAGCTGCATATCGTTCCCGGAACCCATATGACGCTGATGCAGCCCCCCGCAGTGACGACGCTCGCCGAACGGCTGCGCGAGTGCCTATCGAAGCTCAGCGCTTGAAGGAAACCCATCATGACGAATCCCTTTGAAGACGACAGCGCCGATTACCTGGTGCTGATCAATCACGAGAACCAGCATTCGCTGTGGCCCGCCTGGCGCGAGGTGCCGGCGGGATGGTCGACGGTCGGGCCGAAGGGCAAGCGCCAGGAGTGCCTGGACTGGATCGAGGCGAACTGGACCGACATGCGTCCGAAGAGCCTGATCGAGGCGATGGGAAAGGCCGGACAGACGCGCTAGCCGGCGCCGATCTTCGCTTGCGGGCCGGCCCTTGAGCGATCGGGTGCACGTCTGGAACCACTGTCACGCCTGCGGCGTGCAGCCGATCGTCGGACGCCGCTTCGAGTGCTTGAGCTGTCCCGCCGGGCCGGACAACGACCTGTGCGAAGCCTGCTTCCGCGCCTTCGAGCGCGGCCAGGTCGAACACCCGGCGCCCGGGGGCTACGCCCAGCACGCGGGCCGTCATGAACACGTCTTTCGCGCACGCGAAGGCGTCTCCAGCGATCGCTGCCAGCAATGGCTGGCGCCGCCGCTGGCCACGGCGAGTGCCCCTGCGGTGCCGGATCGCTTCGTCGTTCGTCCCGAGTTCCGCGTCGGCCGCGACTCCTTCTTCGGCGCCTACGGCTGCGTCGTCGCGGCCGAAGACGGGGGGCAGGCGCTGCTCCTGACGGCGCTGCACGTGATGGACGAACTGATCAAGCGCGTCGGTCTCGATTGCAGCGTGCACAACCACGCCTACAGCGGCGAGGAACTGCCCGGCCTGGTCAGCGAGGTCGGCCTCTACGATGTCTTCGCCGAGAATTGGATGCCGGCCGAACTGGGCGTCGCGCCAGCGATGCTGACCCTGCCCGAAGCACGCCTCGGCGAAGAGGAACCGCTGTCCGACCGCGACCTCGCCGCCTTCCGCGTTTCAGCCGCGGCACGCGTCGTCGCTGGTCGTCTGGCGAGCGCGACGCCGCGCCCGGGCGACCCGGTCTGGCTCGCCGCGCGCCGCCCGGGCACGAGCCTGAGGACCAGCGAGGCGGTGGTGGTCGAGGCGACCGAGCGCAGCTTCATCTTCCGCTTCGCCGATCCGCAGGAGGGCGCGCCGTACACCAGCGGCGCACCGCTGATCGATCGCGACGGCGCGGTGGTCGCCATCAACGTCGGCGCCGGTCGCTTCGCGGGTCAGCGCTTCGGCCACGGCAATCACGTCGGCAGCATCCGTCTTCACCTCGAGCGGGGCGCCGCGGCGAGCTTGCCGAGCGACCGTAGCGGACTCGCCTGATGACTACTTGCCGCCACCACAGGCAGATGTTATAAATCTAAAGTAATGGTGGGTTCATCCAATTTGGGAGGAGTGCGCATCATGATCACGATTGCTTTGAACACCTACAAACGGCCATCGCTCGAGCGGGTCCGGCGCAGCGCCAGTCTGCTCGCCTGCGCGGCGCTTTCGCTGGTCCTCTCCGCCTGCGCGACCTTGAGCGATTTTTCCTCGTGGACCGTGGGCTACAACACCTCGGTGGAGAAGGCGCGCAACCAGCTCATGCTGCTCAACATCGTCCGCGCCAGCGAGGACATGCCGCTGCTGTTCACCGGCATCCAGGTGGTGCGCGGCAACGGACAGAATTCGATCGGACCCGGGCTCAGCGGTACCCGGTCGCTGACCGCGGGTTCGCTCTCCGGTTCCTCGGTGACCAACGCGCTGGCGCCCTCGGTTTCGCTGCAGGTGACCAGCGGCTTCAACTTCGACGTGGTGGTCCTCGACAGCGCCGAATTCCTGCAGGGCCTGCTCACGCCGATCAGCGTCCTGACCTTCAACCACTACGCGCGGCAGGGAATCCCTACCGAATTGCTGCTGCATCTGCTGGTCGAGAAGATCACCATCACCACCCCCGGCAAGCCGACGGTGACCTATCGCAACGATCCTTTGGGTCGCGATTACAAGCTGTTTCGCGTCGCTCTGACCTCCCTGCTGCAGTACCGCCTCACCACCGAGGTGGGCAGTTCCGCGAGCGAGGCGATCGGGCCCTTGCTGACCGACGATGACCTCAAGGCGGGACGGTCGACCGAAATCTCGAAGACCCTGCCCGGCCTGTTTCTGGCCAAGGTTCCCGGTGGTTACCGTTTCTACAGGCCAGGGGGAATGGTCGCCAATTTCTGTTTCCTGGGCGAGGAAAAGGGCCAGTCGGCCTTGCCCCAGACTTCGCTCTGCGCGGATTCGCCGCTGCGCAAGGCCAAGCCGGCGGCGGGCGCGGCGGAGGTGGCCGACAAGAACGTTCTGAGCACTGTCGATGCGTCGATGACGGTCGAGATGCGTTCGACCAACGCCGTGTTCAACTATCTGGGCGATCTGGTCCGCTACCAGTCCGAGTCCGGCGACGACATCATCAACCTGTACTCGCCGGAGGCGGTCGCCTACCAGCACCAGGGCAAGAGCCACGCGCTGTTCCGCGTCGTCACCAATCAACCGCAGCAGTACGACATCGCCGCGGTCGAATATCGCGGCAAGGTCTATAGCCTGCCGCTGGAGGAGCAAGGGTATTCGGCCACCGTGCTGCAAGTGCTCAATCAGCTGTTCAGTCTGAGCAAGTCGGTCAACGCCATTCCCAGCACCGGTACGGTGGTGGTCCG